>JBFWZE010000048.1:11759-20167 GCA_050185685.1 Dehalococcoidia bacterium
CCGAGGTCCGCAACGCCGTACAGCTCCCCGTCATCGGCATCGGCGGCATCAACGCCTCGAACGCCGCGCAGGTCATGCAGGCCGGCGCCAGCGGCGTCGCCGTGATCAGCGCCGTCTGCTCCGCCGACGACCCCAAGGCAGCAGCAGAAGAGCTAGTGAAGATAATCGAGTAGACCGAGCCGTAAACAGAGTCCAGAAAGCAGGGTTGGTAGGGGCGCAGCCCATGCCCGGGGGTTGGGGGGTGCCCGCCCGTTGTCTTTCTCCTATACGGGAGCGGAGCAGACCGATAGGGATGCGCAGCGGCATCCCTGCATAAGGAGCAGAACCATGCCCACTGCGCACATCAACGGCATCGACATCAGCTACGAGTGCCTCGGCGAAGGCGTCCCGCTGCTCTTCATCCACGGCGGCTACGGCGGCGCAACGACCACCCTTTCGCCCCGGCCTCACGAAGTGCGCGACATCCTGCCCCGCGACCACATCAGGACGATCGTCTACGACCGCCGCAACGCCTTCCGCTCCGGCTACACCGACGACCACTACGACCTCGAAACGCTCGCAGCCGAAGCAGCGGGTCTCCTCGACCACCTCGGTATCGACCGCGCGATCATCTGCGGCAGCTCCGCCGGCGGTCCGATCGCGCTGCAGTTCGCCCTGACACGTCCCGAGCGCGTCATCGCCCTCTGCCTACCGAATACGAGCGCCTACCTCGCAAACCCGGAGCGCCCGGTGGGCCGGAGCCGCCTCGAGTGGGTCGAGCACGCCCGCACCGAGGGCGACCGCGCCGCCTTCGAAGCCCGCAAGGAAGCCCTGCGTAAGGCATCCCCCATCCCCGCCAACCCGCGCCCGGACGACGCCGCCCGCGTTCAGAAGCTGCAGGACATCCTCACCGCGCTCTCCGACGATGACCTCTACCACTACGCAAAGGGCGAGCTGCGCAACTACGAGGCCTACATCGGCTGGGACTACAGCGACCGCCTCGCCGAGCTCCACATGCCTGTCTGCGTCATCCACGGCACCAGCGACAACACCGTCCCCTTCGACTGGGGTCACGCCCTCCATAAAGGCATCCCCCACTCCGAGTTCCACGCTATCGAAGGCGCCGACCACGGCGTCCTCAGCTACCCGGCAGCAGCAGACGTCCTCCGCCAGTGGGTGGGCCGCATAACCGGCTGACACCGATGCAATCGGGCAATCGGGCAATCGGGCAATGACGAGCGTAGCGCCGTCGGCGTGAATACGACCGCCCCGCCCTGAACGGCGGGGCCACGCCCGAGGCACGACGAAAGCGCAGCTTGAGCAGGCCTTCCTCGCCCTCTGGGAGAGGATTGAGGTGAGGGCGTGCCTCTTTTGCAAGCTCGGTGACATCGCCAGGGATGCATTGCCCGCAGGCAAGGCGAAGAAACCTCTGGCGGCCTCATCCGGCCGCCCCTCAGCAAACACTCACACGCGGCGAACGAAACACCGCCAGCATAAAGACGGCCGCCCCGCCCTGAACGGCGGGGCTACGCGCGAACCTGGCGTCGGGGCGGAGCCCCAAAGGGATTGGAAGGGGCGAAGCCCCTCCCGGGGTTTGGGGTGTCCCCAAATTCTTAAGAATCAGAGCCGCAAGCAGCGAAGCGCCGCGCAGCGCTCTTCTGACGTCCATCTGCAACACCAGCAGCAAAAGCACCCAATGGAGAGCTCACGTAACCGCTGCAAGGGAGCTTCCACTCACCCGGCCGCGAGAGAGACCCCCCTTCATCCGCTCTGGGTAGGCCCCAGCCCGAGACGCCCGAATCGCCCCCTGCTCCTACCCCTTCAGCCCATCCCAGATCGCCCGCGACATCCGCGCCATCATCATGCTCGCCGCCGCGTTGCCGTTCATGCCCTCGAACTCAGCCGGGACGCCGGAGTTGTAGGCGCAGAGGATGTAGAGCGGCTTCTCGCCGTCGAACACGATGCCCACGTCGTGGTACTGGCCGGTGACGCTGCCCGTCTTGCTCGCCACCTTCGTGCCCTCCGGCAGCAGGAACGGGATGCGGTAGCGGAGTTTCTGCCAGCTCATGATCTCGACCGCCACCTGACAGAGCTCTGGCGTCGAGCCGAGCTGCGCCGCCGCGGCCGCGTCCGTCATGCCGCGGACGATCAGTTCGAGGAGCAGGCCCTGGTCGTTCGGCGTCGTCGCGTTCACGGTCTCGACCGGCGGCGAGCGGTCGGTCGTCTCCTGCGGGATGCCGAGGCGGTGGAAGGTGCCCTTCATGCCGATCGAGTTGCAGAGCGCCTGCACGTTGTCGAGCCCGACGATGTCGGACACAGTGCCGGTGCAGGTGTTGTCGCTGACGATAATCATCATCGTCAGCGCGTCCTTCAGCGTGATAGTGAAGCCGGGGGCCAGGTGCTGGAAGGTGCCCGAGGTGTTGTTCTGATACTTCGCCAGCATCTCCAGCGGCTGGTCGAGGCGCAGCGTGCCCTCGTGCACCTGCTTCAGCGCCGTCATCAGGATCGCGACCTTGCGCGTGCTCGCCGAGGGCACGACGACGTCGCCGTTGCGGTTCGCGGACGCGCCGCTGGTCAGGTCCTTGAAGTACCAGCCGACGTGCCAGGGCTTCGGGTCTGAGAGCTCGTTGAGCTTGTCGGCGAGGGATTGAGCAACGCTGGTCGTCATGGCAGCACCTTCTTTCGCCGCCACGATAGGCCTGCGCGGCGGCGATGACAACGCTGCGCGGGTGACGACGCCCCGGCGTTCAGGCCGCAGCGTCACTCTTGTGCTCTACAGCACTACGACGTGCATCACGCTGCTAGGAGACGAAGCGCAGCGGCGAGAACGGCTGCAGCCGAGCCGGAGTCTCGCCCGACCTGATGCCCTCCGCCATGAGCTGACCCGTAATCGGCGCCAGCAGGATGCCGTTGCGGAAGTGCCCCGTCGCGACCCAGACGTTTTCGTGGCCGGGCAGCTGGCCGAGGATCGGCAGTCCGTCCGGCGTACCGGGACGCAGGCCGGACCAGCTGCGAACGAGGTCGGCGTCCTTGAGGGCAGGCACGAGCTCAGTTGCTGCGCGACGCAAGCGGGCGAGGCCGGTCAGCGTGTTGCGGCGGCGGAAGCCCACCTCCTCGACCGTTGCGCCGACGAAGGTCTGGCCGTCTTCGCGCGGGACGAGGTAGGCGTGCTCGCCCCAGATCACGTGGCGCAGCGGCTGCTTCGGCCCGCGCAGGGAAATCATCTGGCCTCGCACCGGCCGGACCGGGATGAAGGCTCCCAGCTTCGCCGCCATGCCCGCCGTCCAGGGCCCGCCGCTCAGCAGCACAGAAGCTGCCTCAATACGGCCGCCGGCGGTGCGCACACTGCTCACCTTGCCATCGGTCTGCACGAGGCCGGTGACGGCCGTCTGCGTCTGGATGCTCGCGCCCTCGCGGCGTGCGGCTTCGGCGAAGGCGAGGGTCAGGCGCTGCGGGTCGAGGAAGTGCTCCCGCGGCGACAGGAGCCCGGCGACAGCGTGGGGCTGCGCCTGCGGCTCTTCTTCGCGCAGCGCATCGCCCTCAAGCCAGCGGTTATCGGGCGCGAGGGCGAGCTGCTGCTCGTAGCGACGCTTCAGCGGCTCGGCTTCGTGGTTGATCAGGGCGAGGTGAAGGACACCGGCACGGCTGTAGCGCAGGTCGACACCGGTGGCGTCGAGCACCGGCAGGACGCTCTCGTAGAGGTCGAGGCCGTCGAGACAAAGCTGCTGAAACTCGGGGCCGCGGCTGCCGCCCTCGTCGGAAAGCGCCGCCAGCATGCCCGCCGCGGCGCCTGAGGCCTCGCCGGCCAGCTCGCCGCGCTCCAGGAGCGTGACCGACGCACCATTCTTCGCGAGAAAGTAGGCGGTCGCGCAGCCGATGACGCCACCGCCGACGATGACGACCTGGGGCACGTGCTAGCCGCCGCCGACCATGCGCACGATCTCGACCGCGTCGCCGTCATGCACCGTCACCTGCTCGTACGTATCGCGAGGGACGACTTCGCCGTTGTGCGCCAGCGCGACGAGGCGGCGGTCGATCCCGAGGTGCTCGACGAGTTGCGCCAGCGTCATCTCAGACGGCAGCGTGTGGTCGTCACCGTTCAGGACAATCTGCATGACTTCGTTGATCACGCGCTGGCGGTCGTCGTCCCGGCGCTGAGACGCGCTTCCCAGGCTTCCTTCAGCGCCTTCGACAACTCTTCGGCGGCGGCCTTCATGTCCTCGGAGCCACCGATCGCCGAAACGACGGCGACACCGGCAGCCCCCGCCTTCACGACCTCTTCGACCTTGTCGGCGGTGATGCCGCCGATGGCGAGGACCGGGAACGAGCTGTCCTTGGTGATGTCTTCGATCAGCTTGACGCCCGCCGGCTTCACGTCCGGGTGCGAGGTGCTCTTGTAGATTGTGCCGACGAGGGCAAAGTCAGCGCCTTCGTCGATCGCGGCGCGGGCCACGTCGAGGTCGTGGACGCTGCGGCCGATCACGTTGTAGCGGCCGACCAGGCCGCGGGCGGCGCGCGTCGGCAGGCCGTCTTCCGGGATCTGGACGCCGTCGACCTCTGCCGCGTTCGCGACGTCGATGCGGTCGTTGACGATCAGGAGCGCGCGGCCGCGCGTCGCAGCCTTGAGCTTGCGGGTCAGCTCCAGGAGCTCACCGGCGCCGGCATCCGGCTCGCGCAGCTGGACCAGGTTCACGCCGCCGGCAACCGCCTGGCGTACGGCTTCTTCGATATCGCCGCCCTTGACCGTCTCGCGGCTGACGACAAAGCAGAGGACGGGCGGCCTGAGTCGCCCAATTCGAGTTGGCAGTGGCATCTGATGTTCTCCCTTGACAGCCTATCTAGCCAGCGCCGGCCCGATGCGCGACCGTCCGAACGTTGCTGCTAACGCCGCGTGGCGCTGGCGACCCCTTCGAGCGGACTGCTGGCTGAGGCGTAAGCCTTCTTCTCGATCCTACCTGCCCGGTACGCCTGGCGTCCTGCCTCGACTCCGAGACGGAATGCCTGCGCCATGCCGGCCGGGTCTTTCGCCTTCGCGATTGCGGTGTTGACCAGGACGGCGTCGGCGCCCAGCTCCAGGGCGAGCGATGCTTCCGACGGGGCTCCGAGACCCGCATCAACGACTACCGGTATTTCGGCGTTCTCGATGATGATCTGAATCTCTTCTAGCGTAAAGATACCCCTGCCGGAGCCAATAGGCGAACCAAGAGGCATGACAGTTGCGCACCCGGCCTCCTCGAGCCGTCCGGCGAGGACCGGGTCGGCGTGGATGTAGGGAAGGACGGTGAAGCCCTCCTTCACCAGCGCCACCGCCGCCTCGAGCGTGCCGATCGGGTCGGGAAGCAGGTAGCGCGGGTCCGGGATGACCTCGAGCTTGATCCAGGTCGAGCCGGTAAGCTCTCGCGCCAGCTTCGCCGTGAAGATCGCCTCTTCAGCGGTCTTGCAGCCGGCGGTGTTCGGCAGGATCGTGTAGCGCTCCCAGTCGATGTAATCGAGCTCGTTGCGCGCATTCGGGTTGCTGAGGTCGAGGCGGCGGATCGCGACCGTGACGATCTCAGCACCGGACGCGTCGAGGGCGGCGATGCAGTCCTCGGGCGACTCGTACTTGCCGGTGCCCACCATCAGGCGTGAGCGGAACGTCTTGCCGCCGATAACCAGCGTGTCGTCTTGCGTGTCGATGGTCATTCTGTCACCTCGCCTGATTTGGACATCATGGGCCGCCAGTAGCGGTAAAAGTGGTGCACCGGGCCGTGGCCGTGGCCGATCGGGTACGCGTCCTGAAGCGCCTTCGTCACGAAGGCCTTCGCGCCGGCGACCGCGGTCGGCACGTTCTCGCCCTTCGCCAGCATCGCCGCAATCGCCGAGGCGAAGGTGCAGCCGGTGCCGTGCGTGCTGTTGGTCTGGACCCAGCCGACCGAGAAGTCGCGGTAGCCCTGGCCGTCGTAGAGGATATCGGTCGCCGTCAGCTCGCCCTCGAAGTGGCCGCCCTTGATCACGACGTTGGCGACGCCCCATTCGTGGATCTCGCGCGCCGCCTCCATGATCTCGTCCCACGTCGTCAGCTTGCGCCCCACCAGCACCTCGGCCTCGGGGATGTTCGGCGTGACGACGAGGGCGAGAGGAAAGAGGCGCGTCTTGAGCGCTTGGACGGCGCTATCGAGCAGCAGCTTGTCGCCGCCCTTCGCCACCATCACCGGGTCGACGACGAGGTTCGTGACGCCCCAGTGCTTCACACGATCGGCGACGGCCTCGACGATCGGCGCGCTCGCGAGCATGCCCGTCTTCACCGCCTCAGCGCCGATGTCAGCCATGACGGCATCGATCTGCTGCGCGACGAACTCGGGCGTCATTTCGACGACGCCATAGACGCGCTGCGTGTCTTGCGCCGTCACCGCCGTGATCACGCTCGCCGCATAGACGCCGAGGGACGAGAACGTCTTGATGTCGGCCTGGATTCCGGCGCCGCCGCCGGAGTCACTGCCGGCGATCGTGAGTGCTATTGGTACGCGATTGTTGTTGATTGTTGTCGCCAAAATGATTCGAGGCGCCTCACCTGGTGGTGAACGCCTCGTCTCTACTGTCAGCTTCCTGCGCCCGCATTACCGGGGATTCAGGTTCCGACGGTCGGTGACGATGCCGGTCACCCTCTCAGCCTGGCTACCCAAGCTCCCGTGCTCATATTTGATTGTCTGTCTATCAAGTCTAAGTTTGCCCACTCGGGGTGTCAACGAATCGGTCGCTCAGGCAGCCTATGTCGATGGCAGCGCCTCGCGCTCCTCGACGCGTTCGTCGTCCCCGTCGTGCGATGGCTTCTCGGGCTCAAGGGCACCAGCGCGGCTGGGGCGCTGGATGTGGATGTGGGAAGGCTCATTCCTTGCCTCCTCGAGGCCGCGACCGTTGCCGGCCAGCAAGCTCATCATCTTCTCGAACATTCCTCGTTCTCCTCTCGGGACTCGACCTGACTGGCGGCTGTTGCGTTCCAGCGGTATGATTAAGCGGAGCCGCCTCCGGTTGACCACAGTATAAACGGAGGAACCTCCGCTTCGTCAAGGCCGGAACGGAGCAGGCTCCGCTTCTCGAGGCAAACGACATGACCCAGACCACTCGCCCCCTCCGCGCCGACGCGCAGCGAAACCGCGACCGGATCATCGCCGCTGCCACCCAGGCGTTCGCAGAAGAAGGCGAGAACGTGGCCCTCGAGACGATTGCCGCCCGCGCAGACGTGGGCGTGGGCACTTTCTACCGTCACTTCCCGAACCGGGAGGCCCTCGTCATCGCCGCCTACCGGCAGGAGGTCGATGCCCTCTGCGCTGCGGCCCCGGACCTCCTGGCGTCGCAGCCGGCCGACGCAGCTCTCAAGGCGTGGACGGAGCGGTTCGCCGACTACATCGCGGCCAAGCGCTCGATGGCAGACGCCCTCTGCACCGTCGCCGCGGCCGAAACACCGCTCTTCGCCGAGGCCCAGGCCCGCATCCTCAGCGCCCTCAAGCTGCTGCTCGAGGCCGGAGCCGCCGACGGCACCCTGCGGCCAGACGCCAGCGCCGAGGACCTGCAGCGCGTCCTCAGCGCCATCTGGTACCTCCCCGGCGGCGCGCAGTGGCGTGAAGACGTCAGCCGCATGCTCAACCTCGTCCTCGACGGCCTGCGCTACGGGATTACGCCTGTCACCAGATAGCCCTGCTACGCTCCTCCCATGAGGGACGTGGTCATCGTCGGTGGCGGGCCCGCCGGCTCCGCGACCGCGGTGCATCTGGCGCGGCGCGGCATTGATGTCGAGATACTGGAGCAGGGGTCGTTCCCGCGCCGGAAGGCGTGCGGCGAGGGCTTGTTCAGCGGCGGTGCGGCAGAGCTCCTCGAGCTCGGGGTACTCGATGACGTGGCTGCAGCTTCGATGCGGCTGACATCGATGCGATTCCGCCTCGGCGATACGGTAGCTGAAGCTCCCTTGCCCGATTCCACGGCGCCGCATCTCGGCGTGAGGCGGGATGTGCTCGATACGCGGCTGGCTCAGGCCGTCGTCGAAGCCGGTGCGACGCTCTCGACCGGCGTGCAGGTACGCGCCCTTGCCCGCGGCACGCATGGCTTCGCGCTCGATACCACCGATGGCGTCCGCGAAGCACGCGTCATCATCGCGGCAGACGGCATCAACTCGAGGCTGCGTCGCGATGCCGGCCTGCAGCGCGCCTCCCGCTCCGATCGCTACGGCATCAGCGCCCACCTCCGGCTGAGCGGCGAGGTGCCGCCGCGCATCGAAGTCATCGCCGAAGATGTCTTCGAGCTCTACTTCACGCCGGTGGGAGAGGGGCTGGTCAACATCGCGATGCTCTTCCGCTCCGGACTCGCCCGGCGCTTCAAAGGTTCACCGGCGCCGGAGTTTGCCGCGCTGCTGCGACAGACCGGCATCGAGGGCGAGCTGGTAGATGAGCCGCTGA
>JBFWZE010000049.1:0-20130 GCA_050185685.1 Dehalococcoidia bacterium
AACGCACTCAGCGCCTCCGGGTCATCGGCAGGAATCTCGAAGTGGACAATCGTGTGGCTCATAGCATCCTCCTGTTGGCTCCACGCTACGGCCGGTGACACCTCGGCGAGAGGGCCATAACGACCGCACGAGTTGGCCAAGCGGCCCGACTTCGCTGCCCAGCATCACCGCTACTCGCTCCTGAGCCCATGGAGCGCTAGCCTTGAAGCATGGATACGCGACGCTTCAGTCCATTGCTCCTGATCGGCGACATCGCCTCGTTCCTGCTCTTCGCCGTCGTCGGCCTGAGCAGCCACGAGAAGGACTACTCCCCTGCCGCTTTCGCGCGCGTGGTGTTGCCGTTCCTCATACCCTGGCTCGCCGCTGCCTACTTCACGGGCCTCTTCAACCGCCCGGTCAGCTCGGAGCCCGCGAGCATCGTCAAGCCGGTGATGACGGCGTGGCTGCCCGCCTGGGCGGTGGGTCTCGCCCTGCGCAGTCTCGTCTGGGGCCGTGACTTCGCCCCTGCCTTCGCAATTGTGACCCTCGTCATCAACAGCGCGATCCTGCTCGGGTGGCGCGCTGTCGCGGTGATGCTGCTGGGCAAGGACGAAGCAAAGGCGAGCTAGCGCCCAGGAAGTAGTATGGCCTCAACACTTCCGACCTCAACGGCCCGCGTGAAGCAGGGGTAGATAGGGGCGCCGCCCATGCCCGGGGAGCCCGAGGGGTGTCCCTCGACCCCAAAATTAAGGGCGCGAGCGCCGTGAGGGCGCGATGCGCGCGGGGTGGCGCCCGCCTGACCGGGTCACGATCACGGAGGGGCCGTAGGCACCCAGCATGCTGGGCGCCTACGGCCCCTCTTCTCCTTGCGTCTTTTACAACGAAACAGCCCCGGATTGCTCCAGGGCTGTTCTTATGTTGACTACCTGTCCGTTTCTACGACTGAGCGACCAGGCTCGCGATCTCCGGGCGGCGGGTCGAAACGCCGGCCCAGTCTGCCGTCTTGCGGCTAACCTGGCCATCGCGGAAGAACTCCAGGAAGACCTGGTTGAACATGTCCGGCTGGTCCGACTGGCCCTGGTGGCCGCACTCGTCGGGGTAGAACATCTGCACGTTAGGCAGCTTGTCTTCCTGCAGGTACGCGTTCTCGACCGGGCCGAGGACGTCCTGGCGGCCGTAGAGGTAGATCGTCGGGATCGTGATCTTGTCGAGGCGGCCTTCGAGGTTGAGGAGCTGCTTGACGTTCGGGTCCGTCGCGGCACGGCTGTTGAAGGCGTTGGCGGCCTTGTTCGAGTCAGTCTGGATGTTCGCCATCATCGAGCGCATATCGAGGAGGTCCTGCGAGAAGGACTCCTTGCGGTAGATGATCGGCTCCATCAGCGCCTGCATGCCCGCAGGGGTACCGTCGTAGGGCGGCGTCTTGATCGTGCTGGGCAGGACCTTCGACATGTCGACGTTCAGCGCCTGGTTGACGCCGCCGGTTGCGATCAGGATGAGCCGCTCAACGCGCTCCGGGTAGTTCACCGCGTAGGTCGCGGCAGCCTGGGCACCCTGGGAGTTGCCGGCGAGGAAAAACTTGTCCAGGCAGAGCGCGTCGGCGAAGTCGTTGACGAACTCGACCCAGCTGAGGAAGCCGCGCTTCGGCCAGTACTGCTCTCGCGTGTCGGCAAGGCCAAAGCCCGGGCGGTCCGGCGCGAAAACGCGGAAGCCGTTCTCCGCCAGGAACGGGATCATGTAACGCCAGCCGGCCTGGCCGGAGGAACCGACGATACCGCCGTGCAGCAGGATCACCGCGGGGCCCTCTGAGCCCGCAGCGGAGTAGTGCGCTCGTGCACCGTTCTGCAGCTGCACCCAGCGGCTGTCGATGCCGGGGACGATCATTACGCCTTCTTCGTTAAGTGCCATTCCTGACCTTTCTCTCTTGGGGACTCTGTCTAACCGGTAGCACTCTATGCCGCGCCCAGACCTCAGTCAAATGCATTCCGTAACAGCTGTTCTCTCCGGTACCCAACGAAAAGGCCACCCGAGAATGGGTGGCCTTTGAGCTCTCGTCAGTTCGTTCAGGGAATGACGGTGAGCTTCGCCGAGACTTCTTTTCCGGCGTGCTCACCCTTGAGCTTCAGCTTGATCACGTATTCGCCGGGCGTGAGCTCATCGGGGACGAATGCGGTCTGAGAGAAGGTCTGGTTGAAGACGTTGATGTTCGCCAGCGAAATCTCACCGGTCGGCGTCTCCGCAACCAGGTCGCCGCGGACAACCGGGTCCTGCGATCCCTTCGGTAGTTTGGAGCCACGCACGGTGAGCACCTGGCCGGGCTTTGCCTGACCCGGGCTGACGGTCAGGACGCCATCGCCCGAGCCGCCGCCTCCACCACCGCCATCGGAATCACCCGACGCGGAGCTGCCACCGCAGGCAAGCACCAGAAACAGGAACGCGGACATTGCCACCATTGCGGCGATGCCCACGAATCCTCTTTGGCCTGTAACTCTCATTGCACCGCCCGTTGACCGCATCTCTTCCTCCCCCAGGTCGTCGATGGCAGTACGATACAGCACCTGAATCGGCAGTCAAGCGGTATCTATGACATTAATGACGGGGGTTATAGTTGATTTAGCCCGCCCGCTATCCCTCACGTTAAGTGCCGATATGTCGGAGCCTGTTTAGGAGCCGTTCGCGTGCTTTTATTGGCTCCTCACCATAGCTCCGAACCGACTCTTCTATGTCGTCGCTACAATCGCGGCAAAGAACGAGTGGGATGCCAAGACCGGGCCATGTGAAGCCCTCTTCGAAGCCCAGACCACAGCGATCGCACTTCTCGCGTCGGTGGCGTGAGGCGGGCTCTGCCGGCCATTTGCGGAACTGAGTCATCGCCTCCCGATCTTACTTCAGGAGGCAATCCGTAGCACCACGCGGCTATCGGTTGAAGGCCTCGTAGACCAGGGTCGAAATCGCCTCGATCATGCCATACGAGCCCTCGCGGTTGTCCGAGAGAATAGCGATGACGTAGGTGCTCCTTGGACCGAAAACGATGCCGACGTCGTGGCGTGCGTTCGGCCAGTTGCCCGTCTTGTGCGCGGCGACCGCGACTGAAGGCACGCCCGCATCGAGCCCGTTGTCGAAGGTCTCCATCGTCATCAACGAGGCCATCACTTCGCTCGCCTCTCGGCTGACCGCCTTGCCGCTGGCGATGTACTCGAGCAGCAGCGCCATATCCTGTGCCGTGATCGGGATGTCCTCGGTGTTCAGACGGCTGTCGGTGAGTCCCAGCGCTTCGAGCGAGGAGTTGATGTTCGGCGCACCGACGAGGTCCTGAAGCAGCACTGCGGCGGCGTTGTCACTGATCGACATCATCGCTTCCATCGCCTCGAGGATGGTCAGGCGCTGACACAGCTCGGTCGCGCGCGGACCGAGGCCGAAGGCGTCGTAGTACGGCGTCATGACCAGCTCGTCTGAGAGGCTGAACAAGCCCAGCGACTCCTGGTGGAACACCTCGTACATCACCCAGACCTTGAAGACGCTGGCCGAGTAGAACACGCTGGCCGTGTTTACCGAGACGCTGCGGCCGGTCGAGAGGTCAATCGCAGCCACCGCGTAGCCGTCCAGGTTGGCACCGAGGAGCGTTCGCACCTGGTTCTCGAGAATGAGGTCGGTGCGCGTCGCGATCGGCTGCAGCGAGGACGGGGGCGGCACATCACGGGGCGAGACGAGCCGCTCGCTGACCGGCGTCGACGCCGCGGACGGCGTGGCCGAAGCTTCCGGGGTGCTCGAGCGTGAGCTTGAGGCCGTCGGGACAACCGAGCCGTTGCCGGAGGGCGCGGCGCAACCTGCTGGCGCTACTGACTGCGATTCGGGCGTGCGGGTGACGGAAGCAGTCATGGTTGCGGTGGCCTCAGGAGGCACACGCGTCGGGATGACGATCGGCGTGACGCCGTTTGTGCCGGGCTCCATCGCGACGCACGCCGCGGAACTCAAGACGAGGGCTACGAGAACGGCGATCGAAAAGGACGGCTTGAAAGGCACGCGCACCTGCTGCTTCCCCGCCCCGATCACCTTAAGCCAGCCCAGAGCACTTCGCAAATATCAACCCGAACGTCCTGTCTCAAAGGTACGCTTGCGAGCTAGCCACCACGCTGTTGCGACCCTATCGTCTGGCTGTTGTTGGGGCCGCGTGCGGTATCATCTGCGGGACATTACGGCCGTTGCGACCAGAGACAGGACATCACCTTGACCCCACAGATCGGCACTACCTTCCCTCAGACCACGATCGGCAACGACCCGATCGCGATCCGCGACTTCGCCCAGGCGGTCGAAGGCGCCGGCTACGACTACCTGATTGCTTACGAGCACATCGTCGGCGCCGACCAGAGCCGCTTCGACGAAGCAGGCAAGTTCCGGCCTGAGAACAGCGGTGTCACCTTCACGAACGACGCGCCGTGGCACGACCTCATGACCCTCTTCGCGTTCATGTGCGCCCACACGACGAAGCTTGAGTTCGCCAGCAGCGTCGTCATGCTGCCGCAGCGTCAGACCGTGCTCGCCGCAAAGCAGATGGCGGAGCTCGACATCCTCAGTGGTGGACGGTGCCGCTTCGGAGTCGGTATCGGCTGGAACTTCACCGAGTACGAGGCGCTGAACGAGGACTGGGATACCCGCACCGAGAAAATGGAGGACCAGCTCATCCTCCTCAAGAAGCTCTGGACGGAGCACACCTTCACCTACGAGACCAGGTTCCACCACCTCGACCGCGTCGGCATCAACCCGAGGCCGGAGAAGCCGCTGCCGATCTGGTACGCAAGCAGCGCCCGAAACGTCACCCTGAAGCGCGCCGCCCAGTACTGCGACGGCTGGACCTCGCTGCTGATCCCGCCGGAAGAGCCGCGCATGGCGGTCGAGCGGCTGCACAAGCACCTGCGCGACGCGGGCAAGGACCCGGCCACCTTCGGCATCGAGGGCCGGACCTCAGCGATCAGCCGAGAGACCGGTGCCGGCCCAGGCGAACTGCAGGGCTGGAAGGACTCCGTGCGTCTCTGGCAGGAGCTCGGCGCCACCCACATCGGCGTCTCGACCTACTACCTCGACAAGCCAGCGTCAGCAGTACTCGATGCGGCCCTCGACGCGCGGGCAATCATGCGCCAGGAGATGGGCCTCTAGAGCTCGAACTGCATCCGCAGGTGCCCAGCATGCTGGGCACCTGCGGACATGCTCGCACCGAACAGAGTCCTCGACCACGTTCACCAGTCGTCTCCTGCGCTGACAAGAATTCAGCGAAGTCCCGATAGATAGCCTGCCGGGGCGCCGCGTATCATGCGGTATAAGTGCCCGTCGTACGGGCACCGGGGAGCAGGCTTGGCCGACGCAGCACCGCCCGTAAACCGGATCACCGCCCTCGCCGGAGTTCGCCTCGATCGGGTCGAACGCTGGGTCACGGCCGGCCTCTTCGAGCGCGTCGAGCCCACCACCGAGGCTTGGGTCGCCCGCTGCCACGTCCTCGCCGAGCTCGAGCGGGCCAATGTCCCCCTCAACGTCCTCGTCGCAGCCGACCGCTCGAACATCCTCGAACGCGCCTACGTCCTCGACTTCCTCCAGCAGATCCGCGCCGGCCGCCACGCCCGCGGCGATGTCGCAGGTGCGATGGGCATCGAGGAAGAGTTGCTCGTCCGTATGTGCGAGGGCCTCGGTATCGACGATTCTGCCTTCATCACGGACGAGGAGTTCGCCTTCTTTGCCGCGATCGGCGAAGCAATGCGCCAGGGCCTGCCGGAGCCGATCGTCCTCGAGACCTGCGAGCTCTGGGGCACCTACATGCGCTTCATTGCCGCCGCCGAGGTTGTCTCGTATGACACGAACCTCGCCCGACGTGTCAGTGCTGATGCTCCATCCCAGCTCGAAGGCGCCGCTCGCATCGCACCGCTCACCCGCGCGCTGCTCAAGGCGGCCGACCTGCTGCCGCGGCCATTGCACCGACGGCACCTGCTGCAGGCGCTACAGCTGCGCACCGTCAGCGAGGGCGAAGACACCTCCGACCTCGCGCCCGGCGAGATCGACGTCGCGATGGGCTTCGTCGACCTCAGCGGTTTCACTGCCCGTACTGAGGCAGAAGGCGACATGCAGGCGCTTATCTACGCCCGCCGCCTCGAACGCCTGGTTCGCCGCGAAGGACGCCAGGGCGGGCCGCGCATCATCAAACGCCTCGGCGACGGGTTGATGCTCGCCAGCCCCACCGTGTTCAGCATGCTGCCGAGCATCCTGCGGATCGTCGCGACGACGCGGGAGCGCGAGGACATGCCCTCAGCGCGGGCGGGCATCGCCTTCGGCCGCGTCCAGACTCGCGCCGGCGACTACTTCGGCCATACGGTAAACCTCGCTGCCCGCCTGCTCTCTGAAGCCCAACCTTCCGACGTGCTTGTGACAGACGAGGTCGTCGACGAAGCCGGCAGCGGCCCATACACCTTCAAGGACCCGCGGGAGATCGAGCTGCATGGCATCAGCCACCCCGTCCGCGTCTGGCACGCCGAAGCAGTCAGCAGCAAGCCGGCCACGGTCATCGAACCCTGATTCAGACAGGGCGCCGATCCGCCGATGATTTCTGCATGAACACGCGCGATTCGCTGCACGTCGGCCTGCTTCGCCGCGGCGTCAAGGCAAAGCTGCCGAGGACGTTTCAGCCGGAAGAATGCATCGGCGACGGCAAGAGCCTCGGCCTGATCGAGGTCGACCTCGGGCCGATCCGCTGGATCAATGTCCGCCGGTTGCATGTCGAGGGCGCCGACGTCGTCCGTGCCGACCTCGGCATCCCGGATATGCGCCTGCACAAATTCCCTGAGGTCGAGCGCATCGAGATCGCCTCTCGCAGCGGTAAAGATGCAGCCGCACGATGGCGGGGCAACGACCTCGACCTCGGCATCATCGAAGCCCTCAATCGCGACGAGGCGCTGCAGGGCGAGCTCGCTCCCGCCGGCCGTTCGATGCCCGACTTCTTCACCGACTGGCACGAAGACGCCGGTGTCGTCATCCACGCACACCCGGAGCAGCGCTGCTGGACGATCAGCTTCGCGGTCGAGACGCGTATGCCCGTGATCCTTGGCCTCTTCGGCGGCCGTCGCCTGCGCGTTCCCCAGAGCACCGAGCTCGCCGCCTACCAGCAGATCGCCCGCATCCTCCTCAACAACCGCCTCAGCAACGTCTGGGACAACTAGGAGCTGACAAGGCGCGAGCATTGAAGCGCTGTCATACACCTGGCAGCCGAGGCTTTCTAGCCGAGGCTACGGCGAGAGTCTCAGGTCAGCGACGCGCGAAGCAGGGTCGGTAGGGGCACAGCCCATGCCCGGGGTCCGGGGTGTCCCCGGTTTTCTTGTTACTTAGATCGCGAGCGCCGCAGGCGCGATGCGACCGTCTGGCCGCCCGTCTATAACACCGCGCCGCCAACGCACTCTGCCCGACGCCGCGTCCGAGCTGCAAAAACGCCGGAATCGGCTACCGCGTAGCCCCCACGACGGCCCACTGATCGCCCCGCTCCCGCCAGACGAGCATCACCGTCCGCCCCACCATCCAGATCCCGTACGCCCACCACACGGCGTTCAACCCGCCGTCCAGGGCAATCACCAGCGCAATCGCCGGGATGAAGACGATGAGCGTCACAGCCTGACCCACCGCGAGGAAGCGAGCATCGCCGGCGCCGATCAGGACGCCATCGAGCGCGAAGGCCCAGCCCGTCACCGGCAGGATCACCGCGATCACGATCAGCACCGTCTCAAGTTGCTCCCGCACTGCCTCGTCCGAAGTGAACAGAGGCGGCAGCAACGACCGCGTCAGAAAGATCAGCAGGCCGAAGACGATGCCGGCGCCGATCGCCCACTCGACCATCCGCTGCGTCGCCTGCCTCGCGCCCCTGACATCGCCGCCGCCGAGATAGCGGCCGACCAGCGCCTGACCCGCGATCGCGACGGCATCGAGCCCGAGGCCCAGCGCGGTCCAGATCGTCGTCGTCACCTGGTGCGCCGCAAGCTGCTCCTCGCCAAGACGCGCCGCGATTGCCGCCATCAGAATGAGCACGACTCGCAACGATACGGTACGGATCAGCAGCGGCGCCGAAGCCGTCAGCCCGCCGAGGACGCCGAGCCAGTGGGGCGCAAAGCTCACATCGACGCCGCGGGCGCCTCGGAGCACGACAGCGATGTATGCCAGCGCGGAACCCCACTGCGCCAGTACGGTGCCGAGTGCACAGCCGCCAACGCCCATACCGAAGCCGTAGACGAAGACGAGATTGAGGATGACGTTGGCGACGGCCGCGACCGCTGCCACGAGAAGAGGCGTTCGCGTGTCCTGCATCCCGCGCAGGACACCGGTCATCGCCAACACCGCCAGCATGCCCGGCAGTCCGATCGCGCTGATCCGGAGGTAGGTCACACCGAACTCGGAGGCGTCTGCGTTTGCATCGAAGAGACCGACGAGCTCCGGTGCGAAGACAGTGCCCAGACCAGCGAGGATCACACCCACGATCAACGCGAGCCACAACCCATCGATGCCGCGGCGCAGTGCTCCAGATTCGTTACCGGCGCCGATCATCCTCGCGACGGTCGAAGTCGTGCCGTACGCCAGGAAGACGCAGAGGCTGAGCACCGTACCGAGGATCGTCGCTGCCACACCGACGCCGGCCAGCTGCGGCGTGCCGAGGTGGCCGACGATCGCCGAATCGGCGAGAAGAAACAGCGGCTCCGCCACCAGCGCGCCGAAAGCCGGCACCGCAAGGCGCAGGATTTCAGCGTCGTGCTGGTGACGAAGCGGGGGTGCCGGAAGACGCACCGCTAGCAGCTGAATCGGCTCGTCGTTAGAACGGCAGCCCCTTCAGGCCCTGGATGCCCTTCAGCGTCGAAACCTCACCCTCGTGGCCGAGCATGTGGTTGATCACGATGATCTGCATGATGTTGTGGACGGGCCGGAGGCCATTGAACGCCTCGACTTCCTTATCGAGGTCGGCGAGGTCCATCGTCTCGATGTAACCGCTGGCGCTCTTCTTCACGAGCTCCCGGTACTCGCGGAAGGCATCGATGTTCAGCTTCCACTCCTTGCCCCAGACCGCGCCGCGCTCGAGCGGGATTCCGCACTTCTCCGCCCAGCTGTCGGTCTCGATGATTCGGGTGCCGCCCGTGATCATGCGGTTAAAGGCTGCGTCTTCGCCCATCGTCAGGTGCGAGAGCAGCTGCGCGATCGTGTTCGTTGTACCGCCCGCGTCGAAGTGGGCGACTTCCGGCGTAAGGTCTTCGAGGGCGATGTCGCCCATCCGGTGCGCGTCATTCAGCGCGTTGAGAAAGCTGTCACGAATATCCACGGTAACACCCCATTGAAAACTGAAAAGCCTGCCTGTTCTCGGAGCATACGGGGCACCAGCGCTCCGTTCTACACGCGAACGACGGTCCTCCGCCGTAGGGGATTCCCGAACGCTCCCACTCCGAATCGTTACGCTCTACCGTTTGTCCGACTGCAGCTCGAGCGAGAGCGAGATTCGCCCGGGGCGTCGAACATGGCCTCGGCCCATTTCGGCGTAGCACAGGGTTGGAAGGGACGAAGCCCTTCCCGGCGCCTGGGTGTCCCCGGTTTTTGTGACACCGATCGCGAGCAGCGGAGTGGCGCGATGCGCCCCGTCTGGCCGCCCGTCTGAGACACCAGCAGCACTCTCACCCGGGTGAAGAGACGGGGTCATGCGCACTGAGACGAGTTCCCGCCCGAACACACACCCAAACAGACGCAAAGACGCCCCGGCACGAACCGGGGCGCCTCGCAGCTGAAAGCTGAGGTGCTGAACTAGCCCAGGTGCTTCTCGAAGAAGGCGAACGCCTTGTTCCAGGCGTCGATCGCCTGCTCCGGGCGGTAAGCCGGGCGGTCGATGTACCAGAAGCCGTGGCCCGCGCCGTCGTAGCGGTGGAACTCGTACTCCTTGTTGTGCTTCTTCAGCTCTTCCTCGACCTCGTTGACCATCTCCGGGTTCGGGTTCTGGTCGTCGTTGCCGAAGAGACCCAGCACAGGGCAGTTCAGGTTGGCGGTCAGCGCCGCCGGCGATTCGGGCTGGCGCTCGGTCAGCTCTTCCGGCTTCATCACGGTGCGGCCGCCCCAGCAGTTGATGATTGCATCGAAGGCGCCCGTCTTGGCGGCGATGAGGTAGGACTGGCGGCCGCCGGAGCAGGTGCCGGTGACGCCGACCTTGCCGTTGCTGAACGGCTGTGCCTTGAGCCATGCGTTGGACGCAAGGGCGTCGCCGATCACGCTGGCGTCCGGCAGACCGCCATCGCCGCGAGCAGCAGCAGCGGCGTCGTCAGGCGTACCCGAGCCGTAGCGGGCGAAGATGTTCGGCGAGATCACCGCGAAGCCGTGGTGGGCCCAGCGGCGGGCGAACTCGCGGTAGATCTCGTCCCAGCCCGGCATGTGCGCGATCAGGACGATGCCGCCGCGCGGCGTGTTGTTGTTGGGGCGGGCGACGTACGCGTTGATCTGGTCGCCGTTGTGACCCGCGAGCGTGATCGTCTCGCAGATCATTCCCTGGTCTTCACTTGTCTGGAACTGGTTCCAGTTACCCACGGTATAAACCCCTCTATCTCTACTACGAAGCGGGCGAGAAAAGCCCATGTGAGATTCTGAGGAGCGGCGCTTGTTTGTCAAGCTGAAGCGCAGGCGCCACGCTGTCGCACGACACGCCCTTCGCCGCTCGACACCGTTTGCTGCTGTCTATGAAGTGGGGACGTACGCGGGGACGAGGCCTCGTCACCAGCGCGAGAGTGCTGCTGGTGTCGCAGACGGGCGGCGGAAAGACATCCATCTCTTCTGCCTCGTGGAAGCAACAACGGGTCTCCTCTCCCACCTCCTCAGCCGGAACGCAGAAAGACGAGGCCGTCGATTGCTCGACGGCCTCGTGATTGTGGTGTGTGCTTTGACCTGCTACGCGAGCGAGGTGGGCATCTTTGCTGCGAGCCAGGTGCGGACGGCGGAGCGGATGCGCCCGCGGTAGTCCTCCTGGACTGACGACTTGAACAGGAACGACAGGCCCAGGCGCTCGAGCAGCGCTTCGCCGACGAGAGCATGGCCCCAGCCGTCGCCGCGCTCCAGCGCCCACTTGATCTGCGGCCCCTTGAGCATGCCGAGGCCGTAGTCCTTCATCTGAGAGATATCGACGGCGAGACGGCCCATCTGCTTCGGGCTGCCGGTGATCAGGTAGATGTGGCGGAGGAGATCCTTCGTGAGCTGCGTGAAGTCAGCGCCCATCTTCGGCAGCCAGTCGACCGCCTTCGCCTGAAGCTCGGGAATCAGCGAGTTGCCGGGGAGGCGGAACTTTGCCAGCTCGTACGCGACGTCGTGCACGAGCGCCGGGTTCGCGGCTACCTGCATGGCGGCCATGTCGCGGTACCAGACCATGTGCAGCGTTTCTCGCTGCTTGATGTGGAATGTCATCTTCGCGAGCTTTGGCGCTGCCGGCTTCAGCAGCTTGGCGATCAGGCCGTGGTAGTGGTCGGTAAGGTACTCCTGGACCATGCCGAAGGTGCAGACGTTGACCGGGCTGTCGCCGCCAACGTGGACGAACGTCCCCGCCTGCGTCTCCTTGATCTCGCGGTCGAGCTCTTCTTCGGAGAAGCCCAGGGACAGCAGCGCCAGCTTGAACGGCTCGGCGTGCATGTACTCGTCAGGCACCCAGACGCGCTCGTTGAAGCGGACGAGCCAGGGAGCGCCGTACTGGCGGCCTCGCTCGGAGATCGCCGCCGCGTACAGGTCGGTGGCGCACTCCGTCAGCATCGCGAGCTTGAGGATACCGGCAAAGTCCTCGTCAGTGAGCTCATCAGGGAGCGTATTCAGACAGAGGCCAACGTCCTCGATCTCTTCGTCGTAGACAATAGGGTCAATGACTTTGCCGGGATCGGCTTCGATTCGATCCACCATGCGCTCGAGCATGGCTGTGGTCTCGGCGGGGAGACTGTAAGGGGGCATCCCGACTCCTGTGGTGATCCCTGAAAGGAGCACCAGCGAACCATTCCTGGGTGCATCCCACGACGCACCTCTGCATCTAGTTTCGCATATCGTAAGGTTAAGGCCATCTATCAATTACCGAGCCATCAGTTTCCCGGCAATCCACTCGTACGCAGGCCTAGGCAGGGCGGTGAGCAGCTTCACGGGAATCGAGAGACGTCTGGGGAAATGAATCTCTTCGTCACCCGCGAGCAGCCCCTCGATAATCCGGTCGGCCGCGACATCAGCGTCGAGCTTGAACGGCATCACGAAGTCGTTCTTGTCGGTCAGCGGCGTCTCGACGAAGCCGGGGCTGATCGTTTGCACTTCCACATTGAACTTCTTCAGCTCGATGCGGATCGACTGCAGGAAGGCCAGCACTCCCGCCTTCGACGAGCTGTAGGCGGCGGCGCGCGGGAAGCCTCCGTAGCCGGCAATGCTCGCCATGCCCACGATCGAACCGCTGCGCCGCGCAATCATGTCCGGCATGACCGTCCCGACCACGCGGACGAGGCCGAGGTAGTTGACGTTGATCTGCTCGATCGCCCTGGCGCTGTCGAACTCCGTCACCTGCGCCGCCGTCCAGCTGCCCGCGCTGAAGATCACCGAGTCGACCCGGCCCCACGACGCGACGAGCTCCCGGTAGACCGCGACAACTGCGTCGTTGTCGGTGACGTCCAGCGACTTCACCAGCACCTCGTGCGGCGCGCAGCTCGCAGCGATCTTCTCGAGCTCGTCCTCACGGCGGGCGCTGATCGCCAGCGTGGCTCCCTTCGCTGCCAGCTTTGGCGCCAGGGCGGCGCCGATGCCGCTGCTTGCCCCGATGAGCCACACGTTCTGTCCCTGCAGTTTCATTCGTTCTCTCTCCGATGAAGGTCGCTATTGTCGGCGCCGGTGTCAGCGGACTTGTGACCGCCTATATTCTTTCGCGGAATCACGACGTAACGATCTTCGAACGCAACGCCTATTTTGGCGGCCACAGCAACACGGTATCGACGACGGGCCCCGGTGGCGATGTACACCTCGACACCGGCTTCCTCGTCTACAACGAGCCTGCCTACCCGCAATTCTCCCGGCTGCTCGCTGAACTCGGAGTCGCAACCCAGCCCAGCGACATGTCGTTCTCAGTAACCTGCGAGGCCTGCGACCTGCAGTACAGCAGCCGCGGAATCGCCGGGTTCCTCTCGAAGCCGCGTTCCCTGCTCAGCCCTGCCGGGTACCGCCTCGGGCGCGACATCATTCGCTTCTACCGGGATGCGCCCCGTTCGATCGACAGCACCGAGCTCGAAGGGCTCACCATCGACGGGTACCTGCACCTTCGCGGCTACAGCAGCGAGTTCAAACGCCACTTCATCGTCCCGCTCGCCGCCGCTGTCTGGTCGTCACCGCCGGACGAGATCGATGCTTTCCCGGCTGCCTACATGCTCCGCTTCCTCTACAACCATGGTCTCGTCGGCGGCGGTAATGAGCGCTGGCGCTGGCGGACCGTTAGCGGCGGGTCGCGTGCCTACGTCAAAGCGATTACGGACCGTTTGCCCAACGCCCTGGCGAAAACTGCGGTCCAGCGTGTGATCCGCGGCGCGAGCGGCATCGAATTAACCGTCGATGGAGGGAATCGCGTCGAGCGCTGCGACGTCGTTGTACTCGCCTGCCACGCCGACGAGGCTCTGGCGCTCCTGGCGGACGCCGACGACCGGGAACGCGACGCCTTGAGCCGCTTCTCCTACACCCACAACCACATCGTCCTCCACACCGACGGCACGCTGCTGCCCGCGAAGAACGCAGCGCGGGCGTCATGGAACTATCTGACCGACGATTGTCGCCGCCCATCCGCCGACCTCGCCCTGACCTACCACCTGAACCGCCTGCAGTCCGTCTGGGATGGCACGGATTACTGCGTCTCGGTGAACCCGCGACGGCCCATTGACCCCCGGACGATAATCGGGGAGTTCAACTACGACCACCCGCGGTATACCTTCGGCACCCTCGAGGGACAGCGCAGCGTGCAGCAGATCAACGGACTCCGCCGGACGTTTTTTGCGGGCGCACACCTCGGCCACGGCTTCCACGAGGACGGTGTGGCCTCGGCCTACCGTGTCGCTGCCCTGATCGACCCGGGGTCCAGCCATGACTAGCCGCCTCTACGAGGGCCGTGTCTGGCACACCCGCCGTGAGCCGCAATACACGTTCGAGTACAGCGTCTGGTATCTGAGCCTCGACCTCACTGAGATGGCAGAGGTCGACCAGCGTCTGCGCCTTTTCAGCCACAATCGCTTCAACCTGACGTCGATGTGGGACAGGGACTACCTCATCCTCGAAGAGCCGCGCCCGCAACCGCTCGCATTGGGGAGCATTGAGCTGTTAACAATGCCCCGTATCCTCAACCACGTGTTCAACCCGGTGTCCTTCTTGCTGACTCGGAATGCAGACGGCGCCATCACTGACGTCACCGCTGAAGTGCACAACACCTGGAGCGAACGCCACCTTTACCACCTCCGTCGCGAGAACGATGGCGCCGACAAGTACACCTCGAGTGCAACAAAGGCGTTCTACGTCTCGCCGTTCATCGACATGAAGCGGGAGTACCGCTTCGAGCTGCGTGAGGACGGCGACGGCCGTCTCCGGGTTCGCATCGACGAGTACGACGGCGATGCGTGGTTCTTTGGCTCTGGCATCGACGTGCGGCCGCGGGCGTTGACCGACGCGAACCTGGCGCAGCTGCTTCTGAAATACCCCTTCGTCAATCTCAAGACGGTCGCGATGATTCACTGGCAGGGACTGCGGATCTGGCGGCGCGGCGAGCGGTTCCGCGCTAACCCCAGGCGGCGCAACGAGCAACGCCGTACGGCAACGGGAGAACCATGACCCTACAACGAGCCCTCAACCGGACCGCCCTCGGCATCGGCGGCTTTCCCGCGCGCAGCCTCGTGCTTCTTGCCTGCCGCGCCGTAAAGAAGGGGCGACTCACGCTAACCCTTCCCGACGGCACGCAGGAGACCTTCCAGGGCAGTGAGGACGGCCCTCACGTCCATGTGACAGTGCAGGACGAGCATGCCTTCGCACGCCTCCTCTTCTCCGGCGAGCTGGCCCTCGGCGAGACCTACATGGACGGCATGTGGGAGACCGACGACCTGACGAACATGCTTGTCCTCGGGATTATGAACCGGCAGAACGCGAGCAAGCTGGTCCAGACGCTCAACGACATCTCCCGCCTGCCGAACCGCCGCCTCCACCTCGGCCGACGCAATAGCAAGGCGGGCAGCCGCCGCAATATCCGCGACCACTACGATCTCAGTAACGAGCTCTTCGCCCTCTTCCTCGACGACACGATGGCCTATTCGAGTGCCGTCTTCGAGGACGACGAGCAAGATCTTGCCGACGCCCAGCGGCACAAGTTCGACCTGCTCTGCCGCAAGGCTGGCCTCAAGCCCGGCGACCGCGTCCTCGAAATCGGCTGCGGCTGGGGCGGCTTTGCCATGCACGCGGCGATGAACTACGGCGTCCACGTCACCGCCGCGACGATCTCAGAAGAGCAGCTCAGCCTCGCCCGGGCCCGCGTCGCCGAAGCGGGGCTCAGCAGCCAGATTGACGTGAAGCTGGTCGACTACCGCGATATCAGCGGCAGCTACGACGCCATCGTCTCGATCGAGATGTTCGAGGCGGTCGGGGCGGAGTACTTCGAGACGTTCTTCCGCAAGTGCGACACGCTGCTGCAGCCTGGCGGCCGTCTCGTCATGCAGACGATCAGCGTGCCTGAACGCCTCTTCGCCAGCCTCCGCGACGGCGTCAACTGGATGCAGAAGTACATCTTCCCCGGTGGCATGCTCCCGTCCCTCGCCCAGGTTGAGCTCGCGATCAAGCCCACGGGGCTAATCATCAGCGGCGTTGAGGACATCGGCCCCCACTACGTCCGCACGTTGCAGGAATGGCGCCGGCGCTTCTTCGAGAACATCGACCAGGTCCGCGCGCTCGGTTTCGACGAACGCTTCATCCGGATGTGGCAGTACTACCTGTGCAGCGCCGAGGCGGGCTTCGCTACCCGCAGCACCGGCGACCTCCAGATCGTCCTCGAGAAGCCGTAGCGCAGGAACAGAAGGCCTCGTCTGCTCGAGCCACTCGTAGGGACGGCGCGTTCAGGCCTGTCCGTTCTGGCCGAGGCGATTCGGCGTCGACGACCCGATGCTTCCGCATGACTCGCAGGTCTAAAGACCTGCAGCTATGTTGCGCCAGCTATTTCGCTACCAACCAGACGACCATGGTCACGACCGCCGACAGGACCGTGCCCCAGGTGATATCGAGCGCTGTGAGCTTGAGGGAGTAGTCCCGCACCGTCGCCAGGTTTGTGAGGTCGTACATCGCGTAGCCGACGAAGCCGAAGAGAGCGCCCCAGCCCAGCACCGTCGTGATGCTGCTATCCGGCGTCAGGCGTGGCACGGCGAAGAGGACGAGGCCGGCAACGATCACCGCCCAGGCGAGGACGCCGGCGGGCAGATTCGGCGTGAACTTCCCGTTGCGCATTCGCGCGAGGTCGCCGAGCTCGTCGAGATAGATCTTCTTCGCGATCACGCCGATCCAGGCGAAGTCGATCAGGATGAAGACCGGGAGTGCGACAAGGAAGTTGCGAAGGTAGTCGTCCATTTCTCTCCTGCCGCGTTCAGCCCGCGGCGACCTTGATGGGCGTCAACGCCGCCGCCCGCTCTTCGATGATCCGTTGTGCCAGCTCACGCCCCTCCGGGTAGTAGAAGAGCCCATGGCCGAGGCCGGGCAGCTCATGGAAGCGCGCGTGTGGGATGTGCTGCAGCAGCGCCGCGCCGGTCTCGAAGCGGACAACGCGGTCCGCGGTGCCGTGCATAATGTCGACCGGCATCGTCAGCTCCCCGGCTTCCGCGCTGAGGTCGGCGTTGGCGAAGGCAGCGTAGTTGCGAAGAAGACCCATGGAGTAGCGATAGAGCTCGCTGTCCGGCAGCTCCCGCAGCCGCGCTTTGTAGGTCTCGTGATGTTTGCGGCGTGCGGCGATCTCTTCGGCGCTTAGCGGCCCCAGCGGGTCGTAGAACTCCGGCTCCAGGACCTTCGGCTTGATGAAGCGAAACAGCGGCCGCACCGGGACGACGCGCGTCGCGAGCAGGATCGCTTCGACCTTCTTCGGCACCTGGAAAATGGTCGAACCCGTCTCGGCCAGCAGCAGCGATTCCACCGCATCCGGGTAGTCGAGGCCGAAGCGCTGCGCGACCAGACCGCCCAGCGAGTCGCCGACGATGATCGACCGCTCAACGCCCAGATGACCCAGCAGCGCCCTCGCGTCCTTCGCGAGGTCCTTCAGCACATAGTGGCCCTTGACGAAGCTGCTGCGCCCTCCGCCGCGCCGGTCGTAGGTAATCACGCGGAAGCGGTCGAGCGGCAGCACGCCCTTGAACGTCGACTGCTTCCAGTACAGGGCAGACTCGGCGCCGCCAAAGCCGCCGTGAATGAAGAGCACGGGGACGCCCTCGCCCTCATCTTCGTAGTAGGTGTCGATGCCGTTAACGCGGGCGATGGGCAAACAGAGAGCTCCTGGGCTGTAGTACTACCAGTATTTCGCAGATTCGGCGCCGACGGATCAGCGGGCTCTCGGGTTGGGCACCGGGTTGTCCCGCCTTTTATGTCATCCTGAGGCTCAGCAAAGGCTCTCTAGCCCCGGCCGGCGCCGCCGCTGATCGTGAGCCATCGGACGGCGCTCAGACTCAGATCGGATTGTTGAAGGTATCGCAGGAATCCGGGCTGCCGGTTTGATAGCCGTTCGTGAACCACTTCTGGCGCTGTGCCGAAGTGCCGTGCGTGAACTTCTCCGGATTGACGCGGCCCCCGCTCGACTGCTGGATCCGGTCGTCACCGACCGCCGCCGCAGCATCGAGGCCGATGGCGATGTCCTGGCTGGATAGCTCCTCGATGTAGCCGGTGGCGACGGCATTCTTCGCCCAGACGCCGGCATAGCAGTCTGCCTGCAGCTCCGTGCGCACCGATGCGCTCTCGGCGCCGCTTCCGCCCTGCCCGCCGTTGAGTGTCCCCGTGAGGTTCTGGATGTGATGCCCATACTCGTGAGCGACCACGTACGCCTCGGCGAAGTCACCGCCCTGCGCGCCGAAGCGACGCTGCAGCTCTTCGAAGAAGGTCAGGTCGATGTACACCTTGCGATCGGGTGGACAGTAGAACGGGCCGACTGCCGAAGTTGCGTTGCCGCAGCCGGTCTGGGTCGCCTGAGAGAAGAACTGGGTCACCGCCGGCTGGTAGCGCCCGCCGCTCTGCTGGAACTCGCTCGTCCAGTACTCCTGGATGCTATTCACAAAGAGGAGCAAACGGCAGTCCTGGCGCTCCTCGGCGTCGGCACCGGTCTGGCATTCGGTCGCGAGGTCCGATTGCGTCTGGCCGCCATCGAGGCTATTCGAGGTGCTCGAGAACGGGTCACCGCCGAGAAGCAGCATCGCGATGAAGATGATCAGCCCGATGCTGCCGCCGCCGACCGCGATCGGTGCACCACCGCCGAAGCGGCGCCCGCGGACGTCCTGTACCTGCGTTGGGTCGAGTCGTGCTCCCCGGTTGTATCGTGGCATGGCTTTACGCTAAATCTCCGCCGCGAACACGCAGCTACATAGACGGCTCGCGGCTATTACCGTGGCGTTGCGAGAACGCTTCGATACCTGAAATGTGTCGAACCGTTATTCCCCGGCGTAGATCTTGAGGTACGACGACCGGCCGCCGTCGGCAGATATCGTCGTGCCGGTGAGCATTCGCGACTCGTCCGAGGCCAGGAACACGGCGATCGAGGCGATGTCCTGCGGCTCGCCAACCGAGAAGGGATACAGCTGCTGCTGTAGCGCCCGCTCGCGAGAGCCCGGCGTACGCGGGTCGAGCATCTCCGGCGTCTCCCAGCGCGCGATCGACCGCTCAGTTCGCACCACACCGGGCGCGATCGCGTTGGCGCGGATGTTGTGGTCGGCGTACTGAGCCGCCAGCGTCTTCGTGAAGCTCTGGATGCCGCCCTTCGAGGCCGCGTAGGCGGGCTTCACAGAGCCCGTCAGCCCGAGATGGGAGGCAAAGTTGATGATCGAGCCTGCGCCGCCCTCCAGCATGTAGGGAATCGCGTGGCGGCAGCAGAGGAAGGGATGCAGAAGGTTCAGGGCGATCGTCCGGTGCCAGACATCGAGGTCCATGCGGTGGACGGGCACGTCTTCCTGCAGCGAGCCGCCGGCGCAGTTCATCAGCACGTTAAGGCCGCCGTACTTCGCCGCGGTCGCGTCGATCGCGCGCTTGACCGCCGCGTCGTCGGTTACGTCAAGTTGATAGAACGTGGCTTCACCGCCGGCGGCCCGGACATCGGCTTCCGCACGAGCACCCGCCTCCGGGTTGATCTCGGCGATAGCGACTCTGGCGCCCTCTGCCGCGAAGGCCAGCGCTGTCGCTTTCGCGATGCCCGCCCCGGCGCCGGTGATAAACGCAATCTTCCCGTCGAGCCTGCCCATGTCGTCCTCCTGATTCGTTCGGATTTCATGATACGTGGGCGTGTGCCTTAACGCAGATGGCACTTGCAACGGCAATCTCGTAACTGCTGGCGCATCGACCGCAGCCTAGATTGTGCGCGAGAGACAGGAGGAGCTAACGATGATGGCAGAACAGCCGGCTCGAGGTGTCGACAAATACCTCGACCGCGATGTCTACACCCAGGACGGCAAGAAGCTCGGCGTCGCGTCGAAGATGCTGAAGAACCGCGTCACAGAGGTCGCCGAATGGCTGGTGGTCGAGAAGGGCCTGCTTGGCGGTGAGAAGTACATCGTCCCCCTCGCCGGCAGCAACCTGGGCGAGGACCGCGTCAACATCGCCTACAGCACCGAGCAGGTCGACGCCGAACCGAACGGCGACCACGATGACGACGCGCTGTCTCCAGAAGCAGAAAACGCGCTCAACGCCCACTTCGGCCTCGGCGCCGCTCAGCAGAGCTAGTCAGTCGCCGTCATCGAGCACGACGATCGGGACCGGGCCGCTCGTCAGCGGGTACTGCTCGTCCGTCGCCGCGGCGGCGTGAGCGACGTCCCGGAGCACGACGAGGACAAGCGCAGCAATACCCAGGATGATGACCGTGCTTATCAGTGCGGTCGTCTCGAAGGCCTGCGAGAACGCAGCCTGCGCATT
>JBFWZE010000050.1:0-5826 GCA_050185685.1 Dehalococcoidia bacterium
CCTTCGATGCCGTGATCATCGGCGGCGGCATCAACGGTGCAGCGGTCGCCCGAGACGCCGCCCTGCGGGGCTTGAAGGTCTGTCTCTTCGAACAGGGCGATTTCGCTGGCGGCACGTCGAGCAAGTCGACCAAGATCGCGCACGGCGGCCTTCGCTACCTGCGCAATCTCGAGTTTGGTCTCGTGCGGGAGTCACACCGCGAACGCCTGCTCATGCGTAACCTGTTGCCGCACCTCGTCACGCCGCAGAGCTTCCTGTATCCGGTGTACGAGGGCGGCGCCGACCCGCTCTGGAAAGTGAAGCTCGGTCTGACCGTATATGACGTGCTCGCCGGCTGGCCTTCAAAGGAGCGCCATCGCTCGCTCGAGCCCGCGGCCGCGATCGAGGCGAACCCGTCCTTGCGATCCGAGAACCTCGCTGGTGCGCTGCGCTACTGGGACGACCGGATGGACGATGCGCGTGTCTGCCTCGAGACAGTGCTCTCGGCGGAGCAGGCGGGAGCGCGCTGCCTCAACTACGCACGCGTCGTGGCGAGCCGCCGAAGACCGCGCGGCGGTTTCGAGATCGACTTCGAGACTGGCAGCGGCGAAATCGGCAGCGTCCTTGCGCGGGCCATCGTCAACTGCGCCGGGCCGTGGTCGGACGGCGTGCTCACAAACGTGCTGCGGGCTCCGTCGCGCCAGCTTGCGCCGACGAAGGGCGTCCACATCGTTGTGCCGCGGATCGCCGGTGAAGACGCGTTGATCCTCGATAACCCGCGCGACCACCGCACCTTCTTCGCGATCCCCTGGGACGACACGACGTTGATCGGCACGACCGACACGCCCTACGACGGTGACCCGTCCGCGGTCGAAGTCGAACAGCGCGACATCGACTACCTCCTCGAAGCGACGCGCCAGTTCTTGCCCGGCGTAAACCTTGCCGCCACGGACGTCATCTTCGCGTTCGCCGGGCTTCGGCCTCTGGTCTCACAAGGCAGCAACACGCCGGCGGGCAAAATCAGCCGCAAGCACCGGGTCGCGATCGAGCCCGAGGGCGTAGTGACGCTTATCGGCGGTAAGTACACAACCTTCAGGCAGATGGCAGAAGACGCTACCGACGCCCTGCTCGAAGCGCTGGACATGGCGCCGCGGCCATCGAGCACGAAGACAGCGTCGTACTTCGCCGCCGTCGATCCCCGGAACGACCGCCGCGCCGACCTCGGGCTCTGGGCGTCGATGGTGGCGCGCTACGGTCCTCGCGCCGGCGCCGTGTTCGACGTTTGTCTCGCGCAAGAAGAGCTGCGCCAGCCCGTCATCGAGGGCTTCGACCTGCGCTGGGGCGAGCTGGTCTTCGCCGTGCTGCAGGAGAAGGCGCGCACGCTCGACGACCTGATCTACCGCCGCACCCGCCTTGCCTGGCGTCCCGAGCTGGACGACGCCCTGCGCGCGAAGATCGGGGCGACCATCGACCGCTACCTGCCAGGTTGGCAGGGCAGCGCCGCGGCCAGCTAGCTGTACTTCGGCCGGTCGTCGATCAGCGACTGAACCACTGTCGGGTCTGCGAGCGTCGACGTGTCGCCGAGGCCACCGTACTCCTGCTCTGCGACCTTGCGGAGGATGCGGCGCATGATCTTGCCGGAGCGGGTCTTCGGCAGGCCGGGCGTGAAGTGGATGATGTCCGGCCTGGCGATCGGGCTGATCCGTTCGGCCACCTTCGCCCGCAGCTCCTGACGAAGCGTCTCGCTCTCCGACACCCCCTCGTTCAGGGTGACGTAGGCGTAGATGCCCTGGCCCTTGATGTCGTGCGGGTAGGCGACGACCGCTGCCTCCGCCACGGCGTTGTGCTCGACGAGGGCGCTTTCGACCTCGGCGCTGCCAATGCGGTGGCCGGAGACGTTGAGGACGTCATCGACGCGGCCGGTGACCCACCAGTATCCGTCGGCATCGCGGGTGGCCCCGTCGCCGGTGAAGTAGAGGCCCGGGAACTGCGAGAAGTAGGTCATGAAGAAGCGCTGCGGGTCGCCGTAGACGCCGCGCATGAGCGATGGCCACGGCCCGTCGATGCAGAGCAGGCCGGACTGCTCGCCCTCGTCGGGCAGGCGGTTGCCGTCGTTGTCGACCAGAACCGGCTTCACGCCGAAGAAAGGCACCGTCGCCGAGCCCGGCTTCAGGGCGTTGGCTCCCGGCAGCGGCGTAATGATGTGCGACCCCGTCTCGGTCTGCCAGTAGGTGTCGACGATCGGGCAGCGCTCCTGGCCGATGTGCCGCCAGTACCACAGCCATGCTTCGGGGTTAATCGGCTCACCGACCGTGCCGAGGAGGCGAAGCGACTTCAGCGAGTGGCCCGACACCGGCTCGAGCCCCTCGCGTGAGAGGGCACGGATCGCGGTCGGGGCGGTGTAGAAGACGTTGACCTCGTACTTGTCGACGATGTCCCAGAAGCGCCCGGCGTCCGGGTAGGTAGGCACGCCCTCGAACATGATCGAGGTCGCGCCGTTCGCCAGCGGGCCGTAGAGGATGTAGCTGTGACCGGTGACCCAGCCGATGTCCGCTGTGCACCAGAAGGTGTCCTCCGGCTTGTGGTCGAAGACGTAGTAGTGGGTCATGCTCGCACCGAGCAGGTAGCCGCCGGTGGTGTGCAGTACGCCCTTCGGCTTCCCGGTTGAGCCGGAGGTGTACAGGATGAAGAGCGGGTCCTCGGCGTCCATCACCTCGGGCTCGCACCAGTCTTCCAGCGAGGCGTCCGCGAGGAGGTCCTTGAGCCAGACGTCGCGGCCGGTGACCCACTCGTGCTCTTCGGAGCCGCTGCGCTCCACGACGATGACGGTTGGGACCTTCGTCTTCGTCTCCTTGAGGGCCTCGTCAACGTTGCGCTTCATGTCGATCATGCGGCCGCCGCGGTAGCCGTTGTCCGAGGTGATGATCAGCGCCGGCGTGCAGTCGTCGATGCGGTCGATCAGTGACTGCGGGCTGAAGCCGCCGAAGACGACCGAGTGCACGGCGCCGATGCGGGCGCAGGCGAGCACCGACACGGCAAGCTCCGGCACCATCGAGAGGTAAATCAGGACGCGGTCGCCCTTCTTCACGCCCTGCTTCTTCAGGACGTTAGCAAGACGGCAGACGTCGCGGAGCAGCTGCTGATAGGTGAACGTCTTCGACTCGCCGGGCGTGTCGCCCTCCCAGATGATCGCCGCCTTGTTCTTCAGCGGCCCGGCGACGTGGCGGTCGAGGCAGTTGTACGAGGCGTTGAGCTTGCCGCCGGTGAACCACTTGACGCTGGCGTGGGCGAAGTCGTTCTCGAGGACGCGGTCCCACTTTTCGAACCACGTGAGCCGCTCTTCGGCCATGCGCGCCCAGAACGTCTCCGGGTCGTCGATCGATTCGCGGTACATCTGCGTGTACTGCTCGGCGTTGACGTTGGCCTGGCGTGCGAACGCCTCCGGCACCTGAATGAGCTGCTCGTTCTCGATCATGGGACTGCCCTCCCCCTGGACGCTGGCTGACGCGGTCATTGTATGGCGGCGTGGCCGGTTCGGGCGCTTCTGTTCGGTCGCTGCTTGAACAAGTGATTGAATGCGCCCGCGAGGCTGCACCGGCACGAAATTGCTGGCAATCTCAGCATTTGGTGCAGATTTCAATGCGTTTTAATGATTCACACATTTTCGGGTAGGACACTTGTATCAAGTAATCGATGGCGGGACGCGGGGTGTCAGCCATCGATTACGGTTCTCACAAGAGGGTGACTATGCTTCCTCCCGACCAGATCCACAGCCAGCCAGAGCAGACGATCCCCACGGTGAAGAAGCCGCGAAAGGGCAAGATCACCGGGACGCTGCTTGCCGCCGGCGCCGCGGCCATCGTCTCGGTGTACTCCATCGGGTACATCAACACGGAGGCAGACACGAGCGAGCCCTTCCAGGCAGTGGCACCGGTTGCGACCGCCACGATTGCGCCGCCTGCGACCGCAACGCCGAGCACCGCCCAGGTCCCCGGCACGACGCGCCAGCGCCCCGGAGCCGCCGCGACGGCCACCCCGGTGCCTTCGACCAACAGCGGCACTGCGCAAACCGTGGGCTATAAGGACGGCACGTACGTCGGCAGCGGCACGAGCCGTCATGGCGGCATGCAGGTGACCGTTGTCATCTCCGGCGGCAAGATCACCTCCGCCGCGGTCACGACCTGCCAGACGCGCTACCCGTGCTCTGATGTCGCGTCGCTGGTGACGGCGGTGGTCTCGCAGCAGGCGGTGCCGGCGAACCACGTCTCCGGCGCTACCGACAGCTCGAACGCCTACAAGCAGGCTGTTTCAAGCGCCCTTTCACAGGCGAGGTCGGTGGCATGATTGTCTCTCCCGCCCTCAAGCAGGGCTTCCTGCAGTCTCGTGTCTACATGGACACGATCGTCACCATCGAGCTCTCGGACCCGGGCGACGATCCGCTCGACCGCGTCGGCCGCGCATTCAGCTGGTTCGAGGCGGTCGAAAGGGCCTGCAGCCGCTTCAATCCGGAAAGCGAGCTGCGCCAGCTCATGAGTCGCATCGGCGAGCCGGTTTTGGTATCACCGCTTCTCTACCAGGCGCTCGACTTCGCGCTGCAGGTTGCGCGGGAAAGCGATGGCGCATTCGACCCGACGATCGGCGCCCGCATGGAGGCGGCAGGCTTCACGACCGAGTACCTCAGCGGCGAAACGACGGCCTCCGGCGTCAGCCCCATCGCTGCGGGCTGCATCGACGACGTCATTCTCGACCCGGTAGCACGGACCGTACTGCTGCGGAAACCCGTGGTCCTCGACCTCGGCGCGGTGGCGAAGGGCTTCGCGATCGACCTCGCGGGGCAGGAGCTCAGCGATGGCGGCGGTTTTGCGATCAACGCGGGCGGCGACGTGCTCGTACGCGGCCTGAACCCCGACGGCCAACCGTGGCAGATCGGTGTGCGTCACCCGCGCCAGCCGGACGCGCTGCTCTGCGTCCTCCACGTCACCGATGCGGCCGTCTGCACCTCGGGTGACTACGAACGCCCCGCCGCCGTCGAGGGGCACCACATCCTCGACCCGAACAGCGGTCAGTCTGTCGCCGCCGTCATCTCGCTCACCGCCATTGGCCCGACCGCGATGACCGCCGATGCACTCTCGACCGCGGCCTTCGTCATGGGGCCGGAGCAAGGCCGCCGCTTCCTCGAAAGCCAGGGGCTCGAAGCGCTCGTCGTCGATAGCGAGCTGACCATCCTCCAGACCAGCGGCCTTGCCGAGTACTTGAAATGACACTCACCTTGCCTGCACTTGCTCGTCCCCGGCCTGTCGCCCGCTTCTTCCGGACGCCGAAGGGCCTGCTGCTTGTCCTGTTCGCCGCGCTGCTGGCACTTGCCTGCTGGACGCTCGACGCCAGCCTTGTCCTGCCGGGCGTCATCGTAGGGGCCGGGACCGCTGCCGCCATCGATCTCGTGATCATGCGCTGGCGGTTCGGGACGCTGGTGCTGCCTGACGGCGCGCTGCTGACCGGCCTGATCGTGGCGATGATTTTGCGTCCGCAGGAGCCCCTGACCATCGTGGCCCTGACGTCAGCCGTCGCGATCGGCAGCAAGCACCTGGTCAGGACCCACTGGTCGAACGTCTTCAACCCGGCGGCGGTCGCGCTCGTCATCTCTTCGGTCTTCTTCGAGACGGGGCAGAGCTGGTGGGGCGCGTTGCCCGACCTGGGCATCGCGGGCGTCGGTGTGCTGATCGCGGCAGGTGGTTTCATCACCGACCGGATCAACAAGATGCCGATGGTGCTGGCCTTCTTTGCGACCTACTTCATCCTGTTCACGGTCGCTGGCTTCTTCGGCGACAGCTCGCTCTTCGCCGAGAT
>JBFWZE010000050.1:5926-8450 GCA_050185685.1 Dehalococcoidia bacterium
TCGCAGCCTGCCGTCGCCTACGCCCGCGTCACGAACGAGGACGGCTACGACGAGCTCGTCTTGCAGTACTGGCTCTACTACTACTTCAACCAGTGGAACAACAAGCACGAGAGTGACTGGGAGATGATCCAGATCGTCTTCGACGCCGGCTCTGCGCAGGATGCACTGGGCCGGGAGCCGCTGAGAGTTGGCTTCTCACAGCACAGCAGCGGCGAGCTCGCGGAGTGGGACGACGACAAGCTCGAGAAGGAGGGCGACCGGCCCGTACTGCGCATTGCGGCCGGGTCGCACTCGAACCGCTACACGCCGAAGACCTTCCTCGGACGCGGCGAGCAGGGTTTCGGCTGTGACGAGGCCGAAGGCACAACGCGGGTGTCGCTCGAAGCGCGCCTGATCCCGGACACGATCTCCGGCCCCACGGACCCCTTCGCCTGGCTCACCTTCAAGGGCCGCTGGGGCGAGCTCGCCGGCCCGGAGTTCGACGGTCCGACCGGCCCGAACATGAAGAAGCAGTGGGATCAGCCGCTGACCTGGGAAGAGGACCTGCGCACTTCCAGCGTCCGTCTGCCCTCGCGCGAGTCGATCGGCCCCAGCGCAATCAACGCCTTCTGCGATATCGTCGCGCTAGGCTCGAACATCATCCTGCCCGTGTACCTGGAGCTACCGCGCCTCGTGTTCGCTGGCGTCGGGCTCTTCGCGGTGGGCATGGTCGTCTCACTGACCCGTACGCGCTACATTCCGGCGCGCCGCGAGCCGCTCAGGGTGCGACGCCGTCTCGGCCAGATCCTGCTGTCGTCCTTCGCGATCTACACGCGAAACGCCCGCCTCTTCATTGGCATCGGACTCGTCTTCTTGCCGGTTGCGCTTTCGGTCTCGGTGATTCACTGGCTGTTGCTCAGCGTCTCGCCGGTCGATCCGATCGTCGACCTGCCTCGTGCCGACCTCGGCCCCGACATCGTCATCGCTTTTGCGCTGAGTGAGCTGCAGTTCGGCATTGCCTACGCCACCGTCCTGATTGCCTGCACGGCGGCGCTGGCGGCGGTCGACCAGTCTCAGCCGACCGGCGTGCGACTGGCGTACACGCGTGTCTGGGAGAACATCAAAAAGCTGGTGCCCCCGCGTCTCTTCGCCTACGCGGCCGTCTCCGTCCTGACGCTGACGGTGGTCGGCATCCCGTTGGCGGTGCGGCAGAGCGTGCGGTGGACGTTCATCGAGCAGGCGATCCTCTTCGACGGCGCCGGACCGCGTGAATCGCTGCGGGTCAGCGACGAGGCCGTGGCGAGGGGCTTCTGGTGGGCGGCGGGCGCGACGATCGCTCTCAGCGCGATCGGGCTGTTTCTGGCGCCGGCCGTGGGCATCCTGTTGATCCTCCTCGCGCAGTCGATACCGCTGGCAGACGTCAACGTGATCACGTCGGTAATCCACGTCGCCCTCGTCCCCTTCGTCGCGATTGCATACGCGCTGATCTACTTTGAGTTGCGGGGGCGGGAGTAGTCAGCTGTCAGCTATCAGCCGGTAGCGCTTCGGAGCGCTGAGGCCCCACCCAACTCGTTGCGAGCGCGCTGGCGTAGCCAGATGCATCGCCCTCAGGCAAGGCGAAGCAACCTCTCGCCCCAGGCGGTGACGATGTGGCCGTAGTCGTTGCGGCCGGCTGAGGTGTTTGCGGCCGACGAGAGGCCGGCGCCGGTACAACGGGAGACCGCGACGCCGCTGCGGCAGGCTCGCGGAGACGTTTTGGGGAGTTGGTGCGAAGACGGACGGTGGAGAAGGAGCTAGCGGACGCACTGCTCAAAATTGGGCCGCGAGCCGTCGAAACGACACATTTCGATTCCATGCGAACTGCTTAGTCCCGAACTATGAAACGCCGAGGGCCGAGGCTATACTGACCGCGCTCGGAGCCGGTCGATCTGGGGAACGGCTCTCAGCCACCTCGTGTACAGATGCAGTTGGAGGGTTAGCGAATGGACCTGGGCCTGAGCGAAGAGCAGGAAATGCTCCGTGAGTTCGCCCGCGACTTCCTCGAGAAGGAGAGCCCGGAGTCGCACGTCCGCGAGATGGAGGACGACGAGAAGGGCTACTCGCCCGTGCTCTGGGGCAAGATGGCGGAGCAGGGCTGGATGGGCCTGATCGTGCCCGACGCCTACGGCGGCGTCGGCATGACCTACATGGATCTGATCATTCTCGCTGAGGAGTTCGGCCGCGCCCTCGTCCCCGGTCCATTCCTGCCGAACTGCGTCGCCACCATCGCTCTCCTCGAGGCGGCGAGCGAGGAGCAGAAGCAGCAGTGGCTGCCCAGCATCGCCGCCGGCTCCCAGATCTGGGTCGTGGCCCAGACCGAGCCCTCCGCCCGCTACGACTCTCAGGGCATCCAGCTCAGCGCAAAGAACGACGGCGGCGACTACGTCCTCAACGGCAAGAAGCTCTTCATCCGCGACAGCCACGTCGCCGACATGCTCGTCGTCGTAGCCCGTACGGGCGGAAACGGCGATGACGGCATCTCGCTCTTCGCCGTCGACGCGGGTGC
>JBFWZE010000050.1:8550-19840 GCA_050185685.1 Dehalococcoidia bacterium
AACGAGCGCATCGGGCCGAACACCGGTCCCGACCCGCTCGGCACCGCACCGCGCCCGGGCGGCGCCGGCTTTCGCATGCCCACCGGTGACATGGAGGAGTGGCGCTCGAAGCTCGCGACGAAGGGCTGGATCGCGCCAGCCTGGCCGAAGGAGTACGGCGGCGCCGGCCTGACGACGATGGAGCAGTTCATCATGAACGAGGAGTTCGCCGCTGCCGGCGCGCCCACGTTCGGCGGGATGGGCGTCTCCATGGCGGGCCCGACGATCATCGTCCACGGCACCGAGGAGCAGAAGGCAGAGCACCTGCCGAAGATCCTGCGCGGCGAGACGCACTGGTGCCAGGGCTTCAGCGAGCCCGGCAGCGGCTCCGACCTCGCCTCGCTGCAGACGAAGGCCGAGCGTGACGGCGATGAGTACATCATCAACGGCTCGAAGATCTGGACCTCGGGCGCCCACCGCGCGAACTGGATGTTCATGCTTGCCCGCACCGACCCTGAGGCGCCGAAGCACCGCGGCATCAGTTTCTTCCTGATCGACTTCAACAGCCCCGGCATCACCGTGCAGCCGCTTGTGACGATGGCGGGGACGCACCACTTCAACCAGATCTATTTCGACAACGTGCGCGTCCCGGCGAAGAACATCGTCGGCGAGACCAACCGCGGCTGGTACGTCGGCACGACGACGCTCGACTTCGAACGCTCCGGCATCGGCTCCGCGGTCGGCATCCAGCAGACCGTCCTCGACCTGGTCCGCTTTGCCCGCGAGCACAGCAACGACGGCATGTCGCAGCTCGCCCGCAACCCGGCGGTGCGCGCTGACCTCGTCGACCGCTACATCGAGGTCCAGGTCTCGAAGATGCTGGCCTACCGCGTCGTGCACCTGCAGAACACGGGACGCATCCCGAACCACGAGGCCTCGATGGCGAAGCTCTACGCCTCCGAGCTGCGGCAGCGCGTTTACGCGACGGCGATGCGCACACTCGGCCTCTACGGCCAGTCATGGGGACGTGAGTCGCCGTACTCAGCGAAGGAGTCGGAGTACGTGCGCAGCTTCGTCGACTCGAAGTCGGCGACGATTGCCGGCGGTACCAGCGAGATCCAGCGCAACATCATCGCCCAGCGCGGCATGGGCATGCCCCGGGACTAGACGCGGCAGGAGAATTCGATGCGACTGAACGACTCACCGGAAGAAGCAGCCTGGCGCACCGAGGTCCGCGAATTCCTCGAGAAGGAGTTGCCGCAGCCGCTGCGCAACGCCAACCGCGGCGTGAACTCCGGCCGGACCGAGTACGGTTCCGACGAGCTCGTGAAGGGCAAGCCGGAAGCACGCGCCGGCGGTGCGGGCTTCAAGATGGCGGACGGCGCGATGGGCGAATGGCGCGAGAAGCTCGCTGCCCGCGGCTGGGTCGCTCCAGCCTGGCCCACCGAATACGGCGGCGCCGGCCTCAATACGATGGAGCAGTTCATCATGAACGAGGAGTTCGCCGAAGCCGGCGCACCCACGTTCGGTGGCATGGGCGTCTCCATGGTCGGCCCCACCCTGATCGTCCACGGGAACGAGGAGCAGAAGGCGGAGCACCTGCCGAAGATCCTGCGCGGCGAGACCCGCTGGTGCCAGGGCTTCAGCGAGCCCGGCTCCGGCTCAGACCTCGCCTCGCTGCAGACGAAGGCAGAGCGTGACGGCGACGAGTACATCCTCAACGGCTCGAAGATCTGGACCTCCGGCGCGCAGCTCGCGAACTGGATGTTCATGCTCGCGCGCACCGACCCGGAAGCGCCGAAACACCGCGGCATCAGCTTCTTCCTCGTCGACTTCACAAGCCCCGGCATCACCGTGCAGCCGCTGGTGACGATGGCGGGCACGACGACCTTTAACCAGGTCTTCTTCGACAACGTCCGCGTCCCGGCGAAAAACGTCGTCGGTGAGGTGAACCGCGGCTGGTACGTCGGGACGACGACGCTCGACTTCGAGCGCTCCGGCATCGGTGCCGCTGTCGGCCTCCAGCAGGCGGTCGTCGACGTGATCAAGTTCGCGCGGGAGCACAAGAACGACGGCATGTCGAACATCGGCCGCAACCCCGTCGTGCGCAACGAGCTAATCGACCGCTACATCGACGTCTGCGTCTCGAAGATGCTCGCCTACCGCGTCGTCGACATGCAGAACAAGGGCCGCATCCCGAACCACGAGGCGTCGATGGCAAAGCTGTTCGCGACAGAGCTGCGGCAGCGCGTCTGGCGTACCGCTCACCGCGTCACCGGTCTCTACGGCCTCACCTGGGACCGCAAATCGGAGTACGCGCCGATGAACGCCTCGTTCGCCCACGGCTACGTCGAGTCGGTCTCGTCGACATTGGCGGGTGGTACGAGCGAGATCCAGCGCAACATCATCGCCCAGCGCGGCATGGGCATGCCTCGCGACTAACCGGCTTCGAACCCGCGAGGCTGCGGCTCAGGGGAGGGCACGTATATGGCGTCTGGTCCCCTCAAGGGCATTCGGGTGCTCGAGTTCACCCAGATCATCGCCGGCCCGCTCGGCTGCCAGATGCTGTCCGACCTCGGCGCCGAGGTGATCAAGGTCGAGCCCCCCGGCGGTGAGCCCTGGCGCGTGTACGCCCAGTACGTGCCGCTGGAGTCGAAGGTCTTCCACGCCCTCAATCGCGGCAAGCAGTCGCTGGCAATCGACATGGCCGCAAAGGAGGCACAGGAGGTCGTCCACCGCCTGATCCCCTCGATCGATGTCGTCGTGATCAACTACCGCCCGGACGTGGCGAAGCGTCTTGGCATCGACTACGAGACGCTCGCGGCACTGCGGCCTGACCTGATCTACCTCGACAACACCGCCTTTGGCCGCCATGGCGCGATGGCTGACCGCCCAGGCTACGACATCGTGGTGCAGGCGATGTCGGGCCTGACCGCCGCGGTCGGCAAGGTGGATGCGGCCGGTGTGCCGCTAACCCCCCAGGCCTTCGCCGACACGACGACGGCGTACTCCATTTGCGCCGGTGTCTGCGCTGCCCTCTTCCACCGCGCGATGACCGGCGAAGGGCAGCGAGTGGAAACGTCGCTGCTCGCCAACGTCCTGACCATTCACATGGCCAACTTCTCGGCGATCCCGGCCGCCGACGCTGCCGAACGTGATGCTTTCGCGGGCCTGCTCGCCGACGCGAAGGAGCACGGCGTCTCGTACCCTGAGCTGCTCAAGGAGCGCGACCGCCTCTTCGCCACGCGTCACAACGTCTACTACCGCTGCTTTGTCACCTCCGACGGGGCGATTGCGGTCGGGGCGCTGTCGGCCAGCCTGCGCGCGAAGGTGCGTGCTGTTCTGCAGCTCGAGCACAACCGCGACGAGCCTGGCTACGACCCTCGCGACCCGGCGCAGGTGGAGATCGACCAGCGCGTCACCCAGCAGGTCGAGGCGATGATCCGCGGCAACACCTGTGCGTACTGGGAAGCGCGCTTCGAGGCGGGCGGCGTGCCGGTGAGCCGCGTCAACTTCGTCCAGGAGCTCGTCGATCACCCCCAGGTGCTGGCGAACGACTACGTCGTCGAGGTCGAGCACGACCTCACTGGCCCGGAGCGCCTTGCCGCGCCGCCGTGGTGGATGAGCAAGACGCCGCCGCAAGTCCAGGGTGCGTCACCACCGCTCGGCCGCGACACCGATGCGATCCTCGAGGGCCTTGGCTACAGCGAAACAGAAGTCACCGCACTCCGGGACTGCGGCGTCATACGCTAGGGCCCATGGCAACGACACCGGTCTACGAGGACATCGGCAAGGACTACAACGCCAACCGCCGCGCCGATCCGCGTGTCGTCCATCAGTTGATTGATCTGTTGGCACTACCTCCGTATGCCCTGGTTGCAGACGTCGGCGCCGGGACCGGCAATTACAGCAGCGCCCTCGTCGAGGCGGGCTACCGCGTCGTGGCGATGGACCCTTCGCTGCGAATGCTGCAGCAGGCCTCGCCTGACCTGCGGCGCCTTGCCTCGGGCGCCCAGGCCGTGCCCCTGCGAGACGCGTCTGTGGACGGTCTGGTTTCGACGATGACGCTGCAGCACCTGCGGCCGCTGATCGGCGAGGCAGCGCGGGAGATGCGCCGCGTCCTGCGCGACGGACCGGCGGTGCTGCTGGTCGTCGATCCGCGTGAGGCGCAGCCGTTCTGGTTCGCGGACTATTTCCCGGCGATCCGGGCGCGGATGTTCGACAGCTACGCGCCGCTCAGCGAAATCGAAGCGCACTTCCGCGCTGCCGGCTTCACGCGCTTCGAAGTGACGCCGTTCCCGCTGCCAGCAGACTTCAGCGACATGAACATGCACTCGGGCTGGAACCGCCCTGAGATCTACCTCGACGCTCACTTCCGTCAGAACATGTCGCCCTTCGCCCTCGCATCGGAGGACGAAATCCGCAGCGGCGTCGAGAAGCTGCAGCGCGACCTCGACTCCGGCGCGTGGGACGCGGCGCACGGCGGCCTCAGGCAGCAGGCCAGCTTCGACCTCGGCTTCCGGTTCCTGCGCGCGTCGTTCTAGGCGGCGGTCGGGCGCTTGCGCTCCTGAAAGCGGTCGAAAGAACGGCGCAGGCCGAGGCCGATGATCACCGCCACGGGGCCGAAGGGCAGCGGAATCGAGCCCTCCATCCGGTCGTAGAGGCCGAAGACGCCGAGCGCGATCATGCCGGCCCACGCGAGGCCGATCCACTGCCAGCCGTGTTTCGGGAACCAGTAGGCGAGAAAGCCAACTCCCCCGCCGAGCAGGGCGGTCGATAGCTGCTCCGTGCCGCCTCGGTAGTCGAGCAGCGTCACGGTGAGTGCGACACCCAGGCTGGAGATGAGCATGGGGCCGGTGCGCCAGAGCTGACGCAGGTGCGCCGCAATCGTAATCGACATAACGCCACGTAGCCAGCTATCACGTTCGGCGGCATCCAGCGCCGTCATCTCGGCTTCGAACGCGTCGAGCCAGTGCCGTTCGGCGACAGGTGTAAGCACGCGGGCGAGCTTGAGGATGAATCGCTGCATCAGGGCATCTCCGGGAGGGCAGTGAGGCGCACAGAATTCGATGCCGAGGCCGGAGGCGCAAAGGCGAGACGGGCAGTGCCGATGCGCTCCTGCTGCAGCCGGTAGAGGTGACGCGAGGGCCGTCCGGGCGCGGCGGGCTCCTCCCAGCGCGTCTCGAGCCAGCCCTGCTTCTCCAGGCGCATCAGGATGGGGTAGAGCGTGCCGGACTTGAGGCCCGTTTCCTTCGAGAGGTCATAGCCGTGACGCCACTCCTCCGGCCGCAGCAGGAGTGCCGCGACGAGGTCTCGGGTCTGGCTCGAAGAGTTCAGAGGTCTTGCCATGCGTTCATTATCGACATATGTAGAGAAACGTCGAGAGAAAGATGTTTCGCGTAGCTGAGAACGCCCATCTGCTCTCGGCGCATGACGGACATCGCGGCAGACGACGCGCCGTCTCGGTCGGACGCCGTCACAGCCTCTCGTTGCGAGCCATTGACCGCAGGGAACGGTGAAGCAACCTTTGGCGGCCTCGTTCTTGCCGCAAATGACGCGCGCTAGTCCGTAGCGTCCTCGGCGAGGGACGTCTCGGTGAAGTGCTGGAGGTTGCCGGCGGCGAGGTCGTGGCCGGCGTGGAAACGGCCGGCGTGTAGCTCGGTCAGCATCTGCTGCGGCGTCTCCACGTCGCGCTCGAAGAGGGTGCAGTAGTAGCCGATGCCCTGGGTGCTGTGGCAGTCGCTGCCGCCGCTGACCGGCTTCCCGAGGAGTTTCGCAACCCGTAGCGCCATGATGTTCTCGCGCGCCGAGTTGAAGCCGTTGAGCCCTTCGATCGCGTGGACGTACTCGAAAACCGGCAGCTTCGCGAGGACCTCCGGCACCATCTCGTACGGCTTCTTGCCCTGGCGCATGAAGAACACCGGGTCGAAGAAGTGGCGAAAGGGATGGGCGGCGATCAGGTAGCCGCCGCGCTCGTCGACGATCTCACGCAGCTTCGGCAGGAAGCGGATGCCCGGCAGGTACTCGGTCAGACCGACGCAGATGATGTGCCCCATGTCGGTCGACACCTCCATGGCGTTGTTGACGAACAGGGGCGCCTTGTCCTCGCGGAAGCGGTCGAGTGTGAAATGGTCCCAGAGGCGGTCATGCTCGCTGATGTTCACGCCCGTGAGGCCGACGCGTGACGCCTCTGTCGCGAGGTCATCCGGCTTGAGGCTGCTGTCGTACGCCCCGAGGACGGTGTGCATGTGCATGTCGATGATCGAGCCGGTCATGTGGCCTCAGCGTAGCAGGAACGGGCGGCGAGACAGAATCAACGGGCAAACGGGCGAACGACCAGGCGGCGATGCATTGGGTGAGTGGGGAGCTTATCCAGGTTTGCAGCGGGCTACATAGGCGTGCGCTGAGCTGTATTGACCGGCTCTGGGGCCACATCTAGCATGGCCAGAGCAGAAGAGACTCGGCCGCGGCCGAAATCGCACCTACTGGACCGCCCTTTGAGCGCATTGCCTTCGGCCCCTCGAGTCACTGCGAGCTTTCGCCGCCTTGTCACTGCCTACGCATGGCTCTTCATGCTCGGCGTCATCGCCGTCTGCCTCGTCCTCGCCTTCACGATACCCACCGCGGATTCGCGTCAGGCGACGCGGGAGGTGCTGTTCAACGTCGGCCACTGGCTGCGCTGGTTCCTCTACGTCAGCACGGGCATCGTCTTCGCCGTCATCGCTTACGGGCCGGTGAAGAAGGCGAAGCTCTGGCGCGGCATCGGCAAGGAAGAGCAGCGCTGGGACAAGATCCCGGAGCGCCTGAAGTTCTTCGCGGTCTACGGCATCGGCCAGGGACGCCTGCCCAACGACCTCTACGCTTTCGTTATGCACCTCTGCATCTTCTGGGGCTGGATGGTGCTCTTCATCGGCACGCTGATCATCATGATCCACGCCGACGTCGTGTACTTCCTCGAAGGGCCGATCTACCTCGCCTACTCCGCGATCCTCGACCTCTTCGGCGTGATCGCCGCGACCGGCCTGATCATGGCGCTGTACCGCCGCTTTATCCTGCAGCCGCGACGCCTGCGGCTCGGCAGTCTCTGGGACGACACGATGCTGCTCTGGCTGATGCTGGCGATCGTGACGACAGGCTTTCTGCTCGAGTCGTTTCGAATGGGCGCGACCGAGCTGATCTCCGGCTCAATCGAAGCGCATGGCGCCGCCTTTGCAGGCGATCTCGGCATCGCCCACATCGAGTCTGAAGTGGTGGCGAACCCGGACTGGGCGCCGTGGTCGCCGGTCGGCTGGGCCTTCTCGTCGTACTGGAAGGCGCTGGGCATGAGCCCTGCGACGATGCTCGATATCCACAAGGTGCTCTGGTGGAGCCACCTGCCGCTGGCGCTGCTCTGGACCGCCTGGCTGGGCTACGGCAAGATTTCGCACATCCTCCTCGGCAGCGGCAACCTGTTCATGCGCGACCTGCGCACGCCGAAGGACGCAATCCCCGGCTCGACCCTCGCGCCGATCGCCGACTTCGAGACCGCCGAGTCGTTCGGCGCCGGACGCCTACAGGACTTCAGCTGGAAGCAGCTCATGGACGTCGACGTGTGCGTGCGCTGCGGCCGCTGCGAGGCTAACTGCCCGGCGAGCATCACCGGCAAAGAGCTAACGCCGATGGGCTTCCTCCAGGACATCAAGCTCTACCTCCACGACGCTGGTCCCGCCCTCGTCGCGCACAAGGCGAGCGGCAGCAACGAGATGATGGAAAACGAGCGCCTCATCGCCGGTGATGTCGTCGGTGTGAACACGATCTGGGACTGCGTGACCTGCGGCGCTTGCGAGACCCAGTGCCCGGTCGGCATCGAGCACATCGGCAAGCTCCAGGACATGCGCCGCTACAAGGTGATGACCGAGGGCGATATGCCTCCGACCGCGCAGGCCGTGCTGACCCAGCTCGAGCAGCGCGGCCACCCATGGCGCGGTACCAGCCTCACGCGCACGAGCTGGATGGAAGGCGTCGGCTTCGAGGTGCCGCAGTTCGACGGCAGTCAGGAGTACCTCTACTGGGTCGGCTGCTCCGGCGCCCTCGTCGACCGCAACGTGCCGATTACGCAGGCGGTTGCCCGGCTGCTCAACGAGGCCGGCGTCAGCTGGGGCTGCCTCGGCGAGATGGAGACCTGCAGCGGCGACCCGGCGCGGCGCCTGGGCAACGAGTACCTCGCCCAGATGCAGATCCAGACGACGGTCGAGAGCTTCAAGGCGGCAGAGGTGAAGAAAATCATCACCAACTGCCCCCACTGCTTCAATACCTTCCGCAATGAGTACCCCCAGTTCGGCGGCGAGTACGAGGTGCTGCACCACACCCAGGCGCTCGCCGACCTGGTCGAGGCGGGCAAGCTGGTGCCGAAGACGGCCCTCACCGAGACCGTGACCTATCACGACTCCTGCTACCTCGGCCGCCACAACGGCGAGTACGAGGCGCCGCGCAGGCTCATCGAAGCGCTGCCCGGCGTCCAGTTCGTCGAGATGCCGCGCAGTGGCAAGCAGAGCTTCTGCTGCGGTGCCGGCGGCGGCCATATGTTCGTCGACGAGACCGGCGGCCAGCGCATCAACCAGGCGCGGGCTTCGGAGGCGCAGGGCACCGGCGCCGGCATCGTCGCCTCGAACTGCCCGTACTGCGTCCAGATGTTCCAGGACGGTGTCGCCTCGGTGGAGCCGGACGAGGAGAAGCGTGCCCGCCCCATGGACCTCGCCGAGCTGCTGGAGCTGACGGTCATCGACAGGCGCGCATCTGAGACAACCGTCGGTTAAAGCCTCCTCGAATCTACTCAGAGGGTTCGATACACTTCAGGCGAACGAACACGATTCCGGACCGCTACCGGTCAACGGAGGAAGAAATGCCACTGAACATCGTCTGCTGCGTGAAGCAGGTGCCCGACCCGGAGACGCCGGCCAGCGCCTTCAAGGTCGACGAGGCCGCAAAGAAGGTCGTGCCCGCGCCCGGCATCACGCCGGTGATCTCGCAGTTCGACCAGATTGCCGTCGAAGCGGCGTTACGGGTTAAGGACGGCGCCGGCGAGGGCAAGATCACGATTCTCAGCCTCGGACCGGACAGCGCCCGCGACGTGATCAAGACGGGCCTCGCGATGGGCGCCGACGAAGGCGTTCACCTCAACGACCCGGCGCTCTTCGACGGCGACAGCTTCGCCACCGCTACTGCCCTCAAAGCGGCAATCGACAAGATCGGCGATGTCGACCTCGTGATTTGCGGCCGCCAGGCGGTGGACTGGGACTTCGGCGTCACCGGCCTCGCCATCGCCGAGCTGATGGGCGTCCCCAGCGTGCACATCACGAAGAGCGTGAGCTACGCCGACGGGAAGGTGCAGGCGCAGCGCATCCTCGGCGACGCCTTCGAGACTGTCGAAGTGCCGACGCCGGCCGTCGTGACCGTCAGCAACGAGCTCGGTGAGCCGCGTTACCCGAAGCTGCCGCAGATCATGCAGGCCGCGCGCAAGCAGGTGACGGTCTGGACCGCTGGCGACCTCGGTCTTAGCCCCGACCAGGCAGGCGCCGCCGGCTCCCGTCTGACGCTGGAGAAGCTCTACATCCCTCAGGTCCAGAGCAACGTCCAGTTCATCGAAGGCGAGAACGTTGAAGAGATGGCCCACAACCTCGCTGCTGCCCTGCGCGACGCGAAGCTGATTTAACCTCACCCCAACCCTCTCCGATTTCAGAGAGGGAGTGATTGCAGGGCGCTGGCGCGCTCTGGTAGGAGAGACCACACATGGCTGGAGAATCAGGAGTCCTCGTCCTCGCGGAGCACAGCGGCGGGCAGCTGCTTGGCATCAGTACCGAGATCCTCGGCGCTGCGCGGCGCCTCGCCGATGCGAGCGGCGGTAACGTCACGGCAGTGTGCTTCGGCCCCGGCTCCGCAGAGGTGGCCAAGCAGGCGCTGGCGTTCGGCGCCGACGCGGCCGTCGTGTCCGAAGACGCGGGCCTCGAGCACTACAGCAATGACACCTGGACGGCGGCGCTCACGGCAGCGGCTGCGCAGGTGAACCCGGCAATCGTCCTTCTCGGCCAGACCGCCGTCGGCCGCGACCTGGCGCCGCGCTTCGCGATCCGCGCCGGCAGCGCCCCAGCGATGGACTGCATCAACCTGGAGATGGCGGACGGCAAGCTGCTGATGACCCGCCCGGCCTTCGGCGGTAACGCCCACGCCCAGTACACCAGCAAGACCGTTCCTGCTGTCGCAACGGTGCGCGCGAAGTCCCTTGACCCGGTCGAGCAGGACACCAACCGCACCGGCGAGGTCACGACCCTCGCGATCGACACCTCGACCGGCACCGCCCGTGTCGTCGCCCGCGAAGAGGTCAAGGCCGAGGGCCTGCGCCTCGAAGACGCGAAGGTCATCGTCTCCGGCGGCCGCGGTCTCGGCAGCGCTGAGGGCTTCGCGCCGCTGGCAGAGCTCGCCGAGGCGCTGGGCGGCGCCGTCGGTTCGAGCCGCGCCGTCGTCGACCTCGGTTGGGTGCCGCTGAGCTACCAGATCGGCCTCACGGGCAAGGTGGTGACGCCGGACCTCTACATCGCCGTCGGCATCTCGGGCGCGAGCCAGCATCTCGCGGGTATCACCGGCGCCAAGACGGTCGTGGCGATCAACAAGGACAAGGACGCGGACATCTTCAAGGTTGCCCGCTACGGCGCCGTCGTCGACTGGAAGCCGTTCATCGCCGCGTTCACCGAGGAAGTGAAGAAGCTCAAGGCCTAGCGTTTCGCGGCCGGGAGGAGCAGGACATGTCGTACGAATTTCTGACCTTCGAGAAGCAGGACCACGTCGCCATCCTGACCCTCAACCGGCCGGAGAAGCTCAACGCCCTCAGCCCGGCGCTCCGTCAGGAGATGTTCGATGTCTGCGATGAGGTGCGCCGGGACGACGACGTCCGGGCCCTGATCATCACCGGCGCCGGCCGTGGGTTCTGCTCCGGCGTCGACCTCAGCGGCCGTACGCCCGAAGACACACACGGCGACGCGAACCTGCCGCCGAAGACGCAGAACGAAAACCTCGACGAGTTCGACTGGGTCGGCCGCCAGGCGATGACCATCTACCGCCTCGACAAGCCGACGATCGCTGCGGTCAACGGCATCTCGGTCGGTGCGGGCATGAGCCTCGCGCTCGCCTGCGACCTCCGTGTCGGTACTGAGAACACCCACTTCCGCACGATCTTCATCGAGCGGGCGATCTCGCCGGACTCCGGCCTCAGCTTCTTCCTGCCGCGGATCATCGGCTACAGCCGGGCGATGGACCTGATCATGACCAGCCGCGACGT
>JBFWZE010000051.1:0-3836 GCA_050185685.1 Dehalococcoidia bacterium
AGAACACCCACTTCCGCACGATCTTCATCGAGCGGGCGATCTCGCCGGACTCCGGCCTCAGCTTCTTCCTGCCGCGGATCATCGGCTACAGCCGGGCGATGGACCTGATCATGACCAGCCGCGACGTTGACGCCGAGGAGGCGCTGCGTATCGGCCTCCTCGACCGCAAGGTCGACGCCGGCAACCTGATCGAAGAGTCAGTGGCGCTGGCGAACCAGATCGCGAAGTGGCCGCCGCTCGCCGTCCGCGCCGCCAAGCGGGTGACGCAGCAGAATCTCGACAACAACCTCGAGGACGCGCTGCGCAACGAGGTGAAGCACCTCAACTTCAGCCGCCGCGCCCAGAACGACCTGAAGGAGATGCTGCGCGCCCGCGCCGAGAAGCGCCCAGGCACCTACACCGGCACGTAGCCCGGGGCTCGCCTCCGCGGACGGCCGGCACGTATCGTGACGCCGCGGCGGTTTGCATCCCACGAAGCGGCGAAGAGCTGGTCGGCCTAGGCGAGCAGCGCTACTTGTGGTCCTCGGGCTTCGCGTGGTGGGCGCGGAGGTCGTCCCAGCTTTCGGCCGCCATATAGTCGGACCAGCAGCGGTGGGTCCAGCGCTGGGCGGCCTCGGTCATGTGGCTGGGGACGCGCGGCGGCGCTTCCTCGTCGAAGATCACCTCTTCGTTGAGCTTGAGGGCGTAGTTCAGCGGGTAGCGCTTCGAGATCGTCCCGCGCGCGCCGGCCGTGCTCTGGTCCCAGTTCTCGCCGTCGTCCTGCTCCATCAAACCGGACGGGCCGAAGTGGTGGCCGGAGCGATGGCGCGCCAGCTTCTTGTCTTCGACCGTCGCGTTGCTGTCCTGGAAGCTCCACATCCAGATCTCGCACTCGGTCGGGCCCTTGGGGATGCGCAGTGCCAGGTTGAAGCCGCTGGTCACGAGGAACAGGTTTGGGAAGAGGTTCATGTGCACGTTGCCGAGCTGGTTCGCCAACGGCCCCATCTTCGCGCTGACCTCGGGGTCGAGGCGCCATCGGCCCCAGACGTCCTGCTGCACGCGCTCCTGCCAGCCCTCCGGCAGGTAGCTGGCGTTGAAGCCGTGGCCGTATTCACAGAGGACGGTGAAGCCCTTCTGGGGCTGCGGCACCATGCTCATCTGTCGCCGGTTGAGGAAGGCGCCGCCGCCGGTGTAGCCGGAGAGGCGGGCGGAAGCGTGGGTGAGGAAGGCGTGGTACTGGTCGGTCGAGTTGTCGCCGGGGAACTTCCAGTTGCTCTTCATGGCGAACTTGGCGACGCCCGGCGCGACCTCGATCGCGGCACGGTCGGCGAAGAAGTCGAAGGCGAAGCGGGCGTCGCCCAGCCACTCCTGCAGCCCCGGCGCCTCGGGGTCCATGTTCGCGAACACGAAGCCCTTGTAGGTCTCGACCTGTGCCGCCGTGATCAGGCCCCAGTTCTCGCGGTCGAGCTCTTCGTGGTAGACCTCCTTGAAGCCTGGGACGCCGACGAGGGCGCCTTTCAGGTCGTAGGTCCAGCCGTGGTATGTGCACATGAAGCTCGTCGCGTGGCCCTCTTCGGCGCGGCAGACGGCGTTGCCGCGGTGGCGGCATGAGTTCACGAGCACGGAGACGCCGCCATCGTTGTTGCGGACGATGATCACGCGGTCCTCGCCGATGAAGCTGAGGAAGAAGTCGCCCGCGTTGGGGATCTGCGACTCGTGGCACATGAACTGCCAGGTGCGCGCGAAGATCTGCTCCAGCTCCAGCTGGTAGATCTCGGCGTCGTAGAACACGCGGCGGTCGACGACGCCCCTGTCGATGTCCGACAGCTTCGAGTACTCACGAGCGCGGGTGATGTTCACCATGGTGGTCTCCCCTTCAGTGCGTCACAGCGGCCGCAACCTCATCGAGGCGCGGGATAAGCAGGCGTGCAACTCGATCCTGCAAAGCCGGGTCGCGAAACGCAAGCCTGATGTAGTTAATGCCCGCCGACTCGATTTCGGCGAGGCGAGCGAGGCAGTCTTCCGCATCGCCGGCGATCTCGCGGTCGAGGAAGGCGTCGAAGCTGGCTGGCGTGCCGGGAGCGCCGGAGGCCGCCATGCGGTCATATTCCTGGCGCGCCCCCTCGATCGCGGTGTCCCGGTCCTCGTCGACGAAGATGCGGTAGGTCTTGACGATCGTCATGGGCCGCTGCGGCCAGTCGGATGCGGCACGCGCCTTCGCGACCTCGGCCGGGCCACTGCTCAGCATGACCCAGCCATCCGCCAGCTGCTTCACCGTCTCGAGTGACGACTCGGAGTCTCCGCCGACCCAGATCGGCGGGTGTGGCTGCTGGTAGGGCGCCGGGTTGAACGGCAGGTCTTTCACGCGGACGTGGCGGCCTTCGAAGGTTGTCAGCGCCGGCGCCGGGTTGCTCCAGAGCTGCTTCAGCAATTGCACGACCTCGCGGCCATAGGTGGTTCGCTCGGCGTGGTCTTCGAGGTAGCCGGGCAAGTCGTAGGAGTCGTATTCCGCCTTGTTGTTACCGGAGCCGATCGCACAGATCACCCGGCCGTGCGTGATCAGGTCCAGGGTTGCGAGCATCTTGGCGAGAACCGCCGGCTTGCGGAAGCTGGGGTTCAGCATCGACCAGGCGAGCCGAATGCTCGTCGTCGCGCCGCCGATCGCTGCCATCATCGTGAAGTTGTCGAGCGGCGCATCCACCCGCGGCGGGCCGAATTGGGCGGGCATCATCAGGTGATCGGGGAGCCATACCGAGTCGAAGCCCTGGCTGTCGGCCTCTTTCGCCAGCGCCATCAGGCGGTCTGCGCCGGCGTCCCACGGCAGTGTAAGGCCGAACTTCATGGAATCTCCCTCGCTTCGAGCTGTTGAATCGCTGTGTCTGACAGGATACGCGGCAAATGCCGGCGACGGCTGCGTTCAGCCCAGTTGCTGCGCAAGCTCTGCGAGCGAGACCGCGCTCAGGGACGTGTGCACCAGGTCCGCGCGGCTGAAGTCGAGCAGGTTGGTTACCGGGTTCGGCACGGCGATGCAGTGGATGCCGGCCGCCTTCGCTGCAGCGACGCCGTGGGGCGAGTCCTCGAAGGCGACCGCCTCGTGCGCAGCGACGCTGAGTGCCTCGAGGGCGCCAAGGTAGACGGCCGGGTCGGGCTTCGGCGGGACGTCGCCGCCGGCACAGGAGAGCGCCTGGAAGTGCCCGATCAGTCGGTGGCGCTCGAGGTTGCCGCTGACCCAGCTATGGGAAGCGCTCGAAGCGACTGCAAGACGGAGGCCCATGGCGAGGGCTTCGGCGATCCGGTCCTCGACGCCCTCTCGCAGCGGTGCGTCCTCCAGCAGCTCGAGGTTGCGGGCGCGCACAATGCGCCGGATCTCGACCCGGTCGACCGCAGTCTGCACGAGCGTCTCGAGGTGCTCGTAGGGGTCGAAGCCGCCGTGCGTGCCGACGCCCAGGCACCACATCGCGAAGTCGAGCTCATGGCCGTGGGAAGCGTAGACCTCGCACCAGCTCTGGTAGTCAGGCGACTCCGTGTCGAGGATTGTGCCGTCGAAGTCGAAGATGACTGCTCTCAGCATGAGCTAGATGACCGCCTTCAGCATCTGTCACCTCAGTACCTCGGACCGCTGCGAAGCTGCTGCGCCCGCTCCACCACGATGTCGTCGCCGATGCTCTCGACGATGCGCGTGAGCATGCGAAACAGGTCGCTGCCGTCGCGGTAGTCGGCGCCGTACGGACCCACGGTCAGGCGCTGGCCGGTGGCGAGCTCGAAGGGCTTGCGCAGGTCGGAGTCGTCGGGCGGGATCACGCCGATCGCGTGGCCGCCGGAGGACTTCACCATCGAGAAACAGGGAATGTCGCTGG
>JBFWZE010000051.1:3936-12637 GCA_050185685.1 Dehalococcoidia bacterium
CCCACGGTCAGGCGCTGGCCGGTGGCGAGCTCGAAGGGCTTGCGCAGGTCGGAGTCGTCGGGCGGGATCACGCCGATCGCGTGGCCGCCGGAGGACTTCACCATCGAGAAACAGGGAATGTCGCTGGGACCGTCGCCGAGATAGACCATATGCGGGAACGGGACGCGGCGCGCTGCTTTGTCGATGGCGTCGTTCACTCGGTAAGGTGTGCGGTAGAGCTCTTCCGCGGCGATGCCCTTGTTGATCGCGTAGATGAACTTCGTCTTCTCGGTAAACGTCACCGATGACTTCACGGCGGTCACCTGCCCGGCGTCGTCGTAGTCGAGGCGGCAGCCGTAGACCTCGGTCGCGAGCTTGCCCATTGGTGTCGCCTGGATCAGCTCCTCGATGCCGCTGCTGACGATGTACCACTCGATCACGACGCCGGCATCGCGAAAATCGGGGCGGCCTAATAGACGGTCGCGAATCCTCTGCACGAAGTCGATAACGCCCGGGAACAGCTCGATGCCCTCGCCGACACGCTGCATGAGGTCGTGAGTCAGCGGCGGGATCGTGCCTCGGCGGCTGAGGGTAATCAGGTGGTTGAGCCAGGCAAGCGGTGGGTCCCAGCCGCGCTGCACGTCGAGGTTGACGTCGCGCCAGAAGCCGATTGGCTCGAGGCCGAGCTCCTTCACGAGGAGGGTGGCAGTATCCGGGCAGATCGTGCCGTCGCAATCGGAGATGAGTGCGATCACGTTCTGCGCCATTGGCCCTACTGTACTCGCTTCGCCGAAGCGCCGTAAGTCAGCAGGCCGCAACCAATCCATTGGACACGATGTCACAATATTTCTCAGAATATTGCGGGAATTCCTACATCTGAAATCGATGCCGGCCGAAGATGAAATCAGAGATGCAGACCTTCACCCCTCGCCGGGTCCCCGAGCTGTCGCTCCTTGCCTTTATAGCGGCATTCGCGCTGCTGCTGGTGATCCGTCCTGGCAGTGATTCAACCTTCCAGGGCCTCAGCGACATCCTCGGAATGCTGCCTCCTCTGGCCGCCGGCGTTATCGGCCTGCGTGCTGCCGCCGTAAGCGTCGAACGGGCCCGCCGCGGCTGGCTGCTCATCGCCCTCGGCTGTCTTTCATGGGGCGCCGGTGAGGCGATCTGGTCCTTCTACGAAATCGTTCTCGGCCAGGCCGGTCCGTTCCCGTCCTGGGCCGACGTCGCGTACCTCGGCTCGGTGCCGCTGCTGCTGGCCGGCATCCTCGTCCTTACCGAGCCGCCGACTCAGAGCGCCCGACTGCGCCGCGGTCTTGACTCGCTTGCCGTGGTCGCTGCCGCGGGTGCTCTTAGCTGGCATTTTGTCATTGGCCCGATCTACGACGCGTCCGACGCAACCGACCTCGAAAAGGTGCTGACCAGTGCCTACCCGTTGAGCGACCTCGCGCTGCTCTTCGCGCTGGCGATGTCGGTGCCGCGGCTCATGCGCGACCGGGCCGGCCAGGTGCTCGGTATCTTCGGCGCCGGCCTGCTCCTTTTTCTGCTTGCCGACAGCGGCTTTGCCTATGTCGAGACGGAAGGCGACTACGTCAGCGGCTCGATTGTCGATCTCGGCTGGGTGGCTGCGACCTGCCTCTTCGCGTGGGCGGCCTATCAGCAGTACATGCTGCGACCCGACTACGAGGACACCCGGGCCGAGGCGCTGGCGAGTGTGAGCGCGTTTCAGGTGCTCCCGGTGCTTCTGCTGCCGTTCATGGTTGGGTGGCCGTTGCTTCAGGCGGTACTCGGTACGCCGCTGGCTGAGACCCCGACACTGCTCTTTATCTTCGCGTTCGCGGTGCTCGTCGTCTTGCGACAGGTGACGGCGCTTCTCGACAACGTCTCGCTGAACCGGCAGCTGGCCCTCTCGAACGCGACGCTGGAGGTGCGCACTGAGCTGCTCTCCGAGCGCCTTGTGCAGGAGCAAAACGCCGCGAACATCGACTTCCTCACCGGCACGCTCTCCCGGCGCGCGATCGAGGCAGAGCTCGAACGTCTTACCGCGCCATTCAACACGGAACGGCTTGCTCTGGGCGTCGTGGACCTCGATGGCCTCAAGCTGATCAACGACCGCGATGGCCATCCCGTCGGCGACCAGGTGCTGCGTCTTGTCGGCACCGCGCTGTCGATGGACGGCGCAATCGTCGGCCGCATCGGCGGTGACGAGTTCCTCGTCCTGCTACCCGACGCGAGCGAGGCTGAGGTGCTTGCGTACCTGTCGATCGTCGACTGGCGCCTCGGCAGTTTGTCGACGCGAGAAGAGATGCCCGCGCCGGGTATCAGCAGCGGCTTCGCCCTCTACCCCCTTCAGGCCCGGACGGCGCAGAGTCTGCTGGACCTCGCCGACAAGCGCATGTACTCCCAGAAGAACGAGAAGAAGAACGACGGTAACGGCGCGGAGTACTTCCAGGCCGCATAGGGTGTGCCCCGCCCGTCGAGGATAACGAAGGAGGCACCCGGCGTCGGGTGCCTCCTTCGTTGTTGAGGTTGTCGTGGCGGTTCAGCGACCTGAGGCGACCGTCTCCTTCGCCTTTGGCGCCGTATGCGCCTCTGCTTCGACACGAATCGTCGGCAGGAGCTTGACGAGCCAGGACGGCGCCCACCAGTTCTTGTTGCCGAGCAGCTCCATCGCCGATGGCACCAGGATCAGGCGGACGACTGTCGCGTCGATGAAGATCGAGAAGGCGAGGCCGAAACCGATCATCTTCAAGGCCCGGTCGTCGCCAATCATGAACGCACCGAAGACGAAGACCATGATCGCTGCGGCGGCGGAGATCACGCGGCCGGTTGCGGCGAGACCGTCGGCAACCGCGCGCCCGTTGTCACCGCCGTTGCGGTCGAACTCTTCCCGGACGCGGGTCAGCAGGAAGACCTCGTAGTCCATCGAGAGGCCGAAGACGATGGCGAACATCATCATCGGGCCCCAGGCCTCGATTGGCCCCTCCTTGCCGACACCGATCAGGCTGGAGCCGATGCCCCACTGGAACACCGCGATCATTGCGCCGAAGGCAGCGCCGATCGACAGCATGTTCATGAGAACGGCCTTCAACGGCACGATCAGGCTGTGGAAGACGATGAGCAGAAGGATGAATGAGAGCAGCAGCACCGCGCCGACGAACCAGGGCAGGCGCTCGGCGATGAAGTCCGAGAAGTCCACGATAATCGGGCCGGTGCCGGAAGCGTAGATCGTCAGGCCGGTGCTCGCCGCGACGGGCGGGATCGTCTCCTCGCGCAGGCGGTGCACGAGCTCGGTCGTCGCCTCGTCCTGCGGTGAAGTCGTTGCGAAGACGTTGATCAGCGTCAGCTTCTGGGCGTCGAGCAGGATCGGGTCAGAAGCGGATGCAACGCCCTCGGTCTTGCGGATCGCGTCGGTGAGCTGCTGCGCCTTCGGCAGGTCGGCTGAGCCGCCGGGCGTGTCGAGCACCATCAGGAAGGGGCCGTTGAAGCCCGGACCGAAGGCCTCGGACAGCATGTCGTAGGCGCGCCGCGTCGTGTCGGTCGTCTTGCGGTTACCGGCGTCACCGAAACCGAGGCGCAGCGAGAACAACGGGATCGCCAGGACCAGCAGGAGGGCAGTGCTGCCGATCAGGGCAGGCCACGGGTACTTCTGGATCACACGGCTCCACCGGTACCAGAAGGTCTTCGTGATGTCGGTGTCGTGGTCCTCGAAGGTGGGTCGCCGCCCGACCGGCGTCTCTTCCTGCTTCTTGAACAGGCTGATCGGGAAGGGAGACGTGTGCCGTTGGACGGCGGAAGCAGCGGCCGCCTGCTCGGCGGTCTTCTTGCGGCCGAAGATCTTCGGCCGCTCGATGTTGTAGCCGACGAAGCCGAGCATTGCCGGCAGCAGGGTGATCGACGCCAGCATCGTCAGCAGCACCGAGGAGACGGCGCCGAGCGAGAGGCTGCGCATGAAGTCGAGGTTCATCATCCACATGCCGAGGAGGGAGATGACGACGGTGAGGCCGGCGAAGAGGACCGCGCGGCCGGAGGTGTCGATCGCGGTGACGACCGCTTCCTGCGGCGTCCGGCCCTCGTGCAGACCGGAGCGGTAGCGGGTCACGATCAGCAGGGCGTAGTCGATGCCGACGCCAAGGCCGATCATGCCGGCAAGGAAGGGTGTGAAGTCCGGCACCGCCAGCAGGTGAGTCAGCAGGCCGATAATCGCGGCGCCACAGCCAATGCCGAAGAGCGCGGTGAGGATCGGCAGGCCCATCGCCAGCAGCGAACCGAAGGCAATGAAGAGGATGACCGCGGCGGCAATCAGGCCGAAGATCTCGCCGGCGGGCTCTTCGAACTCGGCGAAGAAGTCGCCGCCGAGCTCTACCTGCAGGCCATCGAGCTTTACCTCGCGCCAGGTTTCCTTGATGGTCTCCGCGTCTTTGATGAACTGCTCCTGCTCGCGGTTGGAGAAGTTGATCTCGGCGTACGCCGTCTTGCCGTCCTCGGAGATCTGGAAGGAGTTGCTCGGCTGGTACGGGCTGAGGATCTCGGTGCCCTCAACCTCAGAGCTGACGTCGGAGAAGAACTTCTCCATCGTCTGTTTGACCTGCGGGTTGTTGACGCCGCCGGTGCCGTCGTAGGAGAAGACGAACTGACCGGTGCCGCCGTTTCGCGTACCGGAGCCGCGCTCCTCCAGCAGGTTCAGAGCTCGAGCGCTCTCAGAGTCCGGGAGCTTGAACTCGGTGCGATACTTGCCCGCAGCCGCCGCCGAAATGACGGTCAGGCCGATCAGGAGGGCAATCCAGGCGACGACAACGAGGCGGCGCCTTCGATAGCAAAAATCAGCAATGCCTCTCATGGGGACCTCCAGATGAAATGGATTCCGCACAACTGGCTGCTGACGAACCAGGGGAATCGTGGTAGATTAGTTGCATGGAGCAGATACTTGCTTGTGCAGAGAGTACGGAAGGCCGTCAGTAGTGTCAAGTGACAAAATGGCTGACAGGGATGTCAAAGGGCCGGGCCTCTCGGAACAGTTTACTGCGCTCATGCGCGAAACCAGGCTCAGCTCGTCACTCACCGTGCTGTACAGCCAGGCAGTCGCCGACCGCCTCGGCGTGCACAGTACCGACATCGAAACAATGGACCTCCTGCATATCTACGGGCCGATGACCGCCGGCCAGCTCGCCGAGCGCGCAGGGCTGACCTCCGGCGCCACCACCCGGCTCATCGATCGCCTCGAAAGGGCAGGCTTCGTCAAGCGCCGCCACGACGACATCGACCGCCGACGCGTGAACATCGAGCCGAGCTGGGAGCATGCCGCGTCCGTCATGGCGCTGTTCGAGCCGATCGGCCGGCGCATGGGCCAGCTCTGGGCGAGCTACTCTCCCGAAGAGCTGGCGACGATTATCGACTTCATGCACCGCGCCAACGAGATCATGTCGGAAGAGAACGCAGCCCTCCGCGGCAAGGGCCACCCTGCTGGCTTCGAGACGCACGACTAGTCGACTTCCGCCAGCTTCTTCTCGATGACGAGCACGCGAGACTTCACCTCGCTCATCTCGGTGAGCAGGCGTTCCTGTTGCTCGAGGAGCTTCTGCTGCGTGTAGACAGCCTTGTCCGCCAGCGTCTCGTAGGCCTGGTCGCGCTGCGCTGCCGCCCGGTTGGCGATGCTGACCTGCCAGGTCTTGAAGGCCTGCGACAGGATGAAGGCGATCGCCCCGAACAGGGCCACGCAGGTGCCCACGACCATGAAGGCTTCTGCGTCTGACATCGGTACCCTCCGTTACTCCGACTCACCCGCGGTGAGCGTCTTGACTGCTTCCCGAATCGCCGCCGGCGTCAGCTCGAGCTGAAACGGGACGACCTCGAAGTACTTCATCGCCTTACCCTCGTCCGACAGCTCCAGGTGCCCTTTGACGAGGCCGACTGCCTCCAGGCGCTGGATGTGCAGGTAGAGCAGCGGCCTGCTGATCCGCAGCTCCCTCGCCAGCTGGCTTACGTAGGTTGAGCCCCCGGCGAGCGCCGCCAGGATCCGAAGCCGCTGCGGGTTGGCGATAGCGGCAAGGGTTGCCAGCAGCCGGTCTCCGGATTCCACCGGGTTCTCGGTCGCAGGTACTTCTTCCATGTGTCATAAATTTATGACACATGGAAGAAGTACGTCAAACCAGGCGTTCATCCTTCTGAGGATTGCTCCCGGCCTCGCTTCCGGCCCCGGCTCCCACGCAGGTGCTCTCAGTTCGCCCGGCCAACCCACAGCCACAGGCTTCAGCATCCTGACGCAGGAAGGACCTCCCTCGGATACCGGCGCCGAGCGGCGGTCACCGAGCAGGCGCTTGCGATGCCGCCGCGTCTTCATCACCGCGAGCGATGGGCTTCGCCCCTTCCAACCCCGAGGCGCTCCATTGCCAGGGACACCAACGGCACGACAACTCAAGGGCCGCTACTGGTCCGTAGCTTCCGCGATGACCTTCAGGACGGCCCTCAGCCCGGAGAGCTGCTTGCCGAAGCGGTTCTTCTCGCCATCCCCCAGTTCGACATCGAAGGCAGCGACGTCGAGGTCGTTCATCGCCTCGATGAATTCGCCGGTGATCTCGTAGTACGTCCAGCTGTCGATGAGGTCGTACTTCGCGGCCTTGCTGAACGCGGCGGCGTAGTTCTTTGCCCGCCCCGAGTCGTTGGGTTCGACGATGGCGCCGTAGCCGTGAAAGCTGACGACGACCTCGGGCTCGATGTCGTCGATGAAGGCGTAGAGCGCTCTTGTCTCCGGCTCGGACAGCGGCGCCGGTCCGCCCGAGACGGGGACTTCGCCGTGGACGGCTTCAGGTGCCCAGTCTGCGGTGGGCCAGTTGCGATTGAGGTCGACACCGTTGGCGTTGACGCGAGTCTCGTCCGCGTAGCCGTCCGGGTTCGCCAGCGGAATGAAGATGATGCGTACCGCCGCCGGAAGCTCGTTCAGGTGCCCTCCGAAGTGGCGCGCCAGCTGCTCGGCGACCGTGGCGGTCGCGTTCTCTGCGCCGGTGTGAAGTCCGCCGATGACGAGCACCGACAGCGGCCCATTGCCAAGGCTGAGCGCTTCAATCGGCCTGCCTTCCACGGACCTGCCTATGGTAGCGACCGTCAGCGTGCCGGGGCGTTCCTCGGAGAGCGACGGCGCTTTCGGTCCGCCGCCGCAGCCGGCCGCGAGGGCGAGCAGCAGCGCGATCAGGAGCATGGACGACCAGGGCCTGACGCGCATCGTCTTCCAGAATGCCGGTTGGCCGGACGCGGACGGAATACCTGCGAGACAGCATGGCGTTACAGACGCCGCCTGACACGCAGCGCGAGGTCCGGTTGTGACGCCACTACAATGCAGGCGGCGGGAGGTTCGGCAGCGCTGCCGATGCGTGGCCATCGCCGCTCCCTGAGACTTGGTAGGCGCGCTATTTGACGCCGGCGTGCCCGAGAGGCCGATGACCAACTCCCACAACGGCTCGAAGCCGCCCGCCAGCACTGAACCGCCGAAGTACTACGGCCGCCTGCACGAACGCCTCGCGAAGGGCGAGTTCGCTTGCACGATCGAGCTGGCGCCGCCGCGGGGTGCTGCCCTCGGCGCCTTCCGCCGCGCCGCCCGTTCGATCCGGGACTGGGTCGATGCCGCCAACGTCACCGACAACCAGAGCGCCTACGCCCGTATGGCTGGCTGGGCGGGCTGTGTCGCGCTGCAGCAGGAGGGCATCGAGCCCGTCATGCAGCTGCAGTGCCGCGACCGCAACCGCATCGCGCTCCAGGCAGAGCTTCTCGGCGCGGCCGGCATCGGCATCCCGAACGTCCTCCTGCTCACCGGCGACCACCAGCGCTTCGGCGATCACCCGGAGGCGAAGGGCGTCTTCGATATGGACTCAATCCAGCTGGTCTGGACCGCGAAGACGATGCGCAAGGAGCAGAAGCTGATCTCCGGCACGAAGCTCTCGGTCGCACCGAAGTGGCTGATCGGCGCCGTCGAGAATCCCTTCGCGGCACCCCAGGAGTGGCGGGCCGAACGCCTCGGCAAAAAGATCGCCGCCGGCGCCGAGTTCGTGCAGACGCAGCTGGTCTATGACGTGCCGATGTTCGCGAAATGGATGCAGCAGGTGCGTGACCTCGGCTTCGACAGGCGCTGCTACATCCTGCCTACGCTCTGCCCGGTCCGCTCCGTCCGCGGCCTTGAGTACATGCAGAAGGAGCTCTCCGGCATCTGGATCCCCGAGGCGATAACGAAGCGGATTCGCGGCGTCGAGGCGACGGACGTCGAAGAAGAGGGCCTCAAAATCACGATCGAGGCGATTCAGCAGCTGCGCGAGATCCCCGGTGTCGCCGGCATCCACGTCTCGATGCCGGGCCAGGAAGAGCACTACACCCGCCTCCTCATTGAGTCCGGCGTCCGCACCGCGCCCCTCAGCGGCCGCGACGAGCTCGTGGCGCCGCTGGTCGCGCCGAGGGCCTGAGTCCACGACGACTGCTCTTCGTCGTCCACGTACAATGGACGGCACATGGTGAACCGTCAGCTCAACCAGATCGAACGCAGCGTCCTCAAGCTGCGCGCCGGCACCGCCACCGAGCGGCCGGACGTTGTTGCCGCCGAGGAACCGCTGGAGGTCCGTCTGCAGTGGCAGTCGGGGGGACAGCTGAACCTCAAGAGCATCGCCGTGACGATGCGCACGCCTGGCGACGACTTCGAGCTGGCGATGGGCTTCCTCTACGGCGAGGGCATCCTCGACCGCCG
>JBFWZE010000051.1:12737-14540 GCA_050185685.1 Dehalococcoidia bacterium
GGCCGCCCCGTCATCGTCGTCGAGGACTCGCTGCCCGGCACGGGACCGGCTGGCGGCCTGCACACCGGTCTTTCGGTGGCCACCTCGTTCCCGGCACTCGCGGTGGCCTGCGACATGCCCTTGCTCCAGGAGCCTTTGCTGCGCGAGTTGCTCCGCGTTGTGCCCGGCTTCAGCGCCGTCGTTCCGCGCCACTTCGGCGTGCCGGAGCCTCTGTGCGCCGCGTACTCCTCGACCTGCCTGCCCGCGATTCGCACTCGTATCGGCCGCCGCGACTATCGCATGACGAACTGGCTCGAGGACGTCCACACCTTCTACATCGATGAGGACATCTGGCAGCGCTTCGACCCCGAGGGCCTGTCGTTCTTCAACCTGAACACGCCCGATGACCTGGCTAAGGCGGAAGCGCTGCTTCTGTAGCGACAGGGTGTCTACGCCGGCGCTACAATCGCGGCAAACATCGTTAGCCAATCCTGGGGAGGAACAACTATGCCTCGAGTTACAGGTCTCGGCCACGTCGGCCTTTACGTCAAAGACATGCCGAAGATGATGGACTTCTACTCGAACTTCCTCGGCATGTACGTCACCGACAAAGCGGAGGACCTCCGCATCGTCTTCCTCAGCGCCCACCCCGAGGATGAGCATCACGAGCTCGCCCTTGCTATCAGCGACCAGAAGTCAAACGCGCAGCAGGTTTCGTTCAAGGTCGGCTCGCTGGGCGACCTGCGCGAGTTCTACCAGCGGATCAAGGCTGAAGGGCTGAAGATCAACCGCGTCGTCAACCACGGCATCGCCTTCGGCTGCTACTTCGACGACCCGGAAGGCAACAACGTCGAGGTCTACTGGACGACCCCGATAGACTACACGCAGCCCCACGGCGACCCAATCGACCTCGACAAGTCTGAGGAAGAGCTGCTCGCGATCCTCGAGAGCATGCCGGGGAAGCCGCACGTCCCTGGCGTCTGGCGGGACGCCGTAGCCGGACGCAGCTAACCGATCGCGTACTTCTGCTCGAGGGCGTCGTAGAAGGGCTTGTTGACGAGGCGCTGCCGTTCGTCGAAGCTCGCGACCTCGCTCTGCATGCCGTCGATTGAGCCCGTCGTCTTGATGTGGCCAAGGACGCGCTGCATGCCGCTGATCGCTGCCTGCAGCGCCGCGTTGGCGTAGAGCACCATCGCGAAGCCCATCTGCGCCAGCTCCTGCTGCGTGAGGATCGGCGTGTTGCCGCCGTACACCAGGTTGAGCAGAAATGGCGCGTTCGCAGCTTCCGGGATCTTCGCGATCTCCTCCCGTGTGCGCGGGCCTTCAAGGAATAGCACGTCGGCGCCGGCCTCGAGGGCTCGCCGGCAGCGGTCGACGGCGTCTTCGAAGCTCGTGCACGCGGCAGCGTCGGTGCGGGCCATGATCAGCGCGTGGTCACGGGCGTCGACGGCCGCCTTGATCTTCGCGATGAACTCCTCGGTCTCGACGACCTCCTTGCCGTCGAAGTGGCCGCACTTCTTCGGAAAGACCTGGTCCTCGATCTGGATACAGCTCGCCCCGGCCCGCTCGAGCTGTCTCACGGTGTAGCCCACGTTCACCGCGTTGCCGAAGCCGGTGTCGGCGTCGACGATCAGCGGCAGCTCCGTGCAGTCACGCATCGCGGCGACGTGCTCGGTGAGCTGCGTCAGGCTGACGAAGCTGAGGTCGGGCAGGCCGAGGTACATATTCGTGACGCCGGCGCCGGTGACGTACGCCGCCTCGAAGCCGAGGTCCTCGACGATGCGGGCGGTGAGGGCGTTGGCGCAACCGGGGACGAGCAGCGCG
>JBFWZE010000051.1:14640-19821 GCA_050185685.1 Dehalococcoidia bacterium
AGGGCTCAGAAGAAGAACGCCGTCGGCACCGTGATCGAGATGCTGGTGGGTGAGCCGACCCACTTTGTCATGGAGGTCGGTGTCCTGCGCGGCGTGAAGCACCGCGCCGAACACACGACGCCTTAACCGACTGGCTGCCCCGCTACCTTCATCCGGATCGCGTACACCGAGGTCTTCGCGGTGACGAAGAGCGTTTGCCAGTCGTCCTCGCCCCAGGCGCAGTTCTCCGGCGGCTCCGGCGTCTCGACGAAGCCGAGGTGCGTGCCGTCCGGGCTGTAGACCCAGATGCCGTTCTCGGTATTCGCCGTGACGTAGACGTTGCCGAGCACGTCAATCTTCATGCCGTCCGGCCGGCCGACGATTTCGCCGTCGCGGGTGTCGGCGAACTGACGGCCGTTGCTCACTGTGCCGTCCGGCGCGAGGTCCCAGACGTGGACGGCGTGATGTCCGGTCGCGTCGACGAAGAGCTGGCGGCCGTCGTTGCTGACTGCGATGCCGTTCGGCGGGTCGAGGTTGTCGATCAGCAATGAGAGCGTCCCGTCCGGGGCGATGCGGTAGACGCCGTAGCAGGGAACGCCGCGCGGAGCATCCATGCGACCGGACGGCAGATACGGCGTGTCGGTGAAGTAGATGCTGCCGTCTGGTCCGACGACGAGATCGTTGGGGGCGTTGAGCTGCTTGCCCTCGTATTCGCTTGCCAGCACGGTCAACGAGCCGTCCGCCTCCGTCCGGCTGATATGACCGGGTTCGGCGAGGCAGCCGATGAGCCGCCCCTCCTGGTCGAAGGTGTTGCCGTTGTTGCCGAATGACGGCCGGCGAAACGGCGCCGGTGCGCCGCCGCCACGCTTCCATTCGTAGACCGTGTCGCCGCGAAAGTCGACGAAGAGCAGGCGGTTGTTGCGGCGGTCCCAGACCGGCCCCTCGGTGAAGACGTAGCCGGTGCCGATCTGCTCGACCGGGACGCTGGTGTCGACGAGCTCAAACATGCTTTCTACGCCTCCCCGGCGATGATCCGGCTGACGACGCCGGCGTCTCGGATCGTCTCGAAGTTCTCGAACGTCTCGACCAGCTTTTCGATGCGCTCATCCGGCAGCACGCGCGAGGCGTTACCGGTGAACTTCGTCTGCAGCGCCGCAGCCGGAACCGGGTTCGCCGACGTTCGCCCGAGCGCGGAGTCGACCTTGTGCGAGAGGACGCTGCCGTCCTTCAGCGTGATTCTGACCTCGGCGCCGAAGTGGTTCTCGGCCGGGAACTGCTCCGTCGTGTACGGTGCGGCCTCGACCCGGCGCATCACGTCGAGTACGCGGTCATCGCGATACGTACCCTCCTCGAAGTGGTCGACGAGCACCTTGCCGTCGACGATCGCGCGGGCGACGCAGTATTGCACGCTGAAGGCCGCGTCCTCGGGCGTCTGCGGGTCGGGGCGATTCGTGTGGTTCAGGCGGCGGGGGTGCGTCCACGACTGGATGCGCTCGATTGCCTCGGGCTGCAGGTTGTGCGCCTGGGTCAGCGCCAGCGTCGCGTCGATCGCCGGGTGGGTGCTGCCGCAGCAGGGGTACTGCTTCACGGCGATGCCCGGGCTGACGATGTCGAGCGGGTTCGCCCAGGCCGGCAGGATTTTCGAGGCGTCGTAGTTGCCGCTGCCGTTGAAGACCTCGAAGTAGCCCTGCTTGTGCTCGAAGGCGACCGGGCTGGCCGTGAAGCCGTTGCGGGCGAGCAGCGCGGCGAAGAGGCCGTTGCGGGCGCACTGGCCCACGTGCAGCGGCTTCACCATGCTGCCGAAGTTCGACTTGATCCCCGAGGCCAGCGACGCTGCGATGCCGAGCGCGGTCGCAGTGCCCTCGTCGTCGAGATGCAGCAGGTGGGCGCAGGCGGCCGCAGCACCGAAGACCCCAAGGGTCGATGTTGGGTGCCAGCCGTGCTCGTACTGATAAAAGTTCACGCCGAGGGAGAGCTTGCACTCGGTCTCGAAGCCGGCGACGTAGGCGGTGATGAACTCGCGTCCGGTCGCGCCGGTCTCGTCCGCGAGCGCGAAGAGGGCGGGCAGGATTGGCACCGAGGGGTGGCCGCCGAGGGTATTGCTCGCGTCGTCGAAGTCGAGGGCGTGGGCGGCGGTGCCGTTCGCCAGCGCCGCGTCCATCGGCGTCGTACGGCGGTCCGTCCCGTAGACGAGGCTCGGCCCGGGCGCTGGCGGCAGTGTCTGCTGCACGATCGCTGCAGCCGGGTCGATAGCACCCGCCAAGGTGGCGCCGACGGTATCCAGAATGCCGACCTTCGCCCAGTGCACGGCCTCAGGCGGCAGTTCCTCGTACTGCAGCGCGTTGACCAGCTTCGCCATCTCAAGTGCGAATGCCATGCTCGTTACCTCCCTCAGCGTCTCATTTCTTGTCACCCTGAGCCTCGCGAAGGGTCTAGCATTCCGTCATCATTGAGGCGTTAGAACATCGCTGCTCCGTGGTCTCAAGGTTGAAGCGTTAGATTCTTCGTCCCTCAGAATGACGAGAGCAAGAAGCTCGGTCTCTCTCGAATTGTTAGACCTTCTTGCCCTCCGTTGCGGCCTGGGCGCCGGCAATCTTGCCGAGGACGGCGCCGCGCATCAGGCCCGCTCCTGCCGGGTAGTTGTTGTAGAAGAAGCCGCCCGTAATCTCGCCCACCGCGTAAAGGTTCGGGATCACGCGCTCGCGGCCGTCGAGGACCTGCGCTTCGGTGTTGATCTGCAGGCCACCGAACGTGAAGGTGATGCCGCAGGCGACCGGGTAGCACTTGAACGGCGCGACCTCGATCTTGCGCGCCCAGTTCGTCTTCGGCGGCGTGATGCCCTGCGTGCGCTTGCCGTCCTTCTTCTGGCGGATGAACTCGACCTCGGTCACCGCCGCGTTGTACTCGGCGACGGTGTGACTGAGGGTCTCGGCGTCCATGTTGAGAAGACGGGCGAGCTCCTCGATCGTGTTCGCGACGACGGGCTCGCCGGTGGCGTAGCGGGGCTCGAGCATCCCCTCTGCCTGGGCATCGAAGATCTGGTAGGCGACCGCGCCGGGGCGGCCAAGGATCGCGCGCCCGTATTTGGCGTAGGTAAAGGTCGCGAAGTCCTCGCCCTCGTCGACGAAGCGGACGCCATCGCGGTCGACCATGATGCCGAAGGGGTAGGAGAGACGGTTCGTCTTGTCCCAGACCGCGAAGTTGCCGTAGGCGCCGGCGTTCGCGTCGATCGGCGTCGCGTGGCAGCCGGACCACTGCCCGTAGGCGCGGGCGCCGTGGTTGAGGGCGATGCGCAGGCCGTCACCCGTGTTCATCCGCGTGCCTCGCACCCGGCAGGCGTCCCACTGCGGACCGAGGTAGCGGGTGCGCATCTCCGGGCTCGCCTGGAAACCGCCGCAGGCCATGACGACGCTGCCGGCCTTGATCGTGCGCACGAGGTCGTCGGCGCCGCGAACCTTCACGCCCTCGACGGCGCCGTTCTCGGAGACTGCGAGGTCGAGCATCATCGTGTCGTAGAGCACCGGCAGCTCGTGCTCGTCGGCGATGTCGAACAGCGACTTGCTGAGGTTCGGGCCTTCGCCGGACGCGCGCATCATGCGGCCAACCGGCACGATGCCGGCTTTGCGCATCGCCTCGCGCTCGTGCACGGCGTCGTGTCCTTCGGCGTGGCGCAGGCGGTCGAGCTCGTACTTTACGCCGTGGGTGCGCATCCATTTGATCGTGGGCGTCGATTGGGTGATCAGGAGGTCGATGAGCTTCTCGTCGCCCTGTCCCTCGCTGACTCGCATGATGTCGTCCCAGTACTGCTGGTAGGTGTAGTGGCCGACGTCGACGTCTTCGAGGCCCTGCTCGACGATCTCGGGGACGATGTCTTTGACGTCGTTGACGCCCTCGTACATCGTGCGGAAGACGCCGCCGGTGAAGCGGGTGTTACCGCCCCGCAGCGCCTTCGAGGCCTTTTCGAGGATCACGACGCTCGCGCCCTGCTCCTCTGCCGCCAGCGCAGTCGCGTGCGCCGCGTTTCCCGCCCCAATGATTACGACGTCGTATGCCTCAGCCAAGCTGTCCTCCCCAGATGCTCGTTCGGCGCTCATTGTAGGACGATGACGGCTGTTATGGGCACGACCTCACCCCTAACCCCTCTCCGATTTCGGAGAGGGGGACCAGTTGAGGACGCTGTGCTCAGCCGGTCTCTGCTACAACGAGAAAGCCGTTGTCGGCCTGAGGGATGCTGAGCTCAGGGGCTGGAGAGACCTCGACCGCGAGCCCTCTCTGAAGTCGGAGAGGCGTGCCGAAGGCGGGGTGAGGTTCGAGCACTTACCCCCAGGGTCCCGTGAACACCTCACCCTGGAACGTGTCCGACATCGGCTCCAGCGCTGCGGGCCATTCGCCGGGTTCGACCTGGCGCCGCATCGACGCCGGGCGAGGCTGCCCGTCCCAACCGACCTGCTCCATGTAGTAGTAGAGCTGGATGCAGTGGCCGTCGGGGTCGAAGGCGTGGGCGACGTAGTCGATGCCCGGCGTCAGCTCCGACGGCACGTCGAGGCGCACCGTCACGCCGTTCTCGCGCAGGAAGGCGACGGCGTCACGCAGCTGGCGGTAGTTCGCGAGCTGTACGCCGAAGGCCATGCAGGATGAGTGCGGGCTGAAGCCGATATCCGCTCGAAGCGTCTTCGGGTAGAGGGCGAGCGAGTGGTGCTCCGTATTGGCGCGCATAAACACGCCGCGGTGGCCCTGCCAGCTCGTCTCCTCCGTCTTCACGAAGCCCATGCGTTCACGGTAGAAGCGCTCTGCCGCATCGAGGTCGTCGACGAAGAGGCTCACCGGCCCGATCTTCGTGATCTTGAAGGGGCGCGCCAGCATGATGCCGTCGACCTCGTAGACCGCCGGCGGTTCGTCCCCCTGGCGGTAGCCGCTGTGGACGTCGATGCCCTCGGCGATCGCGTCATTGACCTCCTGCAGCTCGTTGATCTGCGGCAGCGGCGGCGCTTCGCGGAATCCGCGGTAGTACATGGAGCGAGGCTTGCTCAGGCCGTCCCAGCCGACCTGCTCGATGCCGTAGTAGAGCTCGTTGGTGTGGCCGTCCGGGTCGGGCAGGTAGGCGTGCCAGTTCGAGCCGGGCATGTCGCGGCCGACGCGCAGGATCTGGATGTCGTTCTCCGTGAACCACTTCGCCGCGTTGCCGACCTCGGCGAGGCTGCC
>JBFWZE010000052.1:0-1260 GCA_050185685.1 Dehalococcoidia bacterium
CCGTCCACTGGCGGCGGATGGGCCGCGAAGGACGCCGCCACGTGCTGACTGCCCTCCCGGCGAGCGTCATCGCCGAGGTCATGGAGGAGGCGGCGAGAGCAGACCCGATACGGGTGTATGTCGGCCTTGAGAGCGCGAAGACGGAACTGGAGCGCGTCAGCCTCGCGATTCGAGAGCTCGAGCGAACGGGGGCATTCGACCGTGCCCTGCTGATCGCGGTCTCACCGACCGGCACCGGCTACGTGAACTACGCCGCGATTGAGTGCTGCGAGTACTTCACCCTGGGCAACTGCGCGACGGTGACGCTGCAATACTCCAAGCGTCCCTCGCCGATGTCCCTCGACCGCGTGTGGGAAGGGCGCAAGCAGTTCCGCATGCTGCTGGCGGCAATGCGCCGGGAGCTGTACAAGCGTGACCCGGAACACCGTCCGCGCCTCGTCGTTTTCGGCGAGAGCCTTGGCGCGCACACGAGCCAGGACGCGTTTCTCCACGAGGGGACCCAGGGACTGGAAGATGCAGGTATTGATCGGGCCCTCTGGATCGGGAGCCCCCACCTGAGCAAGTGGAAGGCCCAGGTCCTCGGCGAGCCTCGGGCGGACGTCGACCGCTCGCTGCTCATGGACGTCAACGATTTCGGCGAGATCGAAGCCCTGTCGGAGACGGAGCGACGCAAACTCCGCTACATCATGATTACTCACCATAACGACGGCGTTGGGCTTTTCGGTGCGGACCTGGCAATTCAGAAGCCGCCGTGGCTTGGCGACCCCGAGCTGCGTCCGCCGACGGTGCCGAAATGGATGCGCTGGGCGCCAATCGTCACGTCCATCCAGACCGTCATCGATATGAAGAACGCCATGAACGTTGTCCCCGGCGTTTTTGTCGCGAACGGACACGACTACCGGGCGGACCTCGCTCGCTTCGTCCGAGAGGTCTACGACTTGCCTGCGACCGACCTCCAGCTGGCGCGGGTGGAGGCGGCCCTTCGTGAGTATGAGCTCCTGCGTCAGAAGCTGATCGAAGGGACTGAGGCGCCGGCCAAAACCTCGGCAGGCGATGACTTCAGGGACGAGATCGCTGCGTGAACGAAGGTGCCCGGGCCGGCCAGCGGCAGCCGGAAAGATGGCTGTCGTTGACGGCAGCGGAATGGGCCCTGGTTGGCACCGCGATCGCGTTCAACGCCGAGTACAACGCCTTCCCCCGTTCGCCGCTTCGAGTCCCTCTCGGCCTCATCGCCGGCACTGCATCGACGATCTTCGCGTG
>JBFWZE010000052.1:1360-19784 GCA_050185685.1 Dehalococcoidia bacterium
CGCCCCGTCTTTCGCCTGCATTCGTTGCCTCTGATCCTGGTGAGTGGATTCGCCGGCGCGATTGCGTTGGGGACGCTTCTCCTCGTCCTGCCCTGGGCATCTGAGGAGGGGACGTGGACGTCGCCCGTCACTGCCTTCTTCGTAACGACCTCCGCCGTGTGTGTCACCGGGCTGGCGCCGGTTGATACGGCAAGCCACTGGAGCCACTTCGGCGAGGCGGTGATCCTGGTCCTGATCCAGTTCGGCGGCCTCGGCTTCATGGCGAGCACCACGCTTCTCTTTCTGCTGTTTGGCTGGCGCGTGGGAGTTCGTGAACGGCTCTTCCTGAGCTCGTCCCTGGACCTGTCCCGGCCCGGCGGTATCGTACGGCTCACGCGGCGGGCGATCCTGTTCACGTTCATCTTTGAGAGCGTCGGCTTTGTGCTGCTGAGTGTGCGGTTCGCCTTCGACCAGCCTGTGATCACGGCGCTCTGGCACGGACTCTTCAACAGCATCTCCGCATTCAACAACGCCGGGTTCGACCTCTCCGGCAATTCGACCAGCCTTGAAGGGACCCGTGACGTCTTCGTGCTGGCACCGATCGGCGCCCTGGTCATCGCCGGCGGAATTGGCTACCTGGTTTTTGAGGACCTGCTGCAGAGACGTCGCCGGTTGAGCCTGGATTCGACGCTGGTCTTGTGGACGACGGCGGCATTGATCCTGGTGAGCTGGCCCATCGTGTCCGTGCTGGAGTGGGATGGCGCGCTCGCCGGACTGTCGTTCCCCGATAAGCTGCTGCAGGCAGGATTTCACGCCGCATCGTCTCGGACCTCCGGCTTCGCCACCCTGCCCGTTGGCGACTTCCGGGAGGAAACGCAGGTCTTCACGATGGCGCTGATGTTCATCGGCGGTGCGAGCGGGTCGACGGCCGGCGGCATCAAGGTAGCGACGTTTGCGATTCTGGTGGCAACCGTGGTCACGGCAATCCGCGGCCGGGCCCACATCGAGGTTGCCGGCCGCGAGATCAGGCGAAGCGAGGCGGACAAGGCGCTCGCAGTGGCTGCCCTCGGGATCATGGTGGTCTTCAGCGTGTCGGTGTTGCTCGCGATACTCGAAGAGCATCCCTTCCTGGCGCTGTTGTTCGAGGTCGTTTCAGCCGCCGGGACAACCGGTCTTTCGACCGGGATTACCGCTGACCACGCCGATCCGAGCCTGATCCTGCTTTCGGTGACGATGTTCATGGGACGGCTTGGCCCGCTTACACTGGCGCTGCTGCTGGTGCAGCGAGGTCAACCAGACCGCATTCGCCTTCCCGAAGAACGAGTTCGAATCGGGTAGGCATACGGGGGAGTGAGTGGCTGAGTACATCGTCTTCGGTCTGGGCCTCTTTGGCCGCAGCCTTGCCAGTGAAGTCCAGGCCCTGGGTCATGAGGTAGTTGGTGTCGACATCAACCGCGAGCTGGTCCAGCTGATGGCGGACGAGCTTCGTCAGGCGGTCGAGGCAGATGCGACATCAGAAGACGTCCTGCGCGACCTTGGTGTTGCGAATTTCGACGCGGCGATCGTGGCTATCGGCAACAACGAGGCTTCGATCCTCACGACTCTCCTGTTGAAGCGCCTGGGCTGCGCGCGGGTCATTGTCAAAGCGAGCTCGCACCTCCACGGTGAAATCTTGAGCCGGGTCGGCGCAGACCGGGTGATCTACCCCGAAGAGGACACTGCAACCCGGCTGGCGCACGGCATCACCGTGGCAGAGGTCGTCGACTACCTGAGCATCAGCAACGACATGGGTATTGCCCGAATGCGGGTGCCGGTGCACCTGGTCGGCGTGACCCATTCCCAGGCCGGCCTCGAAACCCGCTATCGCGTCCGGATCATTGCCGTGGTCCGCCGCGACCGCGTTGTGTTCGGCTCGTCTGTCGGAGAGACGTTCGAGAGTGGGGATGAGGTAATCCTGGCCGGCCGCGATCAGGACCTGCAGGCGTTTAGCCGCTCGGCGTGACGCCGGCTCCTCTGCCGCATAACCACGCCGGTCCTCGCTTTCGGACGGGACAGGGTCGCGCGGCAACAGCCTCCTACGAGCCGTTTCGTAGGAAGGCAAACATTACGCGCGAGAACAGTACATAATGTAGCCGGCACACGACCACGAGAGCAGAGGACCCCGAAAGGACACCAGATGCCACTTAAGCAGGATCGAACCGTGGAGATTTCGTTCGAGTACGCCCGCGCAGACGACCCCTCGCCGAGAGTTACCGTTCACAACGCCCGGATTTTGATCCCGTCTTTGAGTGATCAGATCGTTCGCTATGGCCTGCGCCACACGGCGGTCAACAGCGCGACGATGGTTGGCAACCTCCAGGGTGGACGCGAATCCTTCATCGCGATGATCCACTCGTACGGCTTCAAGGTTGGCCCTCGGACCCTCGAGGACGAGTAAGCAACCCGGGCTGGACGCCTGTCAGACGCCATCGATGAACTCGATGGCGTCTGTTTGCGTTCGGACGGTGCTGCGGGCGCTGAAGTGCCGGGTGGCCTAGACGGCCGTCGGCTTCGGAAGGCTCCCGGTTGGGTACGCTCCCGCCGTGCTCCCGTTGTTCTGGGGTCGGACCGCGACTGGGCCCTCGATTCCCGGCGACGGTGCGATGTCGAGGTCGCCGATCTTCCCGAGGGCGCGGTCCACGAGGTCGAAGAGCGGCTGCTTTTCGTAGCGGAGGTAGAAGCTCGCCGTCAGCCTGATCGGGTCGCCGGAGTAGTACGTCACGTACTGCTGCACCCGCTGCGCGAACGCCGTGCCTGTAACGTCCCACGCGAGCTTGAAGATGCGGATCCGTTCTTCGGCTGACACGCCGGGGCGGCCGCGGAAGTACTTGTCGATGTACGGCCGCTCGACTTCGGAGAGCATGTCGCCCTCGGCCGGCGCCTGGAAGAACCCGCCCGCGGCGAGCAGCTGAATGATTTCGACGTAGCGCCGGTAGATGCTCATCGTCTGGAGATGGAAGGCCGGGGCGGCAAGCGTCGTCGTTCCCCAGGTGCCGTCAGGCAGCTCCTGCGCCATCGCCTCGGCACCGTAGAAGACGCCGCGCGCCACCTCGAGCTTTGCGAGCATCTCGCCGAGCTTCTCCTGGACGTGCAGAAAACCCGTGATGCCGGTGCAGTCCGCGACCTTCATCGCCAGGCCGCAGAGAAACTCCATCTGACTGAGCATGCGGCAGGCGGTCTGGTTCACGCCGACCTGGCCCGCGGACGGCAGGGTGTTGATGAACTGACCGCTGCCGGGGCCGCCATCGACGATCACGCGGTCCCACGGGATCAGGACGTCATCGAAGACGGCGATGCAGTCCATCTCCTCAAAGCGGCTGCTGAGGGGGTGGTCGAAGCGGTTGTTCGGCTGAACCGTGACCGGCTCGCGGCAGAAGAGCTTCAGGCCCGGCGAATCCGTCGGGATTGAGAACGTCACCGCGTACGCGTCGTCACCGGGGGCGATGCCGCCGAAGGGCATGCAGTAGATCTCCTCGGTGATCGGCGCCATCGTGCCAAGCATCTTGGCTCCGCGTACGATGATGCCTTCGGGCGTCTCACGCACCTTGCCGAGGTGGAGGTAGGGGTCTTCCTGCTCTGCGGAGGTCTTCGATCGGTCGATCTGCGGCGCGACCAGGACGTGGGTGAGGAAGAGGTCGTTCTCGCGGACGAACTCGTAGTAGTTCTCGGCGTTCTTGCCGAACTGCTCGCCGCGGCTGGCGAAGCGTTCGCGGTTCATGTACCAGCCCGCGACCAGCATGTTCATGAAGTCCATCGTCCGGCCCATGAAGCCGAAGTTGTGGTCGCTGCGCAGCTTGAACGTCTGGCGTTTCTTGACCAGCTCCTCCCGGCTGTGAGGGATCAAGAACGAGCTGCTGACCATGTCGCCCGTGGTTGGCGATTCGTAAAGGGCGAAGTCGCGGTAGCGAAGGTCGTGCTGGATGTCGTAGAGCTCGGCAACCGACTGGATGGTGCCCTTGAAGACCGGCTCCTCAGTGACGTCCTCCACCAGCCGTCCGTTCAGGTAGACGGTCGGTTTCATCCTCTTGAGTGATTCGATGTAGTCCTTCCCGGTCCTTGCAGGCATTGTGCTCCCCTCCTGGCGATCGTGAGCGCAGCCTACCCGCGGTTTATTTGCCGAGCAAGGTACTCAGGCAAATATAAAACTTTAGGAATACGACGCCAGGGATTGCGCCTGCTGTTCGAGCCACCAGACGACGTAGCCTCGGTCCCGGTTCAAGGGTGTAACGCGCGCCCAGACGTTCTTGAAGTGCTCCATGAAGGCGCTGGCAACCGAGGAGTCATGCACCGCGATGTGCAGGTGGCGGGCCTCGCCGGACGCGACGCGGGGCCAGCTCTCGAGCAGCAGCTCGTTTCCCTGTACGAGCCAGTAGACGACGGACTCACTGCGCGGCGCCTCGATCAGGCCGATCTCTTCGTCATCCAGGAGGGCAACCTCGTAGTTCGGCAGGCTTTGCAACGAATGTACGAGCCGCTGCAGGCGCCTGCGGACGTTGATCGGCTGAAAGCGGTCGTCGCCGTCGAGGAGCAGGAGGCCCGCTCCGATCTGGCGGCTGGTCTCGACGATGTCCGCGATACGGCTCTTCGTATAGATATGGCGGATCCGGTGACGCTTCACATTTGTGAGGAAGCTCTCATAGCGCTGGCGCATGAAGGCGGCCGCATCCTGGTCACTCGAGGCGGTGTCGAGGGGCGCTGGCGGGACCCACCCCAACTCTGGTAATGCCGGGTCTGAGTCCTCCATCGATAGCGCGCCGCGAACCAGGACGCGCTCTCCGGGGACGAGCTCGGTCTGGGCAAGATGCCGCTGGAATCCACCCGGGTCTTCGCGGCTGATCGTCTCAATCAGAGGCTGCATTTTCGCCAGAAGAAGACTGCAGTTCTCAACCAGGGCGTCGACCGCCAGCGGATCCCTGAAGAGGATCACGGCCTGGTCAGAGGGATTGGCGGTATCGAAGCGCAGCAGGGCACAGAAGCCGGCGATGACAAAGTAGTCGTTTGCCGGCGGCAGCGCTGTCCCGGGCGGTGCGTACACGGCGTGATACCGCGAACCGGCGGTGAGCAACCCGAGCATCGACTCGATGACCAGCAATGACCGCTCGACGTTCTCGTCGAGCCGGATCAGGTGGTTAATCGTCCAGCCCGCGCGCAGCAGACCCTGCTGAAGGGATGCCCACGGTTGCTGAATCGCGTCCGGGAGCTTCCAGTCTTCGGCGTGACTGAAGGAGGTCAGAAAGACCTCATCCGCCGGAATCCCCGCCTGCATCGCCTCTTCCGCAAGCGAAGTCATCGCCTGCAGGACGGCTTCGCGAGACAGCACGACGACGCTACCTGGCTCGAGCGTCAGGTCTGGACTCGGGCCCGACTTCGACTCGATCGACGGATGGCCGACGCGGTGCAGAATGCGCGCGACGGACTGCTTGCCCTCTCTCAGCGACCCACGCTCGAGCCCGAGAGCTGATTCGTACGCCAGGACGATTTGCTCGGTCTCAGGTAGATGCCCCAGCTCGACCGCCGAGAGGTACGAACGGCTATAGCCGACCCGGTTAGCAAAGTCTGAAAGCGAAAGCTGGTACTCCCGGCGCGCCGCCCGCAGTCGAGAGAGATTGGCTTCCACTTCTCTGCGGCCCATGCGCGGACTATAGCGTCCTCGGGTGCGAAGACAAAGTTTTGTTTTGCCCAAGTCTATTGAAAGGCAAAGTTTTCCGCCGTAGGTTGTCGAGACAGAGGGAGGCAGGCATGCCGGTATCCGCCGATGAGTTCAAGGGAGCGCTGCGCAACTTTGCTGCCGGCGTCACTATCGTGACGAGCATCGACGCCACCGGTCAGCCGGTCGGCGCGACGGTGTCGGCGTTTGCTTCTGTGTCGGTTGACCCGCCGATGGTGCTCGTGTGCCTGAACAGCCTCTCGCGCACCGGGCAGGCGGTCCGGGGCTTTCGCCGGTTTGCGGTGCACATCCTGGGCCGTGAGCACGTCGAGCTTGCACAACGCTTCGCCTCGGACCAGGGCGAGAAGTTTCCCGGCAACACCTTCGAATCGGGTGTCACCGGAGCGCCCGCTCTGCCCGAATGCGGCGTCCGGCTCGACTGCGAGCTCGTCTCAGAGACTCCCGGCGGCACCCATGGCATTTTCGTGGGCCTCGTCCACAACGTTGTCTGCGAGGATATGAACCCGCTGATTTACGCCAACCGCGCCTTTTGCAGCACCCAGCGCCTGGACGCCGTCGCCACGACGTAGTAAGGCGGCACGACCTGACCTCGAGGTCTACCCGGCGCCTGCAATGGGGCAAGCTCGCTTCTTCGTGAGAATTGACCGGAGGTGAGGGCGGCCCTAGGCTGAGGCAAATTTTCGAGGAGGCCTCATGACTCAGGAAACCAACGAAGCTCCGTACGTAACCTGGCGCATCCCCGTTGGCACGCCGCCCTGGGACCGTAACATCCCGACGATCTACGTCGACCTCTTTGGCGCGCAGATCCGCCTCGTCAAGGGCAAGAAGTACACGACCCGGGTCATCGAGGCAGGCGAGGGCGAGCCGCTGATCCTGATCCACGGCGTCGGCGGCCAGGCCGAGGCGTATTACCGCAACATCATGCGCCTGGCGAAGGACTTCCACGTGTGCGCCATCGACGCGCTGTTCCACGGGCTTTCGAGCAAGGACAGCGACATCGAGGACAGCACTGCAGCCCAGGTCGACCACGTCCTCGACTTCATGGACGCGATGGGCTTCGAGACGGCGCACATCGAAGGCGAGTCGATGGGCTCCTTCATTACCTTCCGCCTCGCTCTCGAACATCCTGACCGGGTGAAACGCATCGTCCTCAACACCGGGCACCAGGTGAACCTGAAGCGGACCGATTTCGCACCGCCGTGGAAGAGCCCCGAATCGCTGGCGGTTCTCACGAAGGCAGCAGTGGGAGCACCGAACGAACGCAACGTCCGCATGCGCATGGAGTGGCTCATGGCGACCCCCGACCGGGTTACCGACGAGCTGGTCGCGCTCCGACTCAAGGCGTACGAGAACCCGGACGCGCGGCCGAACATGAGCCGGCTCTCGATCGGCACCGGCCACTCGAAGCGGTTCGAGGAAGAAGACTGCAAGGGCATCAAGGCCGAAACGCTGGTCTTCTGGTCCGAGTTCAACCCCGGCGCCGGTCCCGACGTCGGCGAGTACCTCGCAGGCCTGATCCCGGGCGCCAAGTTCTACAACATGAAGGACGCCTCGCACTGGCCGCAGTACGAGCACCCCGAAGAGCACGACGCCGTCGTCACGAAGTTCCTGAAGACCGGCGAGGTCTAAAGCAGCCGATTCTCGTCCCCGGTGGGTGGTGATAAGCCGGCTGCCGGGGCGAATCGAGACTGTAGTGGTTGACGGACATTTGTTCTGTCTAGTACGCTCTCGCGTATTCCAGAACAAAGGTGCGATTCGTCATGGTCACCCGCCCGACGTTTGACGCGATTCAACATGACCCGGTGCTGGGCAAGGACTTCGTCTGCTGGCGCACCCTTCCTGCGCAGCCTGCCCGATATGCGCCGTTTCCTCCGAACCTTGATGCGCGGCTGATACGCCTGCTCCAGGGCCGCGGCGTCGGACAGTTGTACACGCACCAGGCCCAGGCGATCGAGCTCGCTCTCGATGGAGTGCACACCGTCACGGTCACGCCCACCGCCTCGGGCAAGACGATGTGCTACAACCTGCCCGTCCTTGACTCCCTACTGCGCGACCCCGAAGCACGGGCCCTCTACCTGTTTCCGACCAAGGCGCTGGCCCAGGACCAGGTCGATGAGCTGCAGGGGCTGATCACCTCGCTCGGCGGCCAGATCAAGGCGTTCACCTACGACGGGGACACGCCGGCCGATGCGAGGCGGGCTGTCCGAGCCGCCGGGAACATCGTCGTGTCGAACCCGGACATGCTGCACACGGGCATCCTTCCCCACCACACGAAGTGGATGAAGCTCTTCGAGAACCTCCGCTACGTCGTCATCGATGAGCTGCACCAGTACCGCGGCGTCTTCGGCAGTCACGTCGCCAACGTGATCCGTCGCCTGCATCGCATCTGCGAGTTTTACGGCTCCCGTCCCATCTTCATCAGCACGTCGGCGACGATCGGCAACCCGTTGGAGCTGGCGGAGTCGCTGATCGGCAGGCCGGCGCAGCTCGTCAGTGAGAACGGCGCGCCGCGGCCGGAGAAGCACATCGCGATCTACAACCCGCCGGTGGTCAACGCGAACCTCGGCATCCGGCGCAGCGCGTTGTCCGCCGCCGAGTCGTTGACGGCGCGCTTGCTGCAGATCGGCACGCAGACGATCACCTTTGCGCCGAGCCGTATGACGGTCGAGCGCCTGGTGCACGGCCTGCGGTCACGCGTCCGCACCCTTCCCGGCGAGCCGCAGGCCATCGAGGGCTATCGAAGCGGCTACCTCCCCGGAGAGCGGCGCGACATCGAAGCCCGCCTGCGCAGCGGTTCGATCAAGGGCGTCGTCGCGACGAACGCGCTTGAGCTGGGTATTGACATCGGCAGCCTCCAGGCGGCGGTCCTGACCGGTTACCCGGGAACGCTCGCGAGCAGCTGGCAGCAAATCGGCCGTGCAGGACGCGGTGAGCAGCCCTCGCTTGGCATCCTCGTGACAAACTCGAGCCCGCTGAATCAGTACGTCGCGCGTCACTCGGAGTACCTCTTCGAGACGGAGCTCGAGCGCGCGATGATCGACGCCGACAACCTCGACGTCCGCGTCAGCCACCTCAAGGCGGCGGCCTTCGAGCTGCCCCTTGAGGAGGGCGAAGACTTCGGGCCGCAGATTGAGGAGCTGCTCGAGCTGCTCGGCGAGGCGGAGATCCTGCACCGCAGCAACGGCCGCTACTACTGGATGGCGGAGTCGTTCCCCGCCGAGGGTGTCAGCCTGCGAAGCGCCGCCAGCGCCAACGTCGTCATCGTCGAGAACACGCCTGCTGCTCGTGTCCTCGGCGAAGTCGACCGGCCGTCGGCGCCACTCCTCGTGCATGAGGGTGCGATCTACATGCACGGCGGGCAGCAGTACTTCGTCGACCGGCTCGACTGGGACGAGAACACCGCGTACGTGCGGAAGGTCGATGTCGATTACTACACCGACGCGAACCTTGCCGTTGACCTGCGCGTGCTCGAAGTCGCGACCCAGGACGTCGTCAGCGCCGGCATGAAATACCACGGTGATGTCGCGCTCAGCTATCTGCCCACGATCTACAAGAAGATCAAGCTCGAGACGCATGAGAACGTCGGCTGGGGCAAGATCCACATCGCCCAGGAAGACGTTCATACCACGTCCTACTGGCTCGCCCTCGACGGCGAAGCCACCGACGGGCTCAGCCGCGCCGCGATTGAAGCCGGGCTCTGGGGCGTCGCTCATCTGCTGGCGGGCGTTGCGCCGCTGTTCCTGATGTGCGACCCGAAAGACATCCAGGTCGTCGCCGAGGTGCGCTGCACCTTCACGCAGGCGCCGACGCTCTTTATCTATGAGACGAGGCCGGGCGGCGTCGGCTTCGCGAAGGGCCTATTCGATATCCACGAGGCGCTGCTGCGCGCCGCTCTCGATCTCGCGGCCGAGTGTCCCTGCAGCAGCGGCTGTCCGTCCTGCATCGGCCCCGGCGTGGAGGAATCGACGCATGCGAAGGCGGCGGCGTTGACCCTGCTGCGCCGCCTCGTACGCTGACGTGCAGCTTCGGGAGCGCCTCCGCTACGTCTCAGGGTCGCAGGTCGCAGCACCGCCGCGGCAGGAAAAACCGTTACCGCCCGGCGTGATCAGCGGCGAGAACGAGTACGGCCGCATCTACTTTCGCGACGAGTTCTTCCCTCTCGACCACCTGCACGGCCGGATACGGCTCGACGGCGCCTTCGCGGTCGACGACGTGCTGCTCGGGCGTCTCGGGGCAGGGCTCACCCATGAGCACGTCGCCGAGGCCGCCTACCTCGACATCGAGACGACGGGGCTTTCAGGCGGCACCGGCACCTTCGCGTTTCTCGTCGGCGTCGGTACCTTCGACAACCTGGCGTTCAGGGTGCGGCAGTACTTCCTGACCGACCCGGGTGAGGAGCCGGCGATGCTCGCGGCGCTCGCCGACACGCTGGCGCGTTGCCGGTCGATCGTCACGTTCAACGGCCGCTCCTTTGACGTGCCGCAGCTCACGACGCGATATGCGATGGTGCGGCAGGCAGCACCCTTCGACCTGCCCCACATTGACCTTCTGCACCCGGCGCGGCGCCTCTACGCGCGCATGCTGACATCCTGCCGTCTTGCTGAGGTCGAGAAGCACCTGCTGGGTTTGCGGCGCTACGGCGACGTTTCAGGTGCGGTCATCCCTGCTCTCTACTTTTCGTACATCCGGCGGCGAAACCTCCGTGGACTGCCGCCGCTGTTTGAGCACAACTCGCTCGACGTCCTGTCGCTGGTCGCGTTTCTCGCGCACCTGATGACAGATGCCGGTGAGCACGTCGAATCCGACGCCGCCCATCACTTCGCGCTCGGCAAGTGGGACGAGACGGCATCGCGGCCGGCCGAGGCAATCGAGCAATATCGGCGGGTACTCGCCATCGATACGCGTACGGAGGTTGGCGGCGAGGCCGCCGTGCGGCTGGGGCGGCTCTTGCGGCGGCGCGACGGCTGGCGGGTAAGCCTCGATCACTGGCTGCAGGAAGCTGACGGCACGTCCTCCGCGATTCGCCGCGTTCGTGCTCACCTCGAGCTGGCAAAGCTCTACGAGCATCGGGCGGGCGACGTCTGCACGGCGCTTCATCACGCTGAGCTGGCTCGGGACCTGATTAGCAGCGCCTCGCTGCACGGGTTCTTCTCGCTCACCGGTCCCTCGCTGGAGCAGCGAATCCTTCGGCTGCATGGCAAAGTGACGAAGCGTAGACATTTGTCTGCAGCGGCTTCGCAGGTTGAGGCCTGAGGCGAGAGACTCGAGGCAGGAGCGCTGTATTATCACGGCGAACGTATTCGACAGCTTTCCGTGGAGTACAGCATGACCAGCGGCACGACAGCTCTCACAATTCACGACCTCCTGGCACGCGGCCGGGCCGATGCCACCGCAGTGGTAACCGTCGATGGTGCCAACCTCAGCTTTGACGCCCTGCGACGCCAGATTGAACATCTCGCCGGGCAGCTCAACGCCTACGGCATCGGACGCGGCGACCGGGTCGCGATTGTGCTGCCCAACGGACCGGCCGCGGGGATCAGTTTTCTCGCGGTAGCCTCCTGCGCGACCGCGGCGCCGCTGAACCAGGCATATCGTGAGGATGAGTTCCGCTTCTACCTGGACGACCTCGGTGCGAAGGCGCTGATCACGCTCGAGGACGACACGTCGGCTGTGCATGCAGCTGCGTCCGCTGAGACGCTGCGTCTGCAGCTTGTCGGCGAACCCGGTGCATACACGCTGGTTTGCGACGGTCGTACCGTCGAGCCCGCGGCGCCGCGCTACGCCGAGCCGGACGACATTGCCCTCGTTTTGCACACCAGCGGTACAACCTCCCGGCCGAAGATCGTGCCCCTGAGTCAGCGCAACCTGGCCACCTCGGCGGGAAACATCATCGGCGCACTGCGGCTCACTGAGGCGGACCGCTGCCTCAATGTCATGCCGCTCTTCCACATCCACGGCCTGATCGCGGCGCTGCTTTCATCGCTCTCGGCGGGGGCATCTGTTGTCTGCACGCCGGGCTTCGACGCCTTCCGCTTCTTTACCTGGATCGACGAGACGAAGCCGACCTGGTACACCGCTGTCCCGACCATGCACCAGCTCGTGCTCAGCCGCGCCTCCCGTCAGTCCGACGTGATCGCGCGCAATCAGCTGCGGTTCATTCGCTCCTCGTCAGCAGCGCTGCCGCCAACCGTGATGGCCGACCTCGAGAAGACGTTCAACGCTCCGGTCCTCGAGGCGTACGGCATGACCGAGGCCTCGCACCAGATGGCGTCGAACCCGCTTCCGCCTGCTGCGCGCAAACCCGGTTCGGTCGGTGTCAGCGCCGGCGTGCAGGTCGCGATTATGGACGACGACGGGAATCTGCTCGACAGCCCGAACTTCGGCGAGATCGTGATCAAGGGCGGCAACGTCACCAGCGGCTACGAGAACAACCCGACTGCGAATGCGTCTGCGTTCACGAACGGCTGGTTCCGTACCGGCGACCAAGGCTACCTCGACCCCGAGGGCTACCTGTACCTCACCGGCCGCCTGAAGGAGATCATCAACCGCGGCGGTGAGAAGGTGTCGCCGCGCGAGATCGACGAGGTGTTGCTCGAACATGCCGCCGTCGCCCAGGCTGTCTGCTTTGCGATGCCGCACGAGCGCCTCGGTGAGGAGGTTGCGGCAGCCGTGGTCCTCAACGAAGGCGCTACCGCCGACGAGAAGGAGCTGCGAGAGCACTGCGCGAAGCAGCTCGCCGACTTCAAGGTTCCGAAGACGATCGTCATTCTGACCGACATTCCGAAAGGCGCCACCGGTAAGGTTCAGCGCATCGGGCTCGCCGAGAAGCTCGGTCTTGGCGGGAAGTAGGCCTCGCCGCCCGGCGCGGACCGGGGCACGATGAAGATCGCGGTCTTTGGCGCCGGGGCCATCGGTGGCTACATCGGCGCGAAGCTCGCACTCGCCGGCGTCGACGTGACGCTGATCGCGCGGGGCCCGCACCTCGAGGCGATGCGCACGCAGGGACTTCGCCTGATCGAGGGCGAGACTGACCGCGTCTCGCACCCGCGCGCCATTGCCGATGCTCGTGACGCGGGGCTGCAGGACTACCTGATCGTTGCCCTCAAGGCGCACCAGATCGCCGGCGCGCTCGATGCGATGGCGCCGCTGATCGGGCCGGACACGTCCCTCGTCATGGCGCAGAACGGCGTGCCGTGGTGGTACTTCTACAAACATGGTGGGCCGTTTGAAGACCGGAGGGTTGAGGCAGTCGATCCGGGGGGCGTGATCTGGGACACGCTGCGGCCGGAGCGCGTGATCGGCTGCGTCGTCTACCCGTCCTGCGAGATCATCGCGCCCGGCGTGATCCGCCACATCGAGGACCAGCGCTTCAGCCTCGGCGAACCGGATGGCTCGCGTTCCGACCGCGTCGTCCGTCTCGCAGAAGTGCTGAATGGGAGCGGATTGCGCGCGCCCGTCCGCTCCCGCCTGCGCAACGAGATCTGGCTGAAGCTCATCGGCAATGTCGCGCTCAACCCGGTGAGTGCCCTCACGCGTACGACCCTCGATGTGATTTGCGCCGACCCGCCCGTCCGCCGCTTCGTCCGCGACGTGATGCTCGAGGCCGAGGCGGTTGCCGGCGCACTCGGCGAGACGCTGCGGGTGAGTGTCGATGCCCGCCTCGATGGAGCAGCGGCGGTTGGCGCCCACAAGACTTCGATGCTCCAGGACCTCGAAGCCGGGCGCCCTCTCGAACTCGATGCGATCGCAGGCGCCGTCGTCGAGATCGCGCACATGACCCAGGTCGCAACCCCGAATCTCGACGCTCTCTATGGACTCAGCCGGCTCCTGGCATCCGGGGTGTCGATGCCGGCGTCCGGCCGCGGCGCCTCGCCGGCCTGAACCCGGCGCCGCCCCAACTCCGAGGCATATCGTTATGCCCAGCAGGCAGTTTCCGCTATGCTCGGGGCGTGCCGAGCGAGTCCTTTCCCCTGGCCCACTGAATGGCGGCGAATGACTCCCTCGAAGGCCGATCCGGCGCTGCCACTGCAGCGCCCGTCCCAGAGCAGCGTGACGAACCCGCCGAAGAAATTGGCACCTTCCACGCCTTCCGCTTTCGTGACTTCCGTATCCTCTGGCTCGGGACCGCGTTCAGCTCCGGCGCGCAGTGGATCCAGAACACGACGATGGGCTGGCTGGTCTTCGACCTGACCGGCTCCGGCAAGGCGCTCGGTCTTGTCGGCTTCATTGGTGCCCTACCGTCCCCCTTTGTTGCCCCTTTTTCTGGGCTGGCGTCAGACCGCATCAACCGAAATGTGGTGGTCGCGATCAGTCAGGCAGCGCTGTTCATCAACGCGCTGCTCCTCGCCGGCGCGATTGCTCTGGACGTCATCCAGCTCTGGCATATCGTCCTGTTCGCCTTGATGGCGGGCATCCTCAACGCCTTCAACATGCCGGCGCGTCAGTCCCTGGTCTTCGACGTAGTGCCCAGGAACTCGGTATCGAACGCCGTGGCCCTGAGTACGCTCGCGTTCAGCACGATGCGCGCGGTCGGCCCAGCCGTCGGCGGCGCGCTGATCGTTTTCTTCGGGCCGGCGAACAACTTCCTGCTCCAGGCGCTGCTTTACCTCTCGGTAATGGTCACCGTCCTGATGATCAAGCTCCCGGGAAAGCCTGCCGGCGCTGCGCGCAAACGGGATTTCCTGGGCGACCTCGTCGAGGGCTACCAGTGGGTGCTCATGGACGGTGCCGCCCGGGTGCTGCTGCTGATGATGATCATCTACCCGCTGTTGATCATCCCGCTACACAACGCGCTGCTCCCGATCTTCGCGCGTGATGTGTTCGATGTCTCCGCGAGCGGGCTGGGCGTGATGCTCTCGGCCCTTGGCTTGGGCAGCATTTTGGGGGCGCTGCTCACTGCCTCTCTCAACCGTGTCGAACGCCGCGGGCTTCTCCAGATCGGCGCGTTGTTCATCCTTGGCTCCTGCCAGGCGGTGTTCTCGCTCGTTGCCCACTTGACGGAGAGTCTCTGGCTCTCGGTCGGCTTTTTGGTGCTGGCAGGGGTGGGCAGCGCAATCTTCAACACGACGAATCAGACGGTGCTACAGCTCCTGGCGCCGGACCACCTCCGCGGCCGCATCACCAGCGTCCTCCAGGTGCAGCCGATCTGCATGGCGATCGGCATCCTGCTCACCGGCGCCGCCGCCGACATCTGGGGCGCCGCAGCAGTGGGCGTCACGATTAGCCTGGCTGCGTTCGCGGTCGGCGTCCTCGTCCTCGTGTTCTCGCCCCGGATGCGCAAGCTGAACATGCGAGAGCTCGGCAGCCGGCAAGCCTCTCGTTCATGACGCAGGACTGTGCGAGCTTCGAAAGTGCACCTTCGTCGGGCTGATTCGTGCTGAGTCCTGAGACCCTCGTCCTCGCGCTGATCATCATCCTGATCGCCGGCGTCACGCAGTCACTGACCGGCTTCGGCTTCGGCGTGGTTGCGGTGCCCCTGCTTGCGCTTGTGATGTCGCCGAAAATCGCACCGCCGCTTGTGATGATTCTTGCCGTCGGGCTGAACGTGATGGTGCTGCGGCGGGCGCACGTTGCCGTCGAACCGGGGCGCTTCTGGATGCTCGCCCTGTTCGGGGCCATTGGCACGCCGTGCGGGGTTTGGGTGCTCAAGCACTGGGATGCGGACCTGCTGCGGGTCTACATCGGCATCGCGTCGGTTGTCGTCGCAGCGATCATGGCGCTGGGCCTTCGTCTGACGTTTCGACGGGAGCAGATCGCGTCGGCGCCGTTCGGCTTCGTAAGCGGCCTGATGGGCGGAAGCATCAACATGTACGGGCCGGCGGTGATGCTGTTCTTCAACAACCAGGGCGTGGCCGGCCGGTCATTTCGCGCGAACCTCATCGCCTACTTTCTCTTTCAGCAGATGGTCGCGCTGCCGATCCTTGCCCTGAGCGGCATCCTCACGCGCGAGGTGTGGACGGCGGCACTGGTATTGATGCCCGCCCTGCTCCTCGGCACCTGGGCTGGCATCACCTTCGCAGACCGTGTCACCGATACGCTGGTTCGCCGCGTAACGCTCGGAACCGTCGCGCTCGGCGGCGTTCTGTCCCTGCTAAAAGGGCTCGGCCTCTTCTAGCTACGGCGGCGTCGACTCCACGCCCGGGACGGGGCGGCTGCGCCTAGCCTCGGGGCTTCACCCAGGTCTCGCTCCAGGCGAGGCAAGAGCTTGAGGAATCGCGGTCGCCACGCTTTTCGGCGACCGGCGCACCGGCTGCCAGCTTCCCGTTCACGCTCACGCTGGCGCTGCGGGCCGGGAAGAACGTGCTGAAGACGCCGATCGGCCGCTCGGGCGGCGTGCCCGGCGGGATCGTCAGCACGAATGGGTCGATGCAGTCGCTCCAGGTCATAACGATAGCGTCGCCGCCGCCATCGATGGTCTCGCGGACGTCGCCTCGCGGGTCGCCGTCACGGGCGAAGCGGGCTTCGATCGTCGGCAGTGACGTGTCGGCGAAGGCGGCGAAGAGGTAGGTCTCGATGTTTTGCTGGAGCCAGCGTGTGACCGCCACGTTGTCGGTGTAGATCCGCGGTGCATCGCCGGTAAGCTCGCTCTGGATGAAGAGCGTGTGGCCGGACCCATCGGGACACCAGAGTACGCGCCAATGACTGGTACGAGTCGACATAACCGAGCTACCGTCGCTGCTGAGGCGGATGAACGAGTTCTCGCCCGTGATGATGACGTCGTTGGGATCTACCGGAGGCATTCGTACTCCTTCAGGTCAGGGCGGCTGTCAGCAAGAAGTCTACGCCAGGAACTCCCTCAGCAGGGCAGTTAATTCCTGTGGCCTTTCAGCCGGGATGAAGTGACCCGTATCGGGCAGGACTTCGCAGCGGACGACGTTGGGAATCGTAGTCCGCATCAGGTCGCGTCCCTCCACGGGCGGGAAGACGAGGTCGTTCTCGCCGAAGACGAGCATTGTCGGCGCCTTGATCCGCGACAGACGTCGGTCGAGGAAGTGACGGCGGCGCATGTCCATGTCGACGAACATCTCGCTGAGCTTTGTGTAGGACTCCACCGAGCCCGGCGTGTGGTGGTTGCGCAGCCGCGCCTCTGTGATCTCCTGCCGCATCTCCGGATTCGTGATCAGCGCGGTTGATTCGGCGATTGCCTCCTCGCTGGGCGGCTGAAAGCTGACGAGGTTCGGCGGCGGGTTCCGGTTCAACCCGGCGTTGGCGACGCAGACCAGCTTGTTCACTCGTTCGGGGCTCTCATACGCCAGGGTTGCCGCGACCCAGCCGCCGAGCGAGTGCCCGACGACGTTGGTCTTGTCGAAGCCGAGTGCGTCCTGCAGCTCGCGGACGTGGTCGACGAGGTAAGAGAAGGAGTAATTCCAGACCGGCCGTTCGACGGAGCCCCAGCCGAGCTGGTCTACGGCGTACACATGGATGCTGTCGGCAAGACCCTCGTTGATGCAGTTAAACCAGTCCTCAGCGCTGCTCGTGTAGCCAACGCCGTGCAGGAAGATCGTCGGATAGCCCTCACCGGCTTCGAAGAAGTGGGCCTTGTTGGTCGAAAGGTCGATGGTGTGCTCGGTGACGCGGGTGCGGATGCTGGTCATGTCTCTGCCCTCCCCTGGCAGCGCCACTTATACCGCATCGCTGTCGCCCTCGCTACGGGCTGCCGATGGCGAAAACTCCATCCCCAGAAATCGCGCGTTGCAGAAACCAGGCGTCTCTCACCGTCACCAAAAGCGGGTTGTCAAACGACGCCGTACCATCCAAGCTGCGGCAGCAGATACGTGAAGCTTCGAGCTTGAGCCAGTCAGGAGGGCACTGGGCAATGATTCTCATTACCGGCGGCATGGGGTTTATCGGCCTGCATACCGCAAAGCAGTTTCTCGACAACGGCCACTCGGTGGTCCTGACGCAGTACCGCTCGCGGCGAGAGCCGGAGTTCCTCAAGGATCACATCGGAAAGAACCTGCACATCGCCCATTGCGACGTTCGTGACCGCGATGCAGTACTCGGCGTGGTGAAGCAGTACGGGGTTACCGACATCGCCCACCTGGTTGCGCCGCCGCTGTTCACGCTGCCGCCGGACGAAGACTTCGACACCGCGGTCCTCGGTGTGCTGAATATGCTCCAACTCTCGCGAGAGGCGGGAGTGAAGCGCTTGACTCTCGCAAGCTCCGGTGGCGTCTACGCTGGCATCCCGGCCGGGCCGTTCCGCGAGGACATGCCGCTGCCGATGGACGTCAAAAGCCCGACCGAGACTTTCAAGAAGGTCTGGGAGATCCTCGGCACCCACTACGCGGACCGTACTGGTTTCGAGGTCGTCAACATGCGCATCGGCTCGATCTGGGGGCCACTGTTCTGGCACGGGGGCATCTTCCCCGTCGTCAGGCCCTGCTATGCGGCAGTCAGAGGCGACGGCCTCGGCGAGGGACCGGAGCTCTTCGAAGATGACGAGAGCGCGCCGTGCTACGTGACCGACTGCGCCGCCGGGATTATGGCCGTGCAGACGGCGGACAGCCTCAAGCATCGCACCTACAACGTCAGCACCGACGTCGCCGTGACCAACCGCCGGATCATCCAGGCGATCCAGAAGGTTGTCCCCGAGTTCGAGATCAGCTTGAGTCCCGGCACGGGCCCGCGCAACCGACCCAGCCCGAACTTCGACACCACTCGCCTGCGCGAAGACACCGGGTTCGTGGCGAAGTACGACATCGACGCAGCTGTTGCCGAATACATCGCCTGGCTGCG
>JBFWZE010000053.1:0-19115 GCA_050185685.1 Dehalococcoidia bacterium
GCGGCAAGGAACGCCGCGCTTACGAGACTGGCGCTCGATGCTGCCATGAGTCGCCGCCGGTTGATCCGGCCGTTCAACATCCGGTTCCAGTACGAGTCACTCACGGTTCACTCCCCCATCCCGTCGCACCAGGCAGATGCAACACTCCGTGAATATCGCCATTGGGATGGCCAATCGCCGTATAGACCTCTAACTATTAGCCATCTAACAAAACTGGCCCGAATCCTATGCGCGAGCCGGAAGGCTGTCAATAGCTAGCCATCGAACTAAACAGGGTTGGTTTAGCCGCGCGTGTCAGCCGCGCTTGAGTCCGGGAATGCCGGTCAGGCGTGTGGCGAGGGGGAAGGAAAAGGCGAAGGCTGGAGTGCTAGGAAGCGCCTTCGAACTCGAAGTTTGACGCGTTCTGGCGGAAGCGCAGCAGGAGGCCGAGAAGGGTTTCTTTCTCCTCGGCGCTGAGTCCTTCGGAGAACGCGGCGGCCATGTGAGCCATCTCCGGGATCAGCCGCTCACAGACCTGGAGGCCCTTCTCGGTCAGCTCGACGTGAACACTGCGGCGGTCAGCCTCGTTCGTAAGGCGGTCGACGAGACCGTCCTTCTGGAGGCCGTCGACAAGGAAGGTCACGGTGGCAGAAGTGATATTGAGCTTGGCCGCGACTTCGTTCTGGGTGAGACGCCGGCCGGAAGAGAGGAAGATCGCCCGCAGGACCGTGAAGCGGCCGGCGGTGCGTCCCAGGCCGAGCGAGAGGTAGAGCTTGGTTTCTGCTTCCTTGATTGCCCAGTAGCAGGCGTGAACGGCGAGGTTGATCTCGATGGATTCTTCGTCCGCCCACGGGAACGCGTTCTTATAGTCGGCCGCGGTCTCTCGAAGTGAATTGACGTCGCTGATCTTGCTCGTATAGAGATCCGGGCGCGCGGCATTGTCGGAAGAAATTGTTGCACCTCCACCAGACATTCCGTGCCTGGCTTCGATCAGCATGACTCATCTGTGGTTTGACCTCAAGTAAATCGTCTCCCATTCTCTAGCACTCTTGACACCGTATACGGGCGGCTCTAGGATTCTGCCCGAGTTAGTTAGTCCTCAAGTAATTAGAGGTCTAGGGGAGAAGGACATGACGACTGAAAGGACCTGGTGGAGCCAAAAACTATCTCGCCGCTACGCCCTCCGCGGCGGCGCTACCCTGGCTGCAAGCATCGCCGCGGCGTCGCTGCTGGCCTGCAGCAGTGACGACAGCAACTCCGGTTCAGCAGAGCCGACGCCTGAGTCCCAGGTTTCCAGTGACGCGAAGCCCGGCGGCAAGATGGGCTTCGTCCGCGGCGGTGCCACGGCGAACCTCAACCCGGTTGTCGACACCGGTCAGCGTCTCGACATCGGCGGTCAGATTGCCTACGACCGCCTGGTATCGACCCGTCCCGGCAAGGACTACTTCCTCGAGAACGCCACCTCGGTTGAGTTCCCGGACAACCTGACCGTCGTCTTCAAGCTCAAGCCCAATCAGTTCTTTCACAACATCCCGCCGGTAAACGGCCGCGCGTTGACTGCTGAGGACGTGGTTGCCTCCAACAACTACGTGAAGGAAGAGACCCGCGCGATCAACGCGATCTTCCAGCGCACGGCAATGGCTTCGGCCACGGCGCCGGACGCGAACACGGTGGTCTTCAAGCTGACATCACCGCAGCCCTACCTGTTTAGCGGCGGCCTCCTGGTCGACCCGAGCGGCAGCAGCATCTTCCCGAAGGAGATCATCGGCAAGCAGGATGAGGTGCAGATTGGCAGCGGCCCGTACCAGCTGTCGGACTACCAGCTCAACACGCGCTACCAGTACAAGCGCTTCGACAAGTTCCGCGACGCCGACAAGAAGGTGCCGTTCATCGACGAGCGCACCTGGCTGATCCTCGTCGACAACGTCGCCCAGGAAGCGGCGTTCCGCAGCGAGCAGATCTCACAGTGGCGTCTGCCCGAGTCTTCGACCACCCAGAAGCAGCTGCAGAGTGACCTCGGGAGCAAGGTCGAGGTCGACGAGTACCTCGCGCTCCAGTTCATCGGCTGGCTCGGCAACGTTACGCGTGCACCCTGGAATGACGTCCGCGTCCGAGAAGCGGTGTACCGGCTGCTCGATCGTAACCAGCACCTCCAGCTCGTCCACGAAGGTCGCGGTGCCGTGCCGGCCGGTCTGCTGCCGTACGGCCAGTCGGACTACCAGCTCGACCCGAAGCAGACGGAGAAGTACTTCAAGCAGGACGTCGCTGCCGCCAAGCAGCTGCTGAATGCGGCGAGCTTCCCCTTCGACAAGGAGTTCGAGGTCTCGCAGACCGCCTCCGCCCGCGACGCCCAGCTCGGCCAGGTGCTGCAGGTGCAGTTCGAGCAGGCCGGCATCAAGACGAGGGTGCAGGGCTACCCCTTCGCGCAGTGGCTGCCCAACAAGATCGGCAAGGGTGACTACGACATGTACATCTCCGGGCTTCCCGCCTGGGACGCGCCGCAGATCCCGCTTCGCTTCAACCACACGACCACGAACTTCGCCCAGCCGTTCTCCGGCCTCAAGGACCCGGCGATCGACAAGCTGATCGAGAAGTCCGAGGTGACGCTGGACAAAGAAGAGCGCGTGAAGCTGGTCAAGGACATTCAGCTCCAGCTCATGGACAAGTACACGCCCTACATCAACGTCTACAACTACAAGCAGTTCATCGCGCGCTATGCATACGTGCGCGACTTCATCGTCGATCCATCCGGCAACCCGAACTCGCAGGGCCAGATGTGGCTCAACGCCTGACAAGCGCATCCGGCAGCGGGCGCGATCATTGATCACGCCCGCTGCCCGCTCATCAATTCGAATCACCTGAGGGGGTAATCGTGGCAGAAGCTCCTGGCAAACGACTCAGTGTTGCTGTCGACATCGGTGGGACCTTCACGGACCTCGTCGCGTTTGACGAGTCCGCGGGACGGGTCTTTCAGTCGAAGCAACTGACTACACCACACGAGCTCTCGCAGGGCGTCTGGGACTGCCTGATCAAGGCGGGGATTACGCCCAGCGAGGCCGAGAACTTCGTCCACGGCTCCACGATCGCCATCAACATTGCCATCGAAGAGACGGGTGCGAAGACCGCCCTCGTCGTCACCACCGGCACGCGCGACGTCTACAAGATCGGCCGCCAGAACAGGCCGGAGGCATACAACTTCTTCTTCAAGCGCCCGGTGCCGCTGGTGCCGCGCTCCCGCACCTTCGAGGTGAACGAGCGCCTCACGGCCTGGGGCGACGTCCTCATTCCCCTCGACGACGCCAACGCCGATGCGATCGTCAAGGCGGTCGAGGAGTCAGGCGCGGACTCCGTTGCGGTCTGCTTCATCCACTCCTACCTCGACCCGAAGCACGAGGTGGAGATGGGCAGGCACCTGCGCGAGAAGCTCGGCGGCAAGTACGTCTCCCTCTCCCACGAGATCGTGCGTGAGTACCGCGAGTACGAGCGCACCTCCACCACGGTGATGAACTCCTACATCGGCCCCAAGACGTCCGCCTACATCGGCCGCATGGAGGACCGTCTCCACGAGGACGGTTTTGACGGCCGCTTCCTGATCATGCAGTCGAACGGCGGTGTGATGTCGCCCGACACCGCGAAGAAGATCCCGGTCTCGATGATGGAGTCCGGTCCCGTCGGCGGCGTCCTCGCGGCCGCGGAGGTCGGCAAGCGCCTCGGCATCCCGAACGTCATCGCCTTCGACATGGGCGGCACCACCGCGAAGACCAGCCTGGTCGAGGGCGGTGAGGTCTCCGTCGCCCAGGGTTACTACATCGGCAGCTACGCCAGCGGCCACCCCGTGATGCTCCCCGTCGTCGACATCGTTGAGGTCGGCGCGGGTGGCGGCTCGATCGCCTGGATCGACGAGATCGGCGCGCTGAAGGTCGGACCGCAGAGCGCCAGCTCCGACCCGGGCCCGATCTCCTACCGGCGCGGTGGCACCGAGCCGGCTGTGACCGACGCGAACGTCGTTCTCGGCCGTATTGGCGCGACCAGCTTCCTCGGCGGTGAGATGCCGCTCGACCGGGAGGCGGCGCTTGCGGGCATGGCGGAGAAGCTGAGCCCTGCTCTGGGCCTCGGCCCGATCGAATGTGCTCACGGCGTCCTCAAAATCGCCGTCGCGAAGATGTCGCTCGCCGTCCGCGGCGTCTCGGTCGAGCGCGGCTACGACCCGCGTGACTTCTCAATGGTCGCGATGGGCGGCGCCGGCCCGCTGCACGCGCTGGAGATTGCCCGGGACCTCCACATCCCGCGCGTGATCATTCCGAACCTGCCCGCCCACTTCTCTGCGCTGGGCATGCTGATGACGGACGTGCGCCACGACTATGTGCGCACCTACTACCGCAACCTCCTCGACTCCGACTTCAACGAGCTGAACGCGATCTTCGACGAACTGATCGCCGACGGCGACGCAACCCTGGCGAACGAGGGCGTCGAGCCGGAAGCGCGCTCGCACCAGCGCATCCTGGACTGCCGCTACGTCGGCCAGGAGTTCTCCCTCCAGCTGCCGGTCTCTGAGGCGGAGATGCGCGACGAGGACGTCGAGTCGATCACGCGGCGCTTCAACGAGCTGCACGACCGCCGCTTCGGTCACGCCGCGGAGGACGAGCCGCTGGAGGTCGTTAACCTTCGCCTCACGTCCCGCGGTGCCCGGGCCAAGATCAACTTCCCGAAGCTCACCGGCACCGCCGCGGACGCCCAGATTGGCACCCGCGACATCTACCTCGATGACCCGCACACGCCGGTCGAGTGCGCTGTCTACAGCCGTGAGCTCCTCGCGCCGGGCGTCCGCGTCAGCGGCCCATGCGTCATCGAGGAGTACGCGTCGACCACGGTCATGTTCCCCGGCGACGAGGCCGTCGTGGCCGACACCGGCGAGATCCTCATCGATGTGGCGCGGGCCTGAGGCAGGAGCGATGACGCAGGCCAGCCCCGGAGAGCGGCCGCGCATGCTGCGACCACCGGAGAACCGGTTCAAGCGCGCCGTGAGGGCGGGTGAGCTGCAGGTCGGTGTCTATTGCGACACGCTGCATCCCACCCTTGTCGAAGCGCTGGCGACGGCGGGTGTCGACTACGTCGTGCTCGACACCGAGCACAATGGCTACGACCTCCACCAGTGCACGGAATCGGTGCGTGCGGCTGAGCTGTTCGGTATTACCGCCCTGATCCGCGTCTGGGATAACAACCCGCGTCTGATCAACAAGGCGCTGGAGACGGGCGCTGCCGGCGTCGTCGTGCCCCACGTCGACACGCCGGAGCTGGCCCGTCAGGCGGTCGAGGCGACGAAGTACCCGCCGGCCGGCGTCCGCGGCGTCCACCCGGGTACCCGCGCCGCCGGCTTCGGTGGCAACTGGGGCGAGACCTGGCAGCGGGCGAACGAAGAGTCGATGGTCGTGCTGCAGCCCCTCGAGTCGCTCGAGGGCATCGCCAACCTCGACGCCATCCTGCAGGTGCCCGGCATCGACCTGATCAGCCTTGGTACCGGCGACATCTCGCAGGTCCTCGGCGCGCCGGGACGACCAGACGACCCGCGAGTGCGGGAAGCCCGCGAGCAGGCCTTTGCCCTCTGTCAGAAGCACGGCGTCCCTGCCTACGCGCTCACCGGCGGCCGCCCCGAGGAGACGAAAGCCTGGTATGACCGCGGCGTGCGTACCTTCCTCTGCGGCTCCGACGTCGGCTTCGTCCTCGCTGGCGCGCGAAACCTGATGGCGAACATGCGGAAGGCGGTCGAATGAGCACCCTCGCGACAGTCGCCGAAGCCATCGCCGACCTGACCTACGACGATCTCAGCGAGGAGCTGCGTGACGCCGCCCGAAAAAGGATCCTCGACAACACCGGCGCCACCGCAGTTGGCCTCGCGACGCCGGAAGGACGCAGCCTGCAGCGCCTGACCGAGAGCATCGGCTCCGGCTCGAAGCCCGGCATCGCCGACCTTATTCGCCTCTACGTTGCGGCGACGCGCTGCACCGAGATCGACGACATCAACATTGCCTCCTGCGCCACCGTGGGCTCGGTCATCGTTCCGCTCGCTTCCGCCGCCGCCGACGAGTACTCCTACGACGATCGCAGCGTGATCACCGCAGTGGTCGCCGGCTACCAGGCGATGGTCCGTCTCGGCACCGCGATTGATGGCGCGAACATCCTCTACAAAGGCATCTGGCCGACCTACGCCGCGGCGCCCTTCGCCGCTGCTGCCGTCGGCGCGAAGCTGCTCGACCTCAGCGCCGAGGAGACGGCGAATGCGCTCGCGCTCGGCCTCTCGCGCACCGTCTTCATGCAGGGACGCAACGCGAACGGCCTCTCGCCGCGCTGGTACGTCCTCGGCTGCGCGGCCGCCGACGGCTTCGCGGCGGCCCACGCGGCGGCAGCGGGCATCGGCGGCGACCCGGACATCCTCGCTGCCTTCGCCAGGGGCATGGGCGGGCCCGTCGACGAAGACGTCCTGCTGCAGGACTTCGGCGCCTTCCGCGGCGTCCTCGAGATCGATACGAAGACCTTCCCGACCTCGCGCCAGGGCATGTCGAGCATTCAGGCCTTTCGCAAGCACCTGCCGCTGCCCCACCCGGTCGACGAAATCGAGGCGGTCCGTGTCTTTGTGCCCGGGCAGTATCGCAACATGGTCGACCGCGCCGGCCTGCCGCGGGATCGCATGGACTCGCTCGTTGGCGTGGGCTACCAGATGGCGCTGTCGGCGCTCCACCCAGAGCGCTTCTCCGACGCGCTGCGAAACGACCTGCTGCATGACGCCGCCGTCGAGGCTTTCGTAAGCAGGGTCAGCGTCACGGAGGACCCGGAGCTGACCGCCGCCTTCCCGAAGCAGTGGAGCGGCCGGGTCGAAATTGAGTGGAAAACGGCCGCCCCGACGGTCGTCGAAGTGAAAGAGCCCGAAGGCGCCGCCACCAACCCGATGAGCTGGCAGGCGCTGGAGGACAAGCTGGCGCGCATCCTCGTCGCCAGCGGCCTTGGCGATGGCGGAGCAGCGTCCTCCCTCGCCCAGACCTGCAAGCAGCTCGGGGTGGACCAGGGTGGTCACCTCGCATGTGGAATCTTGAACCAGGCAGCCGCGGTCGCGGCAACGCAGGACATCGCCGCGGGCACGTCCTGACTTAGACATTGGAAAGTGGGAGTCTAACTATGGTCGCGAATGCAACCAGGACACTCGACCCGGTCACTCTCGAAGTGATCCGGAACGCGCTGCCCGCCATCTCGGACGAGATGAGCTTCGACCTGCAGCGCACGTCCTACAACATGATGATCTACGAGGTGCGGGACTACTGCACCGCCCTCCTCGACACCGAGGGCAAGCTGATCTCGCAGAACATCGGCGGTGTATCGCATTTCGTCGCCGACCTCGGCGTCGTGATCAAGGACGGCGTGCGGGTCTACGGCCTCGACGGCTTTGCTGAGGGCGACGTCATCGTCCACAACCACCAGGCTTCGGCCGGTCAGCACCTGAACAACGTCGTCGTCTACACGCCGTTCTTCCTCGATGGCGAGCTGCTCGGGTTCTCGGTTTGCCGCGCCCACTGGACCGATATCGGTGGTCATTCGACCTGGGGCGGCGCCTCCGGTCCTTCCTTCGACCCCTGGACCGAGGGCCTGCAGCTCAACCAGCTCAAGGTCTACGAGGCCGGCGTCCCCAACCAGCCCCTCATGCGGATCATCAGCGACAACGTCCGCGACCCTGCCGCGACGATCGGCGACATGCGCTCTCAGCTTGCCGCCTGCCGCCTCGGTGAGCGCCGCTTCATCGAGCTTTTGCGCCGCTACGGCAAAGACACCGTCATGCAGGCGATCGAGACGATCTACCAGGAGTCCGAGGCGAAGTGCCGTGCTGCCGTCGAGGCGATCCCCGACGGCGTGTACGAGGCGGAAAACTTCATGGACGGGGACGCGTTCGACCCGTCCCTCGTGCGTATTCACGCGAAGGTGACGGTCAGCGGCTCCGACATGACGATCGACTTCTCGGGCTGCTCCGGTGAGCGCCGCTCGAGCCGCAACTCCCGCACCTACGCCGGCGCCTACATCGCGTACAAGGCCCTGACGACGCCGCTTGAGCCGGTCAACGAGGGATCGTTCGCCGCGCTCCGGGCGATCATCCCCGAGGGCAACATCATGATGGCGCGCTACCCCGCGCCGATGTCGGGGTGGTCGGGCGCGCTGCCCACCGTCGTCGACACCGTACTCCTCGCCCTCGCGAAGGCGATCCCGGACAAGGTCCCCGCGGCGCACAGCCAGTCGCTCGGAGGCTTCCCTGGCTTCCAGGGCTACTACGAGCGTCGCAAGGCCCCCTTCGTCCTCCAGACCATCGAGTCCGGCGGCTGGGGCGGCCGGCCCTTTGAAGACGGTGAGTCCGGCTCGATGTCGGTCTGCCAGGGCGACGTGCGCAACTCGCCGATCGAGACGCTGGAGCTGAAGTGCCCGCTGGTCGTCGTGAACCGCGGCCTGCGCCCCGACTCCGGCGGCGCCGGCAAGTACCGCGGCGGCCTCGGTCTGAGCATCACGATGCGCGGCCTGCAGGAAGGGCGCTGGGGTCTCGCCGGGCGCCGCAGCCGCGAAGTGCCGCCGACCGGCCTCTGGGGCGGCAAGTCCGGCGGTCCCTGGGAAGTCTGGGTGAAAACCCCGGACGAGACCGAGTTCGGCCGGCCCGGCAACCGCGGTCCGTTCTGGCCGGAAGGCACCGAGGTCCTCCAGCTTACCGGCGGCGGCTGCGGCTGGGGCAACCCGCTGGAGCGCGACACCTGGCGTGTCCTCGAAGACGTGGTCGAGGGCTACATCTCGATTGAGACCGCCGCAAAGGACTACGGCGTTGTGATCAGCGCCGACGGCAAGAGCGTCGATGAGGCGGCGACCGCGAGGCTGCGCGCTGAGCTGGCGGCAGCAACCAACGGCACGAGCAACGGCCACTGATATCGACAGGGGCGTTCCGGGCTTGCCGACGCGAGAAGCCGGAGCGCCCTCTAGCCCTCTTTGGGATCACCTGTCCGCCGACCAGTAGCGGCGGACAGTCTTCCTCCCCTGGGCTCGGGAGACGTAGCGGTCGTCTCCCGAGCCCGACTTCAAGCCGGCTTGAGGAGGGCTCTGAGCTGTGAACGAGGAACCCTCGAAGCCCGCGAGACGGAAGAAGGCTGCAGCTCAGCGGGAGCGGACAGCGGAGCGGCCTCTGAGGACTCCCCGGGTTCCTGCCCGCGACGACTCCAGCGTCTTCGGCATCGCCCAGGACTACAAGGGCATCTACTCCTGGGTTGACCAGTCAGCGATGGAGGCGAACATGGCGGTCCATGCCGGCTACTGGGCGGCGCACGAGGCGGGCAAGAAGCTGATCAGCGCGATCGGCCAGGGACGCACCGCCGGCCGCTTCACCGTGCTCCGTATCCTGTTCCTCACCGAAGGCCACTGCCTCACTCAGAACGAGGTGTCGAAGCGGCTGATGATCACTGCCGCCACCGTTACCTACCTGATCGACGGCCTCGTCAAGGAAGGCCTCGTCGAGCGCCGTACCCACGTCCAGGACCGCCGTACGATCGAAGTCATCCTCACCGATAGGGGCGAAGAGGTCTGTCTGCGCCTGATCCCGGCAATGGCCCGCCTGGCAGCCACCTTTTGCCGCGGCTTCAGCGAGAAGGAGAAGCAGACCCTCGTCAGTCTGATGCTGCGCTTTTGGCAGAACGCCAACACCGGCGCCACCAGCGAGAGCGAAATCGCCGCGATCCTCGCCGAGACGGACTGAGCATGGAGTTACCGCCAGCCGAGACCTTCACGCCGTAGGTGCCCTGCATACAGGGTTCCTACGGCCCGATTCATGTTGATGCGCCACAGCGGGGACGGCGCCGAGGCTGGAAAGCCTCATCTACGGATGCTCCAGGTAGAACTGGTGTCAACGCGCCCCGTCGTCCTGCTGGAATGAACTGGCGTGGGCTACAGGGAGCGGAAGAAGAGGTCGTTGCTGCGGGCGTCCAGGGACGGCTTCGGCTCGTCCTTCCTGGCGTTGCTCGTGATCTGGTCGGGTGAGACGCGCTCGGAGGGAGGCGGGGGCGCCTTTTTCGGGATGATCGAGAGGATCGGGCGCTCGTCCTCGTTCATCATGGCGAAGAGGTCGCCGATCGGCATCTTGTGGTTCGCCATGCGGCTGCGGATGTTTCGGACGCTCGCCTCGATCTCTGCCAGCGCCGCCTCGTCTGAGGCGTCAGACTTCTTCTTGCCGAACAGACCCATCGCGATACCTCGTGCCCGGCGTCCTGCCGTCTTGATCCCTGGATTCCTTCTCCTATTCAAACGCGGCTGCCCGGCGTTTGTGACGCAGCTACGATAAGAATCGGCTCTGTCCGGTGCGAGTTTTCCCTCTGGGCACCATTTGTAATCCGCCGCCTCCAGCCCGCGGCGTCCCTTCCTGATTGCCCGTGTGCCTGCCGCCCGCCGACAATGCCATCGATGGCCACGGCAGCTACGGCCTATGCGGGAGTTCGAGACGTCCTCACAGGTAAACGCCAGATCTATTACGGCTGGCGTGTGCTCCTCGTGGGCACGATTGCGATGGCACTCGGCAGCGGCCTATCGATGTCTTCGTTCGGTCTCTACGTCCACCCGCTCGAGGACGAGTTCGGCTGGAATCGTGCCGACGTGTCGGTCGCGTACTCGGTCGCAATTCTTACCGGCGGCCTCGTAGGCCCATTCATCGGCCACTGGGTTGATGCTCACGGGGCGCGCCTTTGCATCGTCGTCGGCGGCTGTCTCGCCGCCTGCTCCTACATCCTGCTGGCGATGACCCAGGAGCTCTGGCAGTTCTACGTCTTCTACGGCATCCACGCGGTCTTCCGGCAGATGATGTTCTTCCTGCCGTTTCAGTCGCTGATCTCGCAGTGGTTCGAGCGGCGGCGCGGTGTCGCGCTGAGCATCCTCGGCAGCGGCTTCTCGATCGGCGGCTTCGTCGTCCTTCCGATCGTTGCCGTCGCAATCGGTGGACTGGGCTGGCGCGGCGCGTTCCTCTTCTCCGGCGTCGTGCTCGGAATCTTCTACCTCCTCGCCGGCATCTTCGTCCTGCGGAATCGCCCCGCCGACGTCGGCGAGCTGATCGACGGCAATCGCGAGCCAGAGGCGGGGGCACCGGTGCGGCCGGCGAGCCGCAACGCCGAGGGGATGACGCTGCGGGAGGCGATGCGGACGCCGCAGTTCTGGCTCTGCGCCGTCGGCTTCATGCTGCTCTTCTTCGGCATGATCGGCTGGATGGCGCACCAGGTGCCGTTCTACGAGTCCGTGGGTATGTCACGCGCCACTGCGACGTTCATCGTCTCGATGATTGCGGGCCTCGGCGTCCTGTCTCGCCTCTCGATCGGGCTGATCGCCGACCACTTCGATCGCTTCGAGCTCGTGGTCGTTGCTCTGCTCGGCACGCTCATGCTCGGCATGGTCACGCTGCTGATCAGCACGCATCCGGTGGCGATCGGCATCTTCATCATCTGCTGGGTTATCGGATCGAGCATGGGGCCGCTGGCCGAGTCGATCGTCCTGATCAAGGCGTTCGGGCTGCGTCACTTCGGCTCGATTCTCGGCGCTGTGCTCGTCGTCGAGACGTCGGGCGAAGTGCTCAGTCCCTCGATCGCCGGCATCATCTACGACCGCACCGGCTCCTACGACGGCGCCCTCGTGATGTTCGGCGCCGCGTTCGCCCTGGGCATGGTGCTCTTCGTGATAGCCGCACGAATGCAGACGCCGATGAACTATCGCCACGCCCAAGAGGCCTAAGCGCGTTGCTCTGCTAGAGTGGCCTCATGACTGCAATCATGATGCCCGGCGGCCCTGTGGCCGATGCAACCTTCGCCGACCTCGCTGTGCGCGTGGAGAAACTCCGCGCCATGGGACACAACCCCGGACTGGGAACGATCATCGTTGGTGACGACCCCGCATCCGCCGGCTACATCCGCATGAAGCAGGAGAAGGCGGCCGAGCTGGGCTTCGGCGGCTCCCACCTCCACCTGCCCCAGGAGACGACGCAGGAAGAGCTGGTCGCCGCGATTCGGCAGTTCAACGACGACCCGTCGGTTGATGCGATGCTCGTGCAGTACCCGACACCGCCGCAGATCGACTTCGAAGCGGCGCTCCTGGAGATGGACCCCGACAAGGACGTCGACGGCCTGCACCCCCTGAACATGGGTCGCCTCGCGATGTCGATCCCCGGCCCTGTGCCCTGCACGCCGATGGGCATTGAGACCCTCCTCGCCCACTACAAGGTCCCCGTCTCCGGCCGCGAGGTCGTCATCCTCGGCCGCGGCACCACCCTCGGGCGGCCGCTCGCGCTGCTCCTCTCGCAGAAGCGCGCCACGGCGAACGCCGCCGTCACCGTCGTCCACACCGGCGTCCCGGACTGGGACCGCTACACGAAGCGCGCTGAGATCGTCATCGCCGCCGTCGGTGTGCCGCACATCCTGCAGCCCCAGCACATCAGCCCCGGCGCCGTCGTCGTCGGCGGTGGCGTGCGCTACGAGGGCCGCAAGCTCCTCCCCGACGTCGACCCCGCCTGCGAAGAAGTCGCCGGCTGGATCACGCCCCGCATCGGCGGCGTCGGCCCCACGACGATCGCCATGCTCTTCCGCAACGTCGTGGAAGCGGCGGAGCGCAAAGAGGGGCTGCTCTAGGGAGCATTCGGCGCGCATTCGGGCAATCGCGAGGGTCACGCTGCTCCGCGCTCACGAATAGGCACCCAACAGGTCCCCTCTCCCGCGGCCGGCAGAGGGTTAGGGTGAGGGAGCGCTGGAGGTTGGCGCCGTGCGCGAGGTCGGGCCCCCGGAATTTCTTGACGCGTCTTCGCGTTGATGACGCGCGGCCCCGAACGGCCGGGCTACGCCCTGGCACGCCCCTTTCGTTGCGAACCATTGCCCGCAGCGATGGGCGAATCAGAGAGCGGTGACGCCCTCGATGTAATGGCTGCTGGAGAGCGTAACCTCAGGCGGCCTCGCTAGCTCGATGTGCCTTCCTGCGACGTCTCGGACATCCCGTTCGAGGCTGCAGGCGCGGCCTCCGCGGTGAACCGCAGCAAGTAGAAGTACGACGCCACCGCCAGCGCGATCAACGGCAGCGTCACCGTCGCGCGGATCAGCACCGCCGTCGCCGTCGCGAGGTCGAAGGGCACGTCACCGGTGTGCTGGATAATCGCCGCTATTGACCCGTCGCCAATGCCGATGCCGAGCGGCAGCAATGAGATGATCGACGCGACGCCGGAGCCGCCGAACGCCACCCAGCCGTCCAGCAGGTCGATCGAAACGCCGAGGCTCTCGGCCGCTAGCTCGAACTGCAGCGCCACGACGCCGAAGCTCACGACCGTCAGTGCCGACCAGACGACGAGCAGACCGGCGTTTCGCAGCAGGACCTGGATCTCGGCCGCAAGCTGGAGGCCGAAGCGCAGCACCTGGCGTACAAAGCCGCCGCCGGCGACCTGGTCGGCCCGCGGCAGCCGCGGCAGCACGACGACGGCGCAGACCCAGGGCAGCAGCACGAGCAGGCAGCAGACCGCGACGACCACGGCGGCGGGAGCGGTGCTCAGCCCACTCAGGGCGAGGCAGGCGAGCGTGCTCAGCAGCAGCAGGTACGTCGACAGCACGCGCTCATACGCCACCAGCGTGACCGCGTCGCCGAGACGGAGGCCGGCGCTGCGCTGCAGGGCGGCGGCGCGCAGGATCTCGCCGGAGCCGCCCGGCGTCAGTGCGCCGGCGACGTTCCCGAGGATCGATGCGGGCACGAGCACCTGCAGCGGCACCGCATGGCCCATGCGCACCAGGATGAGCTGCGACCGCGCCGTGAACAGCGCGACGACGACGAGGTTGAGGGCGATGACGACCCATGGCCGCGTGCCTTCGACGTTCTTGAGGGCGTCCCAGACCTCGCCCGGCTTCGCCGTGACGATGACGAAGACGAGGACACCGAGGGCGAGGGCAGCGCTGACGTAGCGCAGTAAACGGGCCGAGCCCGGACTCACTTGCGGGCGACCACCCGGTACATGTGTGGGAAGACGCGGCCGAGCACCTTGCCCAGCACGCGCTCGGGAGCGTTGCGGCCGGACATGTAGCCCTCGATCAGCTCGATGCGCATGCCGGCGTCGTCGAAGAGGCGCTGCAGGCCGTAGCGGCTGATCGGCCGCACGTGGGTGTAGTCGTCCCAGAAGTTCGCGACCGGGTAGAACTGCGACCAGGGCGTCGGCACATGGGCGATGAAGATGCCGCCGTCACGCAGCAGGCGCTTGCCCTCGCGGACGAAGCCGAGCGGGTCCTCGACGTGCTCGAGCACTTCCTTCATGCGCACGACGTCGAAGGTTGCCGCCTTGAAGGGCGTCCTGCCGCCGTCGCCGATGACGCCCCTGACGCCTTCTTTGCCCCACAGCACCGAGGCCTCGACCTGGAGGTCGAGCGCGTAGGCATCGATGCCGGCGCGCCTGGCTGCCTGGGCGAAGACGGCGCGCCCGGCGCCGATGTCGAGCAGCCGCGCGCCCCGTGCCGTCCGCGCGGCGATCAGCTTGAGGTCTGTCTCGACGATGTCCATGTGCTCGCGCAGGTGGACGAGCGGCCCCTCAGCAGTGTTCGAGGTCGAGGCGTTCATATCAGGCCGCCTCGTTGAAGGCCGCCGGCGCCTTTGTCAGGCTCTTGCGGTCGAGGAGCAGCGTCTTCGGCAGCCACCAGGCGGTGAGCTTGCGGCGGTTGAGGATCTCGCGCCTTCGTCCGGCGAAGCGCGGCACGGCGACCCAGAACGCGAGCCCGGCGAGCATCGTCGGCGGTACGAGCGCGAAGGCGTAGAGGATGCGCTTCTTCAGCGGCAGGCCGAACTGCCCCGAGTTGAACGGCGAACCCAGCATCGTGATCGTTGCGAGAACGCTGAACTCAGCCCAGGTCGACGACTTCCAGAAGGCGATCAGGCGGTTGCGGATGATACGCGTCACCTTGACCACCGCCTTCAGAGAAACTTCATCGTTCAGCGTGTGGTCGTGGTAGACGACGGCGCGGGTGCAGGCGACGGTGCGATACCCGGCGCTGCGGATGCGGAGGCCGAGGTCCATGTCCTCGCCGTAAAGGAACATGCCCGGGTCGAACACGTAGCCGCCGATTTCGTCGAGGACGTCGCGCTTGAGGATCGTCGACGCGCCGCTGAGGAACAGCGTATCAACGACCTGCTGCTGCGGCGACGCGCTGCGGTACTCGATGAAGCCGAGGCGTGAGAGCTCGGGCGAGTAGGCGGCGTAGACCGGGTTCTCGACCTCGTGGGCGGCGAACTCCGGGTTCCAGGGGTGAATGATGTTCGCGTGCCCCGCCTTTATCGAGGGCGCCAGGTCCATCGCCGCGACCATCTCCTTGAGCCAGTCGCGGTGCACGATGACGTCCTGGTTGAGGAAGATCACGTACTCGCCGCGCGCCCTCTCGAAGCCCTTGTTGTTGCCGAGGCAGAAGCCGTAGTTCTTATCGAGCCGCTCGACGCGCACCCAGTCGTGCTTTGCCGCCTCGTCCGCCGTCCCGTCCTTCGAGCCGTTGTCGACGAAGATCACTTCAAAGGGCTCGTCGAAGCGCTGGTTCCGCAGCGACGCCAGGCAGCCGTCAACGTACTGCCGCCCGTTGAACCCGAGGACGATGACGCTGACCCGCGGCTTCCCTACAACAGCAGGAACGCTGCTTTCGACTCGTTGCGAGTCGTTGGCCTCAGCCAAGGCGAAGCAACCTTTGGCGGCTGGTCATGGCCAACTGCAGTTTCACTTCGGTGTCTCCGCGATATCAAGCACGATCGCCTGCAGGATTAACTGGAAGCCCAGGATCAGGGGCAGCACGCTGATCATCACCGTGCCCGTGGATGTCAGGTCGTCGCTTATCGCGCTGCGGATCCAGGCGTAGGCGCCAAACAGCACGCCCCAGCCGAAGAGCAGCGTCCCGAGGATCAGGAAGAGCGCGATCGGCGAGAAGTCTCGCAGGATGTACTTCAGCGTGATCCGCGAGGTGAAGCGCCTGAAGAGCAGGAACGGGAACGTCACCGCCACCCGGAAGAGGCTGAGGCTCGACACCTCCTCGCCGTACTTCGACGGGATCGCGACGTCCTTCACGCGGGCGTTCTGCAGGTTGAGCTGATAGAGCATGTCGTTCTCGAAGAAGAAGCGCTGGTGCAGCTCTGCGAGGTTGAGGCGCTTCAGGGCGTCCGACTTGATCGCCGTGAAGCCGTTCTGCGGGTCGAAGATGTGCCAGTAGCCTGACGCCAGCTTGGTCATGAAGGTCAGCGCAACGTTGCCCAGCAGGCGGCCGCGCGGCATCTGGACGAGGAACTCCGGCAGCAGGAAGCGGTTGCCTTTGGTGTAGGAGTAGCCCTCCTCGATCAGTGGATCGAGCAGCTGGCCGAGGTATTCAGAGCGCATCTGGGCGTCGCCGTCCATTTTCACGACGATGTCGCTGCCCAGCTCGAGCGCCTTCTTATAGCCGAGGACGGTAGCGCCGCCGACGCCGCGGTTCTGGCCCGTCTTCATCAAGATCGTGCGCTTGTCCTTGAAGTTCTTGACCGTGTCGTAGGTCGAGTCGGTGCTGCAGTCATCGACGACGACGATCTGGTCGACGAAGTCGGGCATCGTCTCGATGACCTGGGTGATGAGCCGTTCCTCGTTATAGGCGGGTACGGCAACGGTCACGACGTGCTCTTTGTACAAGGTTCCCTCGAAACGGAATCTGGCGGGGCGCGCCGCGTTGAGCTCTCAGCAGTCAGTTTTCAGTGGTCAGCAAGTCGCCGGGTCCGACGCAGGCCGACCGTCCCAAGTCTCAGGCAACGCCCTCTTTTAGGCAAGACGAGGACTGGCTAGGGGCTGCAGTCCTGGCTCAGTAAGGGGCTGGCGGTGGAACACGACCTCTAGCGCGCGGCGCCGGCCCGCAGCGACTCGATCGTCGGCAGCAGGGCGTCCTTCGCCGAGACGACCGGTTCGCTTACCGGCCATGGGATATTCAGCGACGGGTCGTTCCAGATGATGCCGCGCTCCTGCTCCGGGGCGTACTCGTAGGTGACGTCGTAGAGGAGCAGGCAGTCGTCCGTGAGGGTGCAGAAGGCGTGGCCGTACTGCGGCGGTACGTAAAGCAGGTTGCCGTTCTCGGCGGAGATTTCGACCGCCAGCCATTCGCCAAAGGTCGGCGAGTCAGGCGTCACGTCGACGACCACGTCGAAGATCGCACCGCTCAGCACCTGCAGCAGCTTGCCCTGGCCGGCCGGCGCCGCCTGGTAGTGGATGCCGCGCAGGATGCCCCGGCGTGAGAACGAGAGGTTCGACTGGACGAAGGTCTCGTCGACGCCGCCCTCGAGGAGCGCAGACCGCTTGTAGCGCTCCATGAAGTAGCCGCGCTCGTCGCCGTAACGCACCGTGTGGAAGAGCACGACGCCGGGCAGCTTGAGGTTCTCGAAATCCAGGGTGTGCCTCCTACGGCGGGGCAAGCTCTGTCGTTTCGGCTTCGACACCGGGCAGCGGCGCCGGAGGGGGCGCAGGCTGCACGACAGCAGGCTCCGGCCCATAGTATCGCAGGTCGATCGTCCGGTACATGTTGTAGACGAGGATGACTGCCAGCACGAGGAGCATCGCGTTGATGAACCGCTTCTGGCCGACGATCAGCGCGAATTGCGAGACCGCGAAGATCGTGAACGGCAGCAGGCCGATGAAGTAGCGCCCCTGCAGGCCGAGCACCTGCTTCGCTGCGACCGGCGACCAGACGATGTAGAGCGACAGGAAGAGGCAGGCGATCGTCGCGAAGACGGTGGCGACGATGAACCCCACCTCGTGCAGCTTTGCGACCTTCACGTCCTCGCGCATGAGCTGGAAGAACACGAGGCCGAGCGCGAAGACGAGCACGTAGTACGGGAAGTAGCTCATCGGCGCGTCGAGCCAGCCGAAGATGCCCATCGTCTGCATGAGCAGCCAGTCACCCTGGTGGCGCACCGCCTCGTAACACGCGTCGAGGAACCGGCCGGGGTGCTCGTAGATGTAGGTGATCTGCCGCTGCGCACTGACGTCGCCTTCGACCACCGGGATTGCGCTGACCCGCGGCACGTAGATCGCCGCCAGCGCCGCGGTGATCAGGCCGGAGATAACCAGGAAGGCGCCGGTGATCTTTGCGTACTCCAGCTTCGACGTTGCAACCTTCGCGAACGGCACGGCGAAGAAGAAGCCGAGCAGCGGCACGTAGGTCAGGGACCGGATGTTTGCCGAGAGGATCAGCACCGCCATGAAGACGACGAGATCGAGCCGCCGTATCCGCCCCGGTTCGTCGAAGAACTTTGTCAGGTATGCGTAGGCGACGAGGAAGAGCGGCAGCTGGACGGTGTCGTAGGTGATGGCGCCCGCCTGGTGTAACACCATCGGCAGTGCGGCGAAGAAGTAGATCGGCAGCCGGTAGCGTGCCGGCGTCAGCCTGATCGCGTAGTAGAGCGCCGCGACAAAGAACAGCACGCCAACGAAGCGCCCCGCGTAGAAGCTGACCAGCGGGTTCGCGAACGGTTTGCCCAGCCAGATGCCGACGACATTCGGCAGGTAGCCCGGCGGCGGCAGGTTACAGATGTCGTAGACCCGCTTGTTCTCGTTCAGAAGCGGGTTCGTGAGGTCGATGCTCAGCCAGTCCGGGTTGAACTTCTTATCGCCCATGAACGCGACGTCCCAGGTATGGACCAACTCCGGCAGGTCGGCGTACTTCGACTTCATGTCGACCTTGTAGACGCCGAGGCGGTCCTGGGAGCAGGTGAAGTCGAGGTTGCTGAGTGAGACCGCGCGGTACCAGTGTGAGGGCTCGTCCGGCTTCTGAAACGGCGGGACGAGGAAGGTCATGATCAGGAGGCCAAGGGCCAGGTAGATCAGGAAGATGGCCTGGAAGAAGTTCAGCGACCGGAGCCGCGTCAGGGCGCTATTGAGCACCGGCGGGGAATCGTCTTCGCGGTCAACTTCGGCGGCTGGCGGCGCCTCGACTGAGCGATCCATCGTTATCGGCGCACCGGTCTATGCCGGCGGCGGCAGCAGTCAAAGACAGAGATACGCAACACCACACTTCGCTCCGCGACCGGTTCGCCGCGGGCGCTCCCAAGGGTCAATGTAGCCTATCCGATCCCGGGGATCGAAT
>JBFWZE010000054.1:0-18944 GCA_050185685.1 Dehalococcoidia bacterium
GCCTGGGGCCAGCGCGCCATCGTCTTGAGCACGGCGATATACCAGTGCTCGCCGGCGGCGACGGTCTCGTGCAGGAAATCGATAGGGGCTACTTCGACGTCGTTCATCGTCATGGTTGGTCGTAGAAATTCAGCTTACCGCGTCGCAGCGCTCCGGTCTGCATGTGAATGCCATCTGAGGACGGCAAGAGGCCCCGGCTTTCACCGGGGCCTCTCTAGACCATCTACACGCTGGACCGGTTTTACGGCGTGTAGGTGATCATCTTGTCATTCACGAAGAACTGGTACTGCTGGCCGGCGTTGAGGACGCCCAGCGGCACGACGACATCGTACATGCCATAAATCAGGGTGCAGGGCGGGTTGTCGGATGGCATGGTGTTCCACACCTTCACCGTGACGTTGTTGCCGCTGCGGCTGACGTCGAAGCCATCCTTCTGAGCGCAGCCGCTCGGCAGGCCGGCCTTGATGACGAGGCTGTACGCACCGTCGAGGAGCGGCATCACCTTGATGTCATCGATCGGCGCCGGGACGCGGGTTCGGCCCTCGACGGGCGGCTTCGGCGCGGGGGTACAGGCGGCGGTCTTGAAGTAGTAGGTCGCGCTGGGGTCCCAGGCGCCGTTCGCCAGCTGCTGGTTCACGCGGACAAAGTGGGTTGTCCCCGAGATCAGCCCGTCCCAGCGGAGGGAGGTCTGGCTCCCCGGCATCGGGCCGGCGCCGAGGAAGGTGCCCCATTCCCAGCCGTTGTCGAAGAGGGAGAGGTCGAGCCATTGCTGGCGCGCTGAGGGGTCGTTGCCCCGCCAGCTGAAGTCGACGCGGACGCTGCCATCAGGGAGACAGCTCTGCATCGTGGAGAGCTGGCTCGTAGCTGCCTGAGACGGCATCGCGTAGAAGGCGCCGGCGGCGAGGACGCCAACAGCGGCGACCAGGGCGGCGAGTTTACGTTTCATGCTTGTACTCCTGGGTTCGTTGTTCACAGTTCTCGGCCGTGTACTACAAGAGACGGCCCAACACCGGGGTTGGTTCCCTTATTGTGGGGGTTTGTGGAGGCTGAAATACGGCTGTAGCGCTGTTCGGTGGGCGGCTGCGGATGCCCGTGCGTGTTCGCCGCGCCGGGAAAGGTTGCGGCGTTTCGGGCGATGAGTGAGGCCTGTTCCCCTATGTGCTCATGCTGCTTTGTTACAGACGGGCGCCTCCGCAGGCGCAGCGCGGCTCGCGACTTTCAATTTGGGACATCTGGGGACACCCCAGACCCCGGGAGGGCAAAGCCCCTTCCAACCCCAGACCGGCCATATGAAGGATGTCGGCCGAGCATGCCGACGAGCGAGAACAAAGGAACGCTCTCAGACAGAGCGCGGTCTACGTGCCTTGCTAATGGGCTCTAGAGGGGGATGTTGCCGTGCTTTTTGCTGGGCATGGTCTCGCGCTTGCCGTGGAGGAGTTCCAGGGCGCGGATGATCTTGACCCGGGTGTCGCGGGGGTCGATGACGTCGTCGACGTAGCCGCGGGAGGCGGAGACGTAGGGGTTGGCGAAGCGCTCGTTGTAGTCGCGGGAGAGCTCGACGCGGTTCTCCGGGTTGTTCTGGATCTGGGAGCGGAAGACGATGTTCACCGCCGCGTCGGGACCCATGACGGCGACGGAGCCGGTCGGCCATGAGAGATTGAGGTCGGCGCCGAGGTGCTTTGAGCCCATCGCGATGTAGGCGCCGCCGAAGGCCTTGCGGAGGATGACGGTGATCTTCGGCACTGACGCTTCGGCGTAGGCATACACGAGCTTGGCGCCGTGGGTGATGATGCCGCCGTACTCCTGCGCGGTGCCCGGGAGGTAACCCGTGACGTCTGCGAAGGTGATGATCGGAATGTTGAAGCAGTCGCAGAAGCGGATGAAACGGGCCGCCTTTAGCGATGCAGCGATGTCGAGGGTGCCGGCAAGGAACAGCGGCTGGTTCGCGACGATGCCCACCGTGCGGCCGGACATGCGCCCGAAGCCGACGACGATGTTCTGCGCGTAGTCCGGGTGGACCTCCAGGAAGTCGGCGCTGTCGACGACGCGGTAGATGACCTCGCGGACGTCGTACGCCTGCGTCTCGATTTCGGGCAGGACGTGGAGGAGGTCCTCGTCCCGGCGGCGCGGGTCGTCGCCCATCTCGACCACCGGCGGGTCGTCAAGGTTATTCGAGGGCAGGAAGGAGAGCAGGCGGCGCACCTCGGCGAGGCAGGCTTCTTCGCTCTCCATCGCGAAGTGGGCGACGCCGGAGCGAGTCGCGTGGATGCTGGCGCCGCCGAGCTCCTCGTCGGTGACTTCTTCCATCGTCACGGCGCGGACGCTGTCGGGGCCGGTGATGAACATGAAGCTCTTCTCTTCGACCATGAAGACGAAGTCGGTGATCGAGGGCGAGTAGACAGCCCCACCGGCAGCCGGGCCGAGGATGACGGAAATCTGGGGAATGACGCCCGAGGCGCGGACGTTGCGGCGGAAGATCTCCCCGTAGCCCTTGAGGCTGGAGACGCCTTCCTGGATGCGAGCGCCGCCGCCGTCGTTGAGGCCGATGACCGGCACGCCCGTCTTCACGGCGATGTCCATGATCTTGCAGATCTTCTCGGCGGCGACCTCAGAGACGCTGCCGCCGACGACGGTGAAGTCCTGGGCGAAGACGCAGACCGGACGCCCTTCGATGCGGGCAAAGCCGGTGACGACGGAGTCGCCGGGGAAGCGCTGCTGGTCGATGCCAAAGTCGCTGGCGCGGTGCAGCACGAGGGAATCGAGCTCTTCGAAGGTGCCCTGGTCGACGAGCAGGTTGATCCGCTCGCGCGCGGTTAGCTTCCCACGCTGGTGCTGGGCATCGATACGCCGCTGCCCACCGCCAAGGGCGGCCTGCTCTTTGCGACGTCGCAGGTCATCGAGCTGTTCCTGAATACTCATTCGTAGGTGTGATTCCCGAGGGAAGCGTCCCTCATGCTACAACGGCGATCCGACTGGAACAATCTTGTCGTTAGCGGCGCTCCGAACGAGCGACTACGGGCTCTTCGTCACGCGCCTGGTCAGGCCGGGGTTCGTTCTTCTGAATGCCGCTGCTGAGCTCCTCTTCGATGGCAACAATCACGGAGCGCCAGGCGCCGCGCAGCTGCCGGTACTTCTGAAGCGATATCGTGCCCCAGGCGAGGACGATGAGCAGGTTGGCGCCGGCGCTGATCCATAGGCCCATTGTGGCCATGGTCACGGCGATGACGCCGACGAAGACCGTCGTGAGGATGCCGGTCGAAAGCGCCGGCTTGTCGTCGCCTCGGATCGTCGGGATCAGGGACGCCCCGAGGACGAGGGTGCTCACAGACATGACGACGTCCTGCCAGCTCAAGGTTAAGGGGTGCCGGCGGGGAGATCGAGCACGTCGCCGACCTGCATCGAGCTCGGGTTGATGCCGTTGAGGGCAATCAGCTCGTTCGCCCAGGCCGCCTGCTGCGCCGATGGGACGTTGAGCTTATCGGCGATGACGAGGGGTGTGTCACCCGAGACGACGGTGTAGGTGCGGCCGCTGCTGGAGCCGCTCGATGTCGGGCGCACGGTCGGCGTCGAGGTCGCAGCGCTGGTCGTCGCCTGGGGGGTTGTGGCCGCGCCGGGGGTCGTCGTGCGGTTCGGCGTCGCTTGCGGGGTACCGGGCGTGCCGGTGGTCCGAGGCGTGCTCGTCGCGGTGGCGATTCGTGGCAGCGTCAGCTCGACGCCGACGCCGAGAGTGCGGGCGTCAGTGATGTTGTTGAGGCGCAGCACTTCAGCGATCCAGGCAGCCTGCTGTTCGGGTGGTACGCCAAGAGAGGTCGCAACGCCACCGAGGGTATCGCCGGACTTGATGACGTAGGTCCCGGCAGAGGCGCCGCCCGTCGTGTTCGTGCCGCCGCTGGTGGTCTGGACCTGACCGAGCAGGATCGGATCCTGGAGGGTGGCAGGCAGGGTCGCAGTGGGGACCGCGCCGGGACGGCTGAGAGGACCGCCGGAGCCGCCGTCATCGCCTCCGAACACGCAGCCCTGGGCCGTCAGCAGGATGAGAATGGCGCCCACGACGGCGCCTCCGAGCTTTGTCGACATGCGTACCTTTCCCAAGCAGGGTAGCCCGGCGCGCCCACTAGCGCCAAATTACGATTTGGGGGCTGGAGCCAGATGGGCAGAGAAAAGAGTGTGTTCTGCACTCTGCTTGTCTGCTTTCTGCCTCGCCCTCGGTTAACCCTCGTTGAGCTGCTCGAGCATTGCGATGCCCATCCGCGCCGCCTCTTCCAGCAGCGCCGGGTCGATGCGGTCGGCGGTGTCGCCGGGCTGGTGCCATTCGGGATCGTTGGCGCGGTAAAAGAACACGGCGGGCATGCCGGCGTCGGTGAAGCTGGCGTGGTCGCTGCCGCCACCGGTGCTCGCAATGCCGCGGGTCTGGGTCGCGATGCCGAGGCCGCGGGCAATGTCGGCAGCGCGGGTCTGCATCGCCGGCGTGCCGATCAGGTACCAGGGCTCGCTGCCGAAGCCGACCATGTCGAAGTTCAGCATCGCCTTCAACCGCTGCTTGTCGGCCTCGCTCATCGCGTTCACATAGGCGCGGCTGCCAAGAAGACCCAGCTCCTCGCCGCCGAAGAGGATGAAGCAGTTCGACCCCATCTCACCTTTCGAGGCCAGCACGGTCGCGATCTCAACGACGGTAGCGCTGCCGCTGGCGTTGTCGTTGGCGCCTGGGCCGGCGGGGACGCTGTCGTAGTGACCGCCGGTGATCGTCTCGCACTCCTTGCCGGGCGGCTTTGCAACGACGTTCTGCGAGCTGGTGATTGGTGCTTCGCCGACGCTGATCTCGACGCGCGTCGAGGCGTTGAGCCCATCGAGGAGAGCGCGGCCGTCGGCCTGAGAGACGGAGATGGCCGGGATCGACGAGCGCGACGAGAGGGTGCCGAAGAAATTGCCGCCCGTGTTGTTGAAGATGATCACACCGGCCGCACCCGCGTCCTGAGCGTTGGTGACCTTCTGCTGAAACTGGAGGTCGCCACGTTCGATGAGGAGGATGTTGCCGCGAGCGTTCGACGGGATCTCTTCGGGCTTGCCGATGCCGGCGGCGACCAGTCTCCCGCTCGCAGTCGTGGCAGCGCTGCTCGACAGCGGGTTCGACGAGATCGTGCGCGCATTCGAGCCGAGGACGGAGAGCTTCGCCTCGCGTGACACCTCGCGCGAGACCTGGAAGGGCTGAATTTCAACGTTATAGCCGGCAGCGCGAAGCAGGCCGGCGATCAGATTGGCGCCCTCTTCCTCGCTCGCGGTTCCGGCAGGACGCGTACCAATGTTCACGGCGAGCTGCGACACGATGCTCTTGATCCGGTCGCCGTCCGGCTCGAGCGCGCCTGCAGGCACGGCGACCGCCGGAACCGGCGTGGCAGTAGCTTCCGGCGCGCGCGTCGCTTCCGCAGTTGCGGAGGGTACGGCAGGCGTGTCGTCCGCTGTGCACGCAGCGGCGAAGAGAAGCGGAATCGACAGCAGGGCCAGGAGACGCAATCGCGCTGACATCAGAGTTCTCACAGGGGGAATACGGCCATTGTCGGGCCGCAGATGTTTCGGAAGTGCTAAAGGTTGTCGGGGGCGCAGGGGCGATTACTTGCGGCGCCGGAACCACTGGACGATCTTGTCGCCAATCGTCGGGTTGCCGGTGTCATAGTTGCGCACGTCGATCGGCTCGCCGCGCCAGCGCTTCTGGTAGTTGCCGCTGACGGTGTTACGGCCGCCGCCGGACCGCAGCGAGAGGATGAAGGCGGCCACGAGGACAACGATGCCGGCGATCATCACCCAGTAGGCGAAGGGCAGGCCGCTGAGGACGAACCCGCCAATTGCCGCGATCAAGCCGTAGAGCATGACCTGGTTCAGGGTGATATGGGAGAGGCGCTGGCCGAACCAGCTGCGGTTCTGATTCTTGCGGCGGGCAGGTTTACGGAACGGGATCGGCTTCTGCCCCTTCTCCGGGACAAAGTCGTCGAGCTTGCTGAGGATGTCTTCGATTTCCCGTTCTATCCGGTCAGGCATGACCAGCCCCCACCACGACCTCGTTCTTCCGCCAGGAGTTCGTCTACTTATTGTAGAGCTTTGCGCGTGGATCTACGCAATCAGGCTTTAGGCGGTCTGACAGATGCGTGCATTCTGGCAATCGGGCAATCGGGCAAGGGCGTGATTAACGGCGATCGAGTCCGGCACGCCGCCTTAGCGCCGCGTCTTCGCTACCTGCTGCGCCAGATCCTTCGTCCCTCAGGATGACAAGTCATGGCAGGCAGCGGGTTCTTACAAACGATCGCGCCGTTGGACCGGCTGGTCGCTGTCGCATTCCTTTGCACGATTGCGAGATTGCCCGACTGCGCCTCTCAGGCGTTCAGCGCCTGGCGCACCTTCGCGAGGATATCGTCGGGGCTCATTGCGCCGGAGTCGAGGGTGAGGCGGTGGGTAAAGCTCTCGATGTAGGAGTCCTGGACGCGTGTCGCGCTGCGAACGGCGTCGGCGCTGCCGCGGGCGCTGAGCGTGGCCTCGTCTGCTTTGAGGCGGAGGATCAGCGTCGTCGTGACGAGGTTGCGCATCAGCGCGGCGAGCTCGCCGATCTCACGCTCGTAGCTGTGGATGCGGCCGTCGCGCTCGAAGACGAAAGGGCCCTCGACGACGACGTTGTAGTGGTTCTTGAGGTAATTCGCGACCAGCAGGCGGAGCTGGACGTGGACCATTTCGAGCTCGGCGGCAACGTCGTCGTCGCCGACCGCAATCGCCTCGCGCAGGAGGTGATCGACGCTGACGACCGCCGTCTTGTCGTCGAAGTCCTCGGCAATGCGCCGGGCGGCGGTGGTCTTGCCGGCGAGCGGGGGGCCGTAGATCAGGATGAGTTGACGTGCCATACGCTCATGGTACGTCAACTCTTTACATCTGCTTCTGCCTGCTCTAACACCTCGGTCCCGCGGCCAGCGCTACGGTAGGACCGGCGGGGCGGGACGGTGAGGAGGAGAGGTTGCGGGGTGGCTCTCCTCCTCGACCTATGTCATCAATGTCTTCTATTGACCAGCGTGCCCCGGACGAATCATGGTTTCCCCGGTTGGCAGGAAGCCCGCCCATCGCGGCATAATGGTAGTGATCCTCGAAAGAGAGCCCTCCCATGCCTTTCCTCAAACTCTTCAGCAACGCCAACGATCGCGAGATCAAGAAGCTCCAGCCGATCGTCCGCGAAGTCACCGACCTCGAGCCCGAGATGGAGGCCCTCAGCGATGAGGCCCTCCAGGCGAAGACGGCCGAGTTCCGCGAGCGGTTCACCTCGGGCGAGGACACCCTCGAAGACCTGCTGCCGGAAGCCTTCGCCGCAATCCGCGAAGCGATCCGCCGCAAGCTCGGCCAGCGCGCCTTCGACGTGCAGCTCATCGGCGCGATGGCCCTTCACCAGGGCAAAATCGCCGAGCTGAAAACCGGTGAAGGCAAGACCCTCACCGCCGTCCTTGCGATCTACCTCAACGCAATCGAGAGCCGGGGCGTCCACCTCGTCACCGTCAACGACTACCTGGCCAAGCGTGACGCGCAGTGGTACGGCCGCGTCCTCGACTGGATGGGCGTGACCGTCGGCGTGCTGCAGCATGACACCGCCTACCGGGTCGTCGCCGAGCCCGTCTCCGAAGAGGACGGCATGGAGCACATGGTGCCGTGCGTCCGCCAGGAAGCCTACGGCTGCGACGTCACCTACGGTACGAACCACGAGTTCGGCTTCGACTACCTGCGCGACAACATGGCGACGGACAAGCGCCTGCAGGTGCAGCGCGAGCGCCGCTTCGCGATCGTCGACGAGGTCGACAACATCCTCATCGACGAGGCGCGCACGCCTCTGATCATCAGCGGCGCCAGCCAGGACGACACGTCGATCTACCCGCGCTTCGCAGCACTGGCTCCCAGCCTCGTGCGCGAAGAGGACTACACGGTCGACGAGAAGCTGAAGGCGATCTCCCTGACCGAAAGCGGCATCGACAAGATTGAGCGCGCTCTCGGCATCAACAACATCTACGCGACGGAGAACTTCCGCCTCACCCGCTACATGGAGGCGGCGCTCAAGGCGCAGATCCTCTACCACCGCGACCAGGATTATGTCGTCCAGAACGGCGAGGTCGTCATCGTCGACGACTTCACGGGACGCCTCATGGTCGGCCGGCGCTGGTCCGACGGCCTGCACCAGGCTGTCGAGGCGAAGGAGCGGGTGAAGATTCAGCAAGAATCGATCACCTACGCCACGATCACGATCCAGAACTACTTCCGTATGTACGACAAGCTCGCCGGCATGACCGGTACAGCGGTCACGGAAGCGGAAGAGTTCGACAAGATCTACAAGCTCGAGGTCCTCGTCATCCCGCCAAACCGGCCGACGATCCGCGAGGACGATGACGACCTCGTCTACCGCACCCTGAAGGCGAAGTTCAACGCCGTCGCTCAGGAGGTCACCGAGATCCACGAGACCGGGCAGCCGGTCCTGGTCGGTACGGTGTCGATTGAGACCTCCGAGTACCTATCAGAGCTGCTGAAGCGCAAGGGCGTCACCCACCAGGTACTGAACGCAAAATTCCACGAGAAGGAAGCCCACATCGTCGCCGAGGCCGGCCGCAAGGCCGCCGTGACGATCGCGACGAACATGGCCGGTCGTGGCACCGACATCATCCTCGGCGGCAGCCCGAGCGACCGCGACCAGGAAGACTGGCAGCGCGAGCACAACGAGGTCGTCGAGCTCGGCGGCCTCCACATTATCGGTACCGAGCGGCACGAATCCCGGCGGATCGACAACCAGCTGCGTGGCCGCGCCGGCCGCCAGGGCGACCCGGGCAGCTCCCGCTTCTACGTCAGCTTCGAAGACGACCTCATGCGCCGGTTCGCGCCAGACTGGCTGCCGGGCATGCTCGGCCGCCTCGGCATGGAAGAAGACATGCCCATCGAGTCGGGCTGGGTTACCAAGGCGCTGGAAAACGCCCAGACCAAGGTCGAGGGCCACAACTTCGACATCCGCAAGCACGTGGTCGAGTACGACGACGTGATGAACGTCCACCGCGATGTCATCTACAGCGAGCGGACCAAGGTCCTCGAAGGCGCCGACATGCGTCTCAACCTGTTCGGCATGGTTGAGGACGAGATCCGCGACCTGATCGCCGTGCACCTGCCCGGCAAGCGCGAAGGCGTCTGGGATCTCGACACGCTCCTCGAAGAAGTCAACGCGATCTACCCGCTGCCCAAGACGGTCACCGCCGACGTCCTCAGCAACCGCGCTACGGACGAGATCGAGGCGATCCTCCTCGACGAGGCAGAGGCGGCGTACGACGCGCGCGAAGAGCAGATGGGCGCCGACAGCATGCGTCTGCTCGAGCGCCTGCTCCTGCTTCAGACCATCGACCGGCTCTGGGTCGAGCACCTGACGGCGATGGACGAGATGCGTCAGGGCATCGGCCTCCAGGCGTACGGCCAGCAGGACCCGCTGGTCGCCTACAAGCGCGAAGCCCACGACATGTGGGACCAGCTGCTCGGCAACATCCGTCACACCGTGAGCCACGCGATCTACCACGTCTCGCTGCAGAACGCGCCTCAGCCCGCGCCGCCGCCCGTAGTCCAGACGAACGAGGGCGAGGACGACGGCATCGGGGCAGCGGCTCCTCAGCCCGTCGGCGCGGCAGCAGCGCCGGCCCGGCGCCAGCAGCTTCAGGAGAACCGCGGCGGCCAGGCGGCGGTCCCGGCGCAGAAGAACGCGCAGGGCCAGAAGCTCGGCCGCAACGACCCCTGCTTCTGCGGCAGCGGTAAAAAGTACAAGCGCTGCCACGGCGTCGCGGCGTAGCGACCACCGCTCGCTCAAAGCACGAAGGCCTCGGAGATTCCGAGGCCTTTCTTTTTTGACGTGAGGAGGGGCTAGACCAGTACTGGAAATATGAGCACCTTCGCCGCTTCGATCAGCCAGTCGTGTTCGGGGAGGCCCCTCAGATCCAGGCCGTCAGAAGCGCCGAGTAGTTCGAGGCCGACGACATTCCAGTCGTCGTCGTAGTCCAGGATGCGCAGGTCATCGATTACCCGTGTGTGCCCGACTTTGTGACCCGAAAGCAGGATGTAGACAGCATCTGACTCTGGAGAGTAGCTGATCATCGGCCTGCTCCTGCCGCGACCCGCAGCTGGCTCGTTGTTCCTGAGAGCGCCATCGATTTCGGAGGCGATCAAACGCGTTGAGGTAGCCTCGCTGGAGCCCGCCCTCGCCCTAACCCTCTCCCAGAGGGCGAGGGGACAGGTCTACAGATGGAAGGTCCGCCAACGCTCGGTGCTTCGTGGGCTGAAGGAGCCGAAGGCAAAGACAGGATCCCCTCGCCCTCAGGGAGAGGGCGGGCTTCCCATCCAACAGCCGTCGAAACGCTCAAACAGCGGTTCGTCCTAGGGCGCGCGCTGACCTATAATTCAATCCGGTCAGCGCCCATACGCCTCAGCCCGGGCCCAACGGTCTCCTTCGGCGAAGGAGAAGTCGCGGGCGAGAGCAGCGGTGACCGCCAGGGAGAGCAGGAAAGGGCCCATACACACGACCAGCCCGCTGCCATCAGGCACGTGGTGAACCCGGGCTGGGGAGGGAAGTGGCTCAATGTCTCCATCCCAGAACTCCTTCGGCGCCAGAGATACGCTCAACGTCGCAGGGAAAAGCTACGCCTACTACCGCCTCGGCGCGCTTGCGAACGTGGGGCCGGTGGACCGCCTGCCGTTCTCGCTGAAGATCCTTCTCGAGAACCTCGTCCGCAATGAGGACAACGTCACGGTCACGCCTGACGACATTCGCGCCCTGGTCAACTGGGACCCGAAGAACGTCGGCGAGCACGAAGTGTCTTTCCGGCCCGCCCGCGTCCTCATGCAGGACCTCACCGGCGTCCCCGCGATCGTCGACCTCGCCGCGATGCGCGACGCGATGGTGGCCCTCGGCGGCGACCCCCGCAAGATCAACCCGCTGCAGCCCGCCGAGCTGGTCATCGACCACTCGGTGCAGGTCGACGCCTTCGGTACGCCCGGCGCCTTCGGCCGCAACGCCCAGCTCGAGCTCGAGCGCAACCGGGAGCGCTACGCTCTGCTGCGCTGGGGCCAGGCGGCGCTGAACAACTTCAAGGTCGTCCCGCCGGACACCGGCATCGTCCACCAGGTCAACCTGGAGTCGCTCGCCCGCGTCGTCTTCCCGGCGCAGGAAGAAGACGGCACGGACCTCGCCTACTTCGACACCGTGATCGGCACCGACTCGCACACCACGATGATCAATGGCCTCGGCGTCCTCGGCTGGGGCGTTGGCGGTATCGAAGCTGAGGCTTCGCTGCTCGGTCAGCCCAGCCCGATGCTGATCCCCGAAGTGATCGGCTTCAAGCTGACCGGCCAGCTGCGCGAGGGTGCGACCGCAACGGACCTCGTCCTCACGGTCGTCCAGATGCTCCGCAAGAAGGGCGTCGTCAGCAAGTTCGTCGAGTTCTACGGCGCCGGCCTCGCCTCGCTGCCGCTGCCCGACCGCGCGACGATTGCAAACATGGGCCCCGAGTACGGCGCGACGATGGGCTTCTTCCCGATCGACGCCGTCACTCTCGAGTACATGCGCTTCACCGGCCGCGACGAGTCCCTCGTCCAGCTCGTCGAGGCGTACGCGAAGGCCCAGGGCGTCTTCCTCGACGCCAACACGCCCGAGCCGGTGTTCACCGACACGCTCGAGCTCGACCTCCACGACGTGGTACCGAGCATCGCCGGCCCGCGTCGCCCGCACGACCGCATCCAGCTCACCGACTCGAAGAAGCAGTGGCACCTGCAGCTTCCTTCGCTGCTCACGCCCGCCGCGCACATCGACCCCGAAGTGCTCGACACGTGGGCGCACGAGGGCGGTGTGATCAACCAGCCGTACAAGGACTCGCTCGAGGGCGACCCGGCGCTCGACCCCTTCAAGTCGGTGCCGCTCGGCGATGGCACCTTCCACCTCGGCCACGGCGCCGTCGTGATCGCCGCGATCACGAGCTGCACGAACACCTCGAACCCGCAGGTGCTGATGGCTGCCGGCCTCCTCGCCCGCAACGCGGTGCAGAAGGGCCTCGCGACCAAGCCCTGGGTGAAGACGAGCCTCGCGCCCGGCTCCCAGGTCGTCACCGAGTACCTGAACGACGCCGGCCTGACCGAGTACCTCGACCAGCTCGGCTTCTACCTCGTCGGCTACGGCTGCACGACCTGCATCGGCAACTCCGGCCCGCTGCCGGACGAAGTTGCCTCGGCGATCGACGCCGGTGACCTCGTTGCCGTGTCGGTGCTCTCGGGCAACCGCAACTTCGAGGGCCGCATCCAGTCCCGCGTCCGCGCCAACTACCTGGCGTCGCCGCCGCTGGTCGTCGCATACGCGCTCGCCGGCCACATGGACATCGACTTCGACAACGAGCCGATCGGCCAGGACCAGAACGGCGCCAGCGTTTTCCTGCGTGACATCTGGCCGAGCCAGCTCGAGATCCAGGAAGCGATGCGCCAGTCCGTCCGCTCCGAGATGTTCAAGGAGAAGTACGCGGACGTCTTCACCGGCGACGACACCTGGCGCAACCTGGACGTCCCCACCGGCGACCTCTTCCAGTGGGACCCGGACAGCACCTACGTCCGCCGCCCTCCCTACTTCGAGGGCATGAAGCTGGAGCCCGACGCCCGCCTCGACATCCTCGGCGCCCGCGCGCTGGGCGTCTTCGGCGAGTCGGTCACCACGGACCACATCTCCCCGGCGGGAGAGATCGTCCGCGCCTCACCGGGCGGCAGCTACCTCCTGGGCAACGACGTGCCGGTCGAAGAGTTCAACACCTTCGGCGCCCGCCGTGGCAACCACGAGGTCATGGTCCGCGGCACCTTCGGCAACATCCGCCTCAAGAACGCGCTCGTCCCCGGCGTCGAGGGCTGGTTCACAAAGCACCTGCCCGACGGCGAAGAGACGACGATCTTCGACGCGGCCGAGCGCTACATCGCCGACGGCGTGCCGACGATCATCCTCGGCGGCAAGGAGTACGGCTCCGGCTCGTCCCGTGACTGGGCGGCGAAGGGCCCGCGTCTGCTCGGCGTCAAGGCGGTCATCGTCGAGAGCTTCGAGCGCATCCACCGCAGCAACCTGATCGGCATGGGCGTCCTGCCGCTGCAGTTCGTCAACGGCCAGTCGGTGCAGAGCCTCGGCCTCACGGGCGAGGAGGAGTACGACATCCAGGGGATCAGCGACGGCCTCACTGCCGGCAAGATCCTCACGGTGAAGGCGACGGCGTCCGACGGCAGCGTGAAGACCTTCGAGGTCCTCACCCGCATCGACACGCCGATCGAGGTGGAGTACTACAAGAACGACGGCATCCTGCCCTACGTCTTGAGGAACCTCGCGAAGAGCTAGGCGGTAGCAGTCAGCCAACAGCTAAGGGGGGCGGTCGAATCTCGACCGCCCTCCTTCTATGTCTCTTGCGGCCTCCGGGAAAGCGATGCCGATGCGGTCGCCAACGGGATCCCCTCGCCCTGCCGGAAGAGGGTTAGGGTGAGGGTGGGCTACTCCGGCCGCGTGACGTAAACCAGACAGGCGGCCAGCACCGCGACAGCCGCAATTCCGCCAAGGAGCACATCGGTAGGGCTGAACTCCGTTCCAAAAACCCTCAGCGCACGGGCGAGGACGAGAAGTGCCAGAATCATGTAGAGCGGAGCTGAACGACGAAGGGCAACGCGGCGAAAACGGCGCTGGCTCTTCGTTGTGTCAGGCGATGTGAGGCTTGGTGCATTCGTCTGGATGTAGGTGATCCATTCCCGCGCTTGGTGCTTCGCCATCTCACCGATGGTGACTTCGTGATCTTCCGTCACTAAACGAACGCCGTAGTGCGAAACAAACATGCTCCCTAGATGCTCAAACTTCACCTGTCGCAAGTCGGACAACAGGATGTCACCGGGCGCTGTGAAGACACCTCTATCTGGGTTCGCCGGCATCCAGTGGACGCGGACAGGCGTCAGGTAGGCAGCGCCCCAACTTCCGAAGTCAACGCCATCCATCCAGAGCATGGCAGGACAGCTATCGACGATCTTCTCGCCCGGCGCCAGATCGTACGGCGCAGCAGGGATTTCGGTAGGCCGTAAGTTCAGCATCGGCACCCTAAGTCTATCGCAGGCGCTACGTGGCAGCTACGACCCGAGCGCCGGCTTACGCCCGAACCAGGGGCGGGCTGCTTCGAGCTGGGCGGCGAGGCGGAAGATGGTGGCCTCGTCGCCGTAGCGGGCGGCTAGCTGGACGGCGACGGGGAGGCCGGTGTCGGTCTGGCCGATCGGCAGCATCATTGCCGGCTGGCCGGTAAGGTTGAACCAGACCGTGAAGGGTGAGAAGTCGAAGACGCGGCGCCAGTACTCGTCGTCGTCCTCCATCATCATGTCGATCCAGCCGAGCTGCGGCGGGAGGGTCGCGAGGCCGGGCGTCAGCAGCACGTCGTAGTCCTCGTGGAAGGCGGCCATCTCGCGGCCGAGGCGGTGCATGGCCTGCGTGGCACGCACGTAGTCGGGGGCGCTGAGCGCGAGGCCGCGCTCGATCGTCGCCAGCGTGACGGTCTCGACCTCGCCTCGCTGCGGCATGCGGCCGGCGGTGGGGTGCGTCGAAGCGTTCACGGCGGTGTTCGCGGCGATGATCGTGCGGAAGGTCGGGACGATGCTGGCGCCGTCGACCTGCGGGTTCGCTTCGACGACGTTATGTCCGAGCTCCTCGCAGGCGCGAACCGTCTCCATCAAGACGCGGAGGGAGTCGTCACAGACGGGCGCGCCGTTGGGAGCGACGGTGGTGAAGGCGATGCGCAGCATGCCGGGATCGGCACCGACCTCGCTGAGGAAGGGACGCGCCGCAGCGGGAGCAACGTAGGGGTCGCCGGCGCCCGCACCCGAGGTGGCGTCGAGCAGTGCCGCGCTGTCGCGGACGCTGAGGGTCACGGCGTGCTCCGCCGAGAGACCGCCGAGGCCCTCACCGGCGAACGGCGCCAGCGTGTTGCGCGATCGCGTCGGCTTCAGGCCGACGAGGCCGCAGCAGGCAGCCGGCGCTCGAATCGAGCCGAAGCCGTCGGTCGCGTGGGCCATCGGCAGCATTCGTGCCGCGACCGCCGCCGCTGCACCACCGCTGGAGCCGCCGGAGATGCGCGCGGTGTCCCAGGGGTTGCGGGTCGGTCCGTAGACCTGCGGCTCGCAGGTGAGGCTGAGGCCAAACTCGCAGGTGTTCGTGCGGCCAAAGAGCACGAGGCCTGCGCGCTTCAGCCGCTTCACGTGCTCGCTGTCTTCGTCCGCCGCCGGCGCATCGGCGAAGAACCGGGAGCCGCGGCGCGTGGCGTAGCCGGCGATGTAGGAGGTGAGGTCTTTGAGGAGGAAGGGGACGCCGCGAAAGGGCCCCTCGGGAAGTCCGGCCTGAATCGCCTCGCGAGCGTAATCGTAGAGAGGCGCGACGACCGCGTTCACCAGAGGGTTGCGCGCTTCGACGCGCTCAATTGCCGCTTCGAGCAGCGCTTCGGGAGTCGTCTGACCCGTGCGGACCAGCTCCGCGAGACCTACTGCGTCGAACTGCTCGTACTCCGCGAACCCTGCCACCGGCGACCTCTCCTATCCGAACACGACTCGAAACGTCGTCAGTATAGAGGCGCCGTTTACGAGCCTGTCTGCTGACCGCTGAGCGCTGACGCCTGTCAGCTAGATGGCGTAGCGGTCGCTCTGGCGGAGGGCGGCAGTGCGGAGGAGGTCGCCGAGGGAGGTCGAATCCATGACGCCGGAGATCGCCTCGCGGACGCGGACCCAGACGACTTTGAGGTCGCAGGTGGCCTCGCTCTCGCACCAATCGCAGGGGCGATGCTGGCGGAGGCTGGCGCAGGGGGCGGGGGCGAGGGGGCCATCGATGAGGCGGCTGATCTCGCCGACGGTGATCTCATCGGCGAGGCGGGAGAGGCGATAACCGCCGAGGCGGCCGCGGGTGCTGACGACGAAGCCGCCGCCGCGCAGCTGGTTCATGACCTGCTCGAGGAACTTCACCGAGGCCTTGCAGCGCCGGGCGATCTCGGCGGCAGAGAGGTCGACATCGCTGCCTTCGCTCTTCGCGAGCTCGAGCATTGCCTTGAGGGCGAGTTCACCGCGGCTGGTTAGCTTCATCTGGCGCTTTCGTATCTCCTCATTCGTATCTTAGCGAGGAGCGGCATTGCGGGCAGCGGTTTCTCGTTTTCCGGGTGTAAGGGTACAGTCTGACGACGATGAACGAGTCGAACGAGCTGAAGACCCCCGCATATCACGAGTACGATTCGCGTCTTGCCGCGTACGTCCTGCTGCTGCGGGATGGTGCGGACGGCGAGGAGGAGCTGCTGCTGGCGCTGTGGAACAACCGCGGTGAGAGGCGCTGGACCCTGCCCGGCGGCGGCGTGGAGCTGCACGAGACGCCGGCGGAGGGCGCCATCCGCGAGGTCCGGGAAGAAAGCGGCTACGAGGTCGAGCTCAGCGGGGTGCTCGAAGTCGACACGTTCGTCATCGCGTCGCACGAGCGCCAGGCGCCGGTCGACCGGGCACTGCGGGCGATCCGGGTACTCTACGCGGGACGCATCGTCGGCGGCGAGCTCACACCGGAAGTGGACGGCTCGACCGACGAAGCGCGCTGGTTTGGCCTGTCGAAGATTGACGCTCTGCCGCGTGTAAGCCTGGTGGATGTTGCCCTGCGAGTCCTGAACCAGCTCAGACGAAGCGGCGTCAAGGCCACGCAATGACGCCCCGTGGCAGCTGCAGAAGCCACGGGGCGTGACGGAGCCTTCGCAAGCGAGCGCCTACTTCTCGGCTTCGAGCATCTCCTCGCGAGACTTCTCTTCGACTTCTTGCGGCAGCCGGTCGGCAGTAGTCGCCTGGAGCTGGCGCGCCTCCTCCGGGGTGAAGACCTGCTCACAGCCCTCGCAGATGAAACGCGAGGCCCTGTCGGTGATGCCAATGTCGGCGGCGGTGTCCCAGCGCGGGACGAGGACGACGTGCGGGCATGGCGGCGCTTCGATTACCGCCGCGCTGCTCTTATCCTTCGAACCGCCGAATAACTTATCCAGAAATCCCATTACTCTCCTCCTTGTAAGGACTTCACTGTCGCCGGTAAACGGTGAACGGCGGGTTACTCGCAACTGAAGGAGGAATTACAACCGTGTTTCAATAGGCACGAGAAAAGGCCCGGTAGATACCGGGCCTCTTGTGGTTAACGGGAGCGACCTGCTATCTAGCCGGCCGAGACGATGATGCGCTCGCTCGGCTTGTAGTTGCCGAGCTTCGACATATCGCGCCACTGCTTGCGGCCTTCCATGAGCATGTCGCGGCCTTCGCAGTCGTCCATAACGTAGGCGGGGAAGTCGACGACCTCGACGCGCTTGATTGACTCGGTGCCGAGGTCCTCGTAGGCGACGACCTCGATCTTCTTGACGTACTGCGAGAGCATGGCCGCCGCGCCGCCAACGGCCATGAGGAAGACGGCCTTGTACTGCTTGAGAGCTTCCTGGACCTCAGGCCCGCGGTTGCCCTTGCCCATGCAGACCTTGAGACCGGCTTCGAGCAGTCGGGGCGTGAAGGGGTCCATACGCATCGCCGTTGTCGGTCCGAAGGCGCCGGAGCTCTTGCCGGGTCGGGTCGGCGTCGGGCCGACGTAGTAGATGAGCTGGCCGCGCACGTCGATCGGCAGCTCCTTGCCCTCGTTCAGGGCCTGGACCATGCGGTTGTGGGCGGCGTCGCGGGCGGTGTAGATCGTGCCGGTGATCAGCACGTGGTCGCCGATCTTCATCTGGACGACTTCGTCCTCGGTGACCGGCGTGGTGAGGCGGACCTCCATGTCGCTGACTCGTTCGAGGCCCATAGCTACCCTACCTCCGCGATGCCGTCCGGCAGATCGACGTTTACGACGACGTTTTCCTGCGAGCTGCGGCAGACGATCATGTGCACCGGGTTGTCGTCGCTGCCGTTGATCTCCTGGTGGACGATGTACGGCGGGACGAAGATGAAGTCACCCGTCTCGGCTTCGACGACGTTTTCGAGGCGGTCGCCGTACCGGAAGCGTGCCTTGCCGCTGATGATGTAGATCGCGCTTTCGAGCGCGCCGTGGTGATGGGCGCCAGAGCGGACGCCGCGGCTGACCGTGACGTGGCCGACCCAGAGACCCTGGGCGCCGACGGTAAGGGCGCCGACGCCCTCGGCGCGGAACATACCGGCGGTCTGCGCGGTCGAGATGTCGCGCTGGTCGGGCTTGATAACGCGGACTGCAGGACCGGCCATTAGAGCACCGCTTCCTTCAACCGAGCGCTGTGGCACTGGATGTTCACACCGACCGGCAGCGCCGTGATGTGGGTGGGATAGGTGAGGATGTTCACGGCAAGGGCGGTGTTCGTGCCGCCGACCGCCTGGGGGCCGACACCGAGGGCGTTGACCTTTTCGAGCATCTCGGCCTCGAGCGCCGCGGTCTCTTCGTCATCACTCTTCGAGCCGACGCCGCGGGTGACTGCCTTCTTCGCCATGCCCATCGCGAACTCGGAGGTTCCGCCGATGCCGACGCCGATGATCAACGGCGGGCAGGGGTTGCCACCCGACTCCTCGACCGTGCGCAGGACGAACTCAATGATCGCGTCTTTGCCGGCGCGGGGCAGGAAGTTGGCGAAGCGGCTCATGTTCTCGCAGCCGCCGCCCTTCGGCAGGACCTTGATGCGCATCTGGTCACCGGGGACGATGTCGTAGTGGACTACCGCCGGCGTGTTGTTGCCGGAGTTGAGGCGGCTGCTGAACGGGTGCGCCACCATCGAGGCGCGCATGAAGCCCGAGCTATAGCCCTGGCCGACACCGGCGTGAATCGCCTCTTCGAGGTTGCCGCCGATGACGTGGACGTCCTGGCCGAGCTCGATGAAGACGACGGTGGTGCCGGTGTCCTGGCAGAGCGGCACCAT
>JBFWZE010000055.1:0-18544 GCA_050185685.1 Dehalococcoidia bacterium
GATATCACGAAGGACCCGATCCCGGTGTCACCGGCCGCTCACTACACGATGGGCGGCGTCCGCACGAACGCCTGGGGCGAGACCAACGTCCGCAACCTTTACGCTGCGGGCGAGTGCGCCTGCACCGGCGTCCACGGCGCGAACCGCCTCGCCAGCAACTCGCTGCTCGAGACGATCGTCTTCGCTCGCCGCATTATCGACCGCACCCTCGACGCGAATCGCCACGCAACTGCCCCTGTGGCCGATGCGATCGCGCTGCCGGACCGCGGCTTCAGCCTTCTGGCCCGCCACGCTGCCGGACGCGGCGCAACTGCCCTCGTCGGCGCAGAGACGACGCTGAGCCTCGCGAACCTGCAGACCCTGATGTGGGACAAGGTGGGCATCGTCCGCGACGGCAGCAGCCTCGTGGAGGCGGTGATGCAGCTCGCCGACTGGGAGCAGCACCTGGCGCCGGCCACCGACCGCCACACCCAGGAGCTCAATAACCTCGTCCTCGCCGGACGCCTCAGCGCTGAGGCAGCTCTGATCCGCACCGAAAGCCGCGGTGCCCACTACCGCCTCGACTACCCGGAGACGAGCGACGCCTGGCGCCGACACACCGTCTTCCGAAGGGACGCCTGAGCGTGCAGTCGGGCAATCCAGCAATCGGGCAAGAAGCGCCTGAACTCACAGGAACCGAGGCACTCGTAGGGACAGCGGCTTCGGCCCTGTCCGCGGCGGCGTCTTGTCTTTGCGATCAGGCTTCACCCACCATCAGCCGTTTCTCACACCTGGAAGGGCACTGACATGACCCTCGATCCCGCCCTCGTTGAACGCATCGTTCGCGCCGCCCTCGAAGAAGATGGCGCGTTCAACGACATCACGACGCAGACCACCGTCCCGCCCGACCAGCAGGGACGCGGCGTCTTCCTCGCGAAGGACAACGGCGTCATCGCCGGACTGCCCGTTGCAGAGGCCGCCTTCCGAGCGATCGACGCCGACATTGCCTTTGCGCCGCTGATCCGCGAAGGCGCCCGCATGGAGCCCGGCATGACGGTTGCGCAGGTCGAGGGTCCCCTTGCGTCGATCCTGTCGGCGGAGCGAATCGCGTTGAACTTCCTGCAGCGCCTCTCTGGCACCGCGACTCTCACTCGCGCCCTCGTCGATGCGGTCGACGGCCTCGGCTCCCGCGTCGTCGACACGCGCAAGACGACGCCCGGGCTGCGCTACCTAGAGCGGTACGCGGTCCGCACCGGCGGCGGTCACAACCACCGCTACAATCTCAGCGACGGCGTGCTGATCAAGGACAACCACATCGCTGCAGGGCGATCGCGCGGTCTCGACCTCGGCGACGTCATCAAAGCAGCGCGCGCCGGTGCCCCGCACACCCAGCGCATCGAGGTCGAAGTGACGACCCTTGAAGAGGCCCTCGAGGCGGTCGAGGTAGGTGCCGACATCATCCTCCTCGACAACATGACTCCCGCCCAGATGGCAGCCTGCGTCAAAGCGATCGGCGGCCGTGCCCTCACCGAGGCTTCTGGCGGCGTCACCCTCAAGAACATCCGCGAAATCGCCGAGTCCGGCGTCGACATCATCTCGTCCGGCTCACTGACGCATTCTGCGAAGGCCCTCGACATCAGCCTCGAGATCGAAACCACGCGTGGCTGATGTCCTGATCCTGAGCGGACCGCCCGGCGCCGGTAAGACGACGGTTGCGCTTGCCTTGGCCGACCGCTATGACCGCGTCGCGCTCGTCCAGACCGACGTGCTGCGTCACCTGATCACGCCCACCGGCTTTGTGCGTCCTCACGCCATCGGGAGAGAGGCCGAGTGGCGGCACCAGCAGCACCTCGCCCTCCGCAATGCCGTCTCCGTCAGCCTCAACTTCCTCGCCGACCGCATCGGCGTGATCGTCGACGACGTGGTCCCCACCGAAGAGGACCTCGCGTTCATTCTCGATGGCCTGAAGCCGGCGGCGGTGCCCATCCACCACATCCGCCTGCTGCCCGCCCTCGAAACGTCGGTCGTCCGAGATGCAGGCCGCCGTGACGCGCGCGCCGGACGCCAGCGCATCGAGGCGGTATATAAGCAGCTCGCTGAATGGCACCCGGCCCACGTAATCGACAACACCGACCTCACGCCCGCCGAGGCCGCGGACAAGCTTCAGATGCTCACGACCACCGGGCAAAGCCTCCTCTGGACCCCCTGAACCACGCTCGCACGGCCTTCTTTCCTCCGGTTTCCTAGCTTCGGACGCTCGCCTGGATGCTCAGGTAGAAGCCGTGTCTGCTCCCAGGTCGCCTGAATTGCGCTGCGGTCGTCTGCGATAGGGCTGTAAACCACACCTCCCGCCGAAAAACGCCGACATAAGAGCCGCGAACCTACTCTCACCTCAGAGCCTGCGCCACAACCTGGAGGAGAAGAGACATGGCCAACGTAGACACCAAGATCACCGTCGACGTCCCGCTGCAGACTGCCTACAACCAGTGGACGCAGTTCGAGGAGTTCCCCCGCTTCATGGAAGGCGTCAAGGAAGTGCAGCAGCTCAGCGATGAGCGGCTCTTCTGGACGGCGGAGCTCGGCGGCGAGCAGAAGGAGTGGTACGCCCACATCACCCGGCAGGTGCCGAACGAGGTGCTGGCCTGGGAGAGCGAAGGCGGCGTTATCAACTCGGGCACCGTCATCTTCAAGGAGCCGGAGAACGGCAAGACGGAGATCGAGCTCCACATGGAGTACGAACCGGAAGACTTCAAGGAGAAGGCCGGTGGCGCGCTCGGCTTCGTCTCACGCAAGGTGACGGCCGATATGAAGCGCTTCAAGGAGTTCATCGAGACCCGCGGCAGCGAAACCGGCGGCTGGCAGGGCGAGATCATTCACGGCGCCGACAATGACGACCAGTCACAGCTGCGGCGCACCGGCAGCTAACCGCGAACGAGGCGGCCCGCAGACTTCGTGCGGACCGCCTCGTCCCGGATCATGGGGCATGAGACGCCGTTCACGGCGGGACCGTGGCAGCATTCAATACGAACCTGCTGGCGCGGCAGGAGGAACAGTCACATGGCTACGAAGCGGGAGATGATCACCAGCAGGGGTGCCAGCCGCTATATCCGTCGAGATGAGAAGGGCCGTTTCACGACCGATCAGGTCGACAAGGGCGCTTCGCTTGCCGCGGACCGCCGCCAGCAGGCAAAAACCACCGTCCCAAAAGGGCAGGGCGATAAGGGCGATCAGAAGCGCAGCTAGCCATCGGGTGCGGCCGTCGAATCCCGGCGGCCGCACCCGACGGCAGACCGGGCACGACGGGAGACACGGCTCACAACGAAAAGACCGGCGAGATACGCCGGTCCGTCCTATGCCGAGGCCGTTGCCAGGTTCAGCTCTTGCCGATGCGGTACATCTTCGTACCGCAGACAGGGCAGGCGCCCTGGGTGGCGGGCTTGCCATTCTTCATGGTTACCGCCTTTGCGTCTTTCATCTCACGCTGCGTCCGGCACTTGAGACAGTAGGCCTGCATAGTTACCACTCCTTCTTAGAAGCCCGCCAAGTATTTGCTCTAGGACCTACACACATTACTAGCTTACAGCTTCCCAAACCTAAGCATAATCGTCGAACTTTTGTGTCATGTCAAGCGAAAGGCTCGTGGTTCGGGCGTTCGGCAAAGGGGTTGTAATTAATTCGTTCATCTAACCCGCCAGATTCGGCTCGAACAACGGTTTCCCGAATTACTCAGCACCCTTCATTCTCCCGTCGGGCACTTTGCCGCCTCACGCCCGGCCGGCATTGTCGCTCAGCGATCGGCCAGCTAGAATGACGAAAAGGCCGCGGAGGGGTCGCATAGTGGCCTAGTGCGCCCGCCTGCTAAGCGGGTATCCTGTTTTTCGGGATCGAGAGTTCGAATCTCTCCCCCTCCGCCATCATTTCTCTCAAAGCGCCGCAAGGCGCTTTTCTCTTTGCCGCCGCAGCGCTGCCGCAACCACGGCAATACCCCGCGCCAGCTCGCTTGCCAGCATGCCCGAGGCGCCGTAGTCAGCCGCGTATTCTTCCGCCGCGGCGCCGTGCAAATAGACGCCGAGCCCTGCCGCGGTTGACGGCTCGATTCCCTGCGCAATCAGCCCGGCGATCGCCCCGGCGAGCACGTCGCCCGTCCCTGCCGTCGCGAGCGCCGCGTTCGCAAACGGGCTGACGAACGTCGTACCATCCGGCGCCGCGACGACCGTGTGGGCGCCCTTGAGCACGACGGTCTGGTGCCACTCCTGCGCCAGCCGCTGGGCCGTCGGCAGCCTCGAGGACTGCACCTCGGCGACCGTCAGGTTTGCCACGCGCGCCAGCTCCCCCGGGTGCGGCGTCAGGACCGCCTTCGCCTTCACGCGCTCGTGCCAGCCTGGGAATCGCGCCAGGCAGTTGAGCGCATCGGCGTCCAGCACCAGCGGCACCTCCTCGACCACCTCTGACGTCAGGAGTCCGCGGATCACCGACTGCACGCCGGAAGCAGTGCTCAGACCGGGGCCCATCAGCAGTACGTCGTTGCCCGGCAGGGCGCGCGCAATAACGTCGCCCGCTGATGCATCGAGCGCGCCCTCTGACTCGGGTAGCGGCAGGTACGTGACCTCCGGCAGGTTCGAAGCGACCGCCGCGCGCACGGAGGCCACCGCGGCCACCATGCCGAGGCCTGCACCGGACCGTAGCGCCCCGAGCGAGGCCAGCGTCGCGGCGCCGAGGTAGCGGTCGCAGCCTGCGACGATCAGGGCGCGGCCGTAGCTGCCCTTGTTCGACTCGCCGGGACGCTCGGGCAGATGCTCGCGCGCCCATTGCTCCGTAAGCAGCTCGGTCTTCACCTCTGCAGCGAAGGACGCATCGAGGCCGATGTCGAGCACTTCGACCTCGCCTGCGAGGCTGGAGCCGGGCCAGGTGTAGAGGCCGGTCTTGGCGAGGCCGAGGGTGAGCGTGACGTCGGCGCGCGGTGCGTGCGGGTCGGCCTCGCCGGTGTCCGCGTTGACGCCGCTGGGCAGGTCGATCGCGAATAGCAGGCCGCGCCGGTTCTTCAAGCCGTCGAGCGCTGCCGCTGCTGCGCCCTCGAGTGGACGGAGGCTGCCGGTGCCGAGCACGGCGTCGATCACCGCGTCGGCGCGGGCAATCGCCTCGTCGTACGCGGAATCGGTCGTACCTTCGAGGCGGATTACCTCGATGTCGCGGGTTCGCACCTGCTGGAGGTTCGGGTCGGCCTCGGACCGCGGCGCAACCAGGTAGACGATGACCTCGGCGCCGAAGTCGCTGAGATGCTTCGCCGCGACGAGGCCGTCGCCGCCGTTGTTGCCCGGCCCCACCAGCACGACGATCCGCCGCGCCGGGATACCGCCGAGGGGCTCGTGTAGCGCGTCGGCGATTGCGTGGCCTGCGTTCGCCATCAGGCCCTCTGGTGTCGCGCCGGCGGCGAACGCCCGCTGCTCCAGCGCCCGCATTTCCGTCCCTGTCACCAGCTTCATGACGGCAGCAGTCCGCGGCGCTTCATGCGCTCGATAAAGGCTTCCCGCGCGTCGTCGTAGTCGATCGCCGGCCCGAAGATCGGCGCGACGATGAAGGACATCGCGATCGTGTCGCTGTGGGTCATCGATACCTCCGGCTGGCCCATCCCCAGCAGCTCTGCGCGCGCTTTCGCCTTGCCGTGCAGGTAGACCAGGGGCTTGCCGCGGCGGTCGGCGAGAAACTCGATCTCGCGCCAGGCGATGCCGCGGACGCCGGTGCCCAGCGCCTTCATCATCGCCTCCTTGCCGGCGAATCGCACCGCCAGCTCACTCACGCGGCCGCGGCAGTAGGCCGCCTCCAGCTCCGTGTATACCCGCTTGATGAAGCGCTCCGGGTGTTTTCGCAGCACCCTCTGCACGCGGTCAAGCTCAATCGCGTCGATTCCAGCAGCCAGAGTCAAATTCATGTCCTCGATGATACGGCAGGCGTGAGCTTCGAGCCCCGAGCTATGAGCCCGAGCAGCGGACGCGGGCGGTACTGTACCCAACCACACGGGATGGTAGCTCGGCTAACCTCACTCGAAGCTCGACTGCTGACTGCTGACGCCTGTTAGCTGTATGCTTTTCGCGTCGCGCCCTGAGGAGTCCCGCCCATCGCCTCCGACACCGCAACCCGCGCCCGGCCGCGTTCCAGCCTCGACATCCTGAATGTCGCCGGGTTTCTTGCTCCCCTCCTTGCCGGTCCTGCCCTCGGCCTCTTCGCCTGGCAGTCCGACCGCGCCGAGACGACAAGCACCCTCAACGAGGTCATCAGGGGCCTCGGCAACGTCCCAAGCCCGTGGCTCTTTCTCGCCTTCGTCACTGGCGCCCTCCTCGTAAGGCCCGCGTGGGGCGCATTCGGGGGCGCCACCGCTCTCACGCTCGCAGTCGCCACCTACTACGTCGCTATTCGCGTCTCAGGCGACAGAGAGGGCATCCCTTTGCAGGGTGCGATGACCGGCTGGTTCGCCGTCGCCCTTATCGCCGGGCCGATCTTCGGCTGTGCGGGCGCGTTCTGGCGCAGCGGCCCGAACGTCCTGAAACCTCTCGCGGTAGGACTCCTAAGCGGCATGCTCGTCGGCGAGGTCGCGTATTTCGCCGGGGACGCACTGCGGCACGGCTACTGGCAGTGGGGCGATACCCATGTCTATCTTGCTCTCGCCGACCTCGGGGTTGCACTCGCTCTACCGCTGCTCCTGCTGCGTTCATTCGAGCAGCGGCTGCCTGCCTACGTCACGGCGGCCGTGGTCGGCGTGGTCGCCCTCGTCGTGATGCTCTGGCTCGACCAGCTCATGCTCGACCTGTTCAACGCTTGATCCCGAACTAGCACTCGTCCTGCAAGAGTGCTAGTGAAAGCCTTGTCACTGTGCGCGCTGCGCCGTAGACTACCTTCTACAACAATCATTCCTGCCTGCGAGAGGAACCTATCGTGCCGACCTACGAGTACCGGTGTACAAACGGCCACCAGTACGAGACCCGCGAGGGCTTCGATGCTCCGGCCCGCCAGGAGTGCCCCACCTGTGGCGCCCAGGCCAAGCGTGTCCTCTTCCCGCCGCCCATCGTCTTCAAGGGCAGCGGCTTCTACATCACCGACAGCCGAAAGGGCAGCAGCGCCACCGTCACCTCCGACGGGCCGTCGTCCTCGTCGTCCAGCAGCAGCTCGAGCGACTCGTCGTCGAGTACGCCGAAGGCCGACAGCGCGCCCGCACCCGCCGCCTCCAGCAGCGACGACTAAGACCCCACACCCACCCGCATGAGGCTCGTCATCCAGCGTGTGACGTCTGCCTCCGTGCGCGTTGGAGATGAGACTGTAGGCGCGATCGGCGCGGGCCTTCTCGTGCTCGTCGGCGTCGGCGAGGGCGATGACGCTGCCGAAGCCGTACGCCTCGCCGAGAAGACCGCCGAGCTCCGCATCTTCGCGGACGACGAAGGCCGGTTCAACCGCTCACTGCTCGACGTCGCCGGTGAGGCGCTGGTCGTGAGCCAGTTCACCCTCTACGCCGACACCCGTCGCGGCCGCCGTCCCGGCTTCAGCGCCGCCGCAGCACCCGAGATCGCCGAGCCCCTCGTCGAGACCTACGCCCAGCGCCTCGAAGCTCTCGGCATAACGACCGCCCGAGGCCGCTTCGGCGCTCACATGCACGTCGCACTCGAGAACGACGGCCCCGTCACCATCATCATCGACACCGCCGACCTCGACCGGCCAAGGCGGGGCTAACCCAGACGCATCGCCACGGCCACGCCCTCACCCAGTCGCTTCGCGCCTCACCCTCTCCCAGGGGGCGAGGGAAGGCCGGCTATCACCTCGCGGGAGATAGGGCCCCGGGCGATCTCCATTCCAGAAGCAGGGTCGGTAGGGGCGCAGCCCCTGCGCGGGGGTGTGGGGTGTCTCCCGCCTCACATAGAAGAACCGCCAGCAAGCGAAGCGCGCGCAGCGGCGGGGTGGTGGCGTCCGCCTACAAGACCTGGGCGATACGCGTGCGACGTCGGCTAGTGGTGGACTCGTGGAGGGCGAACGTCGTTCCAGTGGCCGGCCGCGCAGCAGGGTTCGTAGGGCGCAGCCCCTGCGCGGGGGCACGGGGGTGTCCCCCGTTCGCACAAAAAAGAACTGCCAGCAAGCGAAGCGCGCGCAGCGTCCGGTGGTGGCGCCCGTCTATAACGTCCGTGCGATGCCCTGACTCAATGCCGGAAACTCAACGAGACGGCATGTCCCGCCAGGAGAGCTGACCACTGATAGCTGATAGCTGACTGCTACCGATCGAGGCTCAGGACCGCCATGAAGGCTTCCTGCGGAATCTCCACGCTCCCAACCCGCCGCATCCGCTTCTTACCCTCGATCTGCTTCTCGAGGAGCTTCCGCTTCCGGGTCACGTCACCGCCGTAGCACTTCGCGAGGACATTCTTGCGCATCTGGCGCACCGTCTCGCGGGCGATGATCTTGCCGCCAATCGCTGCCTGGATCGGTACGTCGAACATCTGGCGCGGGATCAGCTTGCGCAGCCGCTCGACGAGGTCCCGGCCGCGCATCTGGGCGTTCTCAGGGTGGCAGATCAGCGTTAGCGCATCCACGGGCTCGTTGTTCACAAGGATGTCGAGCTTCACCAGCCGCGCCGGCTCGTAGCCCGCGAGCTGGTAATCGAGGCTTGCGTAACCCTGGGTGCGCGACTTCAGCTGGTCGTAGTAGTCGGTGAGGATCTCGGAGAGCGGAACGTGGTACTCGAGCAGCACGCGCGACTCACCCTTCGCGGTGTCTTTCCCCGCGTCGAGGTATTCCATCCGCTTGAAGGTGCCGCGGCGGCCGATCGTCAGCTCCATCGCCGCACCGACGTAGCGGTCCGGGAGCACGATCGAGACATCGACCCAGGGCTCGCGGATCTGGGAGATCTCGTTCGGCGTCGGCAGGTCAGCGGGGTTGTCGAGGATGATCTCGGTGCCGTCGGTCCGCGTCACCTGGTACTCGACGCTGGGCGCCGTGAAGATCAGGGTCAGGTCGTACTCGCGTTCAAGCCGTTCCTGGACGATCTCCATGTGGAAGAGGCCGAGGAAGCCGCAGCGGAAGCCGAAGCCCAGCGCAAGGCTCGATTCCGGCTCGTAGGTCAGCGCGGCGTCGCTCAGGTGCAGCTTCTCGAGGGCATCGCGCAGCAGCGTGTAATCGGCTGCTTCTGCCGGATAGAGGCCCGCGAAGACCATCGGCTTGGCGGAACGATAGCCCGGCAGCGGCTCCGTCGCCGGCTCGTCGTCCGTCGTCAGCGTGTCACCAACCCGGGCGTCCCGGATGCTCTTGAGGCCCGTGGCGACGTAGCCCACCTCGCCGCAATCGAGGCGCTGCACCGGGAAGAGCCCCGGGTGGAAGACACCAAGCTCGACCGGGTCGAAGCGCTTCTCGTTCCACATCAGGCGCAGCGGCGTGTTCGGCTCGATGCTGCCGTCGACAACGCGGACGTAGGTCAGGACGCCCTTGTAGGTGTCGTACTTCGAGTCGAAGACCAGGGCACGGAGCGGTGCGTTCGGGTCGCCCTTTGGCGGCGGTACGCGCTCGACGATTGCCTCGAGGATTTCTTCGGCGCCGGTGCCTTCTTTGGCCGAGGCGTAGATCATCTCGTCGAGGTCGAAGCCGACAATGCGGGCCAGCTCCTCGCTGACGCGCTCAGGGTCGGCGTTCGGCAGGTCGATCTTGTTGAGGACCGGGATGATCTGCAGGTCGTTTTCGAGCGCCTGGTAGAGGTTCGCGAGCGTTTGCGCCTGGACGCCCTGGGCCGCATCGACGACCAGCAGCGCGCCTTCGCAGGCAACGAGGGCGCGTGAGACCTCGTAGGCGAAGTCGACGTGCCCGGGGGTGTCGATAAGGTTGAGCTCATACTCCTCGCCGTTGCGGGCGCGGTAGAGCATCTGCACGGCCTTCGCTTTGATCGTCACGCCCTTCTCGCGCTCGAGCTCCATGGAGTCCATGAGCTGAGGCGCGGCTTCACGCGAGCTGATCGTCCCGGTCAGCTCCAGCAGCCGGTCGGCGAGGGTGGACTTACCGTGATCGATGTGGGCGATGATTGAAAAGTTGCGGATGTGGGCTGTATCCAATATGCAGCAATCGTAGCATGGCCGCAGCTACGGGCCACGCGGTTTCGACCGTGAGCCGGAAACCTGCTCGCGTCCTGAGCTACGGGTCTGACGGTGGACTCGTAGCTGGCTAGAGCTCGCGGTAGTGCTTCACCAGGATGCCCAGGTACTCACGCATCGAAATCGTCAGCGCGCCGTCCGGCAGCGGCAGGCCGGTGTTACGCGACGGGATGCGGCCATCCGTGTGGTGATAGATGTGTGCGTCCGAGTCCTCGTGCGTGAAGAAGCCGCAGAGCTTGCCGGCAATGCTTCGCTTGTCGAGGTTCCGAGTCAGGTGGTTGCGCTGCAGGATGTCCCCATCCGAGACGATGCCCAGGTGCTCGAGCCACTGGTTGTGACGCGTAAGCAGCGCGCCAAGCCAGAGCGTCCCCACGAAGACGATGACGCTGTACACGGGCGCCATCGGGTCGAGCAGGTAGGCGACGATCAGAAGCGCCGCCACGCCGAGGCTGCGGTGGAACCACGACCGCCTCGCCGAGACGACCCGGATCCGTCCTTCCTTGTGCAGGCGCTGGAACGTGTAGAGCTCCCAGGCGATGTTGCCGAAGAGCAGCTCCAGTACGTACTGGCGGCGCCGCCGGCTCCGGTTGTTCTCGTAGTCCTCCGTGAAGAACTCGAGGTCGCGGGTCGTGTGGATGAACTTGTGGTGGGTGGGGTGACAGGTCCGGTAGACCTGGGGGTCGGAGAACAGCAGCGCCGAGACCACATCGTAGAAGGTCGGGTTGTGCAATCCCGGGAAGTAGCTGTGCCAGAGCTCATGCCGGTAGTAGCCGAGCCAGCCGAAGATGTAGAGGCCCACCGTGGGGATCGCCAGCAGGAACCACGGGCTTACCGTTGCGCACAGGTAGGGCACGACAATGAGGTACGCCACCCAGGACGCCATGACGCCAATCAGCAGCGGTGGAAGCTTCTTCGCCAGCTCTCGCAGCCGCGTCACCTGGTCGGCCTTGAGGCGGCCTGCGCGCTCTGCCCCCTGGACTCCCTCCAGGGGATCGTTGTCGATTGGTGGCGCCTGCATCATCTGTGTGACCCTCGAGGCGATGGTCACACCCGGACCGAACGCCCGCATCTCACCCGGCCATTTGTCGATACATGATCGACGATTTCGGGATGCTAACAGGCGCGAATTAGGCAGTCAATTGCCCCGCGCTTTAGGCGGCTTTGCTGAGAGAGAAGCGACGCTTGTCGTGGTGGTTTAGGCCGGGATCTTCTCTGCCGAAGATAAGGACCGCCAGTAAGGCGTGCGTCATTATCGACCTCTTCCGCTTGCATTGGTCGGCCCGGACTGCGACATTCCCGCGAGGCCGCGAATCCTGGCCGGCGCTGCGGTACCGGGCCGAACGACCGTACTCGACCTTGCTAGCGGTACTCACGAGCATCTGCGTAGGAGGTGGCGCTCCCAGATGCCGGGATCACGACCTTCCGTGGCTGTCTGGGGCGGACTGCTCAGTCGTCGCCCATCGACCTTTGCCCGCAGGCGGCTGCAGGGGACGGCTCCGCTGCCGGGAGCGCCCGTCGCTGGGCTACACTGGTTCATCAGCTCGCGCCCAACAGGAAGGCCTCCCGTGACCAACATCAACCCCGATGACCTTACCGTAGAGAAGAATGACGCCGCGAATCAGTTCGAGATCCGGGTTGGCGACGCGGTCGCATTCCTGACGTTCGACATGCGCGGCGACTATGTCGTCTTCGTCCACACCCAGGTGCCACCGGAGCTCGAAGGGAAGGGCCTCGGCGGGAAGCTCGCATCGGCAGCGCTGACCTGGGCCCGCGACAATGACGTCAAAGCGGTCCCGCTCTGCCCCTACGTTGCGGGCTACCTCAACCGCCACCCCGAGTTCGAGGACGCGGTTTTTCGACAGGGATAACTCGATGAGCAGCGAACACTCGTCAGGTCATGTCCACCGCCAGTACGAGGGCGACGGCATCATCGTTCACTGGGAGCCGGCGTTTTGTCTCCACACCGGGAACTGCACGCTCAACCAGCCCGACGTCTTCAACCCGAAGGCGCGGCCGTGGGTGAGCGCAGGCCGGGCATCCGCCGAAGCCATCGCTGAGGCAATAAGACACTGCCCCAGCGGCGCCCTCAGCTACGAGCGCACCGATGGCGGGCCCCAGGAGCCGGCCGGCGGCGAGGTCGAAGTCGAGGCGCAGACGAACGGTCCGCTCTATGTTCGCGGCAGTCTCGAGATCTGCGACGCCGAGGGCAACGTCATCCGTCGCGCCACCCGCGCTGCGTTGTGCCGCTGCGGCTCATCACGAAACAAGCCGTTCTGCGACAACTCCCACATCGGCATCGGTTTCGAGGCCTGATGTAACGCCCGCATCGTCTATTCTCTCTCAGGACGCGACGCACCCTGCGTATCGTCCGGGGGAGTAACGAATGCAGCCGTCGCAGCCGGGCATGGTCTCGGAAGCCCGCGCGTCGACGCGTCACCCCCTCAGCCACCATGACTACCGCGTCCTCTGCCTCTCGACGCTCTTTCAAGGCGCCGGATACGTCGGCGAGACCGTGGTCCTTGGCTGGCTCCTCCTCGAAGACACCGACTCGGCGCTGATCGTCGGCCTCGGTATTGCCCTTCGCGCCTTGCCGAACTTCCTGCTCGGCATCCCTGGAGGAGCGATCGCCGACCGCTTCGACCGCCGCGCGCTCCTGCGCGTCTGTAGCCTCGGTTCGGGCCTCAACGCCGGCGTCCTCGCCCTGCTGGCGTTCTCCGGCGCCCTCTCGGTGCTGGCGATCCTCTGCTTCACGTTCATCGGCGGCGGGCTGCGCGCTCTCGGGCAGTCGGCGAGGCAGAGCTACGCTTTCGACATCGTCGGTCCGTCGCAAGCGGTCGGGGCAATGGCGCTGACGAGGCTGGGGCAGGGCGTCGGCGGTATCGCGGGCTCGCTGGGAGCGGGACTGATCCTTCAGGAAGCAGGTGGTGGCGAGGCGTATCTTGCCGTCAGCATCTGCCTCCTGCTCTCCGGCGTGGCGATGTTCCTTGCCCGTTCATCCGGCCAGGCGGCACCTTCGACGCGAACGCCGATCCTCAAAGGTTCGCGCGAGTACCTTTCCGAGATGGCGAGCAATCGCACACTCGCCGTACTCGTCGCCCTCACCGCGGCGGTCGAAATCCTCGGATTCTCCTACCAGGCGGCGCTGCCGAACCTGACTCGTGACCTCCTCGATGCCGGCCCCGAGTCCCTGGGGCTGCTAAACGCGGCGGCCTCGGTCGGCGGCATCATCGCGATCATCGGACTGTCACTGCGTGGTGAACCCTCCCACAAGGGACCGCTGTTCCTGATCGTCCTGGTGCTCTTCGGCGTCGCGCTGGCCGTCCTGGGCAGCGGCACATCGCTGGCCTTCGCGGTCGTGGCGATTGGCCTCGTCGCAGGCTGTGCCTCGTTGACCGACGTCCTCACTCAGACCCTCGTGCAGGCGTCCGTTCCCAATGAGCTGCGCGGCCGTGCGATGGGATCCTGGGTGCTCGCCATCGGCTTCGGACCTGCCGGTCATCTCCAGATCGGCCTGCTCATCGCCTCCTTCGGCGTCACCGCCGCTCTCAGCGTGAATGGGGCACTCCTCGTCCTGCTCGCCGCGCTGACGGCCCTCAGGGCCCGCCGTGTGCGTACCCTGTAAGCGAGCGCCTGGGCCCCGGAGCTAGTTGGAGCGCAGGTGCCCCTTCGCCCCCTGCAGCCCTTCCACCACCGTACCGGGCGTTCCATCCTGGCGCCGCATGCTCCAACGGCTCAAAACGCCGTACCGCCGAGACGGGGACGTCTTGGCTACGTTGAGAGGCACAGTGCTGGCGACAGAATTCGACGTCCCGTCGCGGACGGACAGCCTGGAGTGCCGGCGTGCAGGCAAATGAAAGAGCCCTTCCGAAGGAAGGGCCCTAAATTGCTGAAAGCTGAAAGCTGACCGCTATCTACGCCTTGACTGCGATGATCTCCAGCCAGTTTCGCGGCAGGTACTTCATCTTCAGGTCGCGGAAGGTCTGCTGCACCGTAGCCTGGAGGCACTTCGCAGCATCCTCTGCGTCGGCGTCGGTTGCGTGGAGCGCGCCCTTCGCGAACTCGGCGTAGGAGCTGATTGCCCGGACCGAAGCCTGGCTGAGAAGTACGCGCCGTTCCCGCATCTCGACGATCTTGAAGCCGGCGCACTCGATAAGCTCGCGGTAGCCCGAGGCCGGCAGCCAGTCCATCGCCTGGACCTTCTCCGACTTCTCGCGGTCGGGCAGACGCCGGTTAATCTCGACGATCGAACGGCGGATCCAGCGGCTGTAGAACGGCTTGCTCTCCTCCGGGTAGGCACCGTCGTAGAACGTGGAGTTCACTGCAAGGACGCCGCCGTGCTCGAGGACGCGGTTCACCTCCGCGAGCGCCTTCACCTTCATCTCGTGGTCGAGGAGGTGGAGGCTGTTCGCGAAGATCGCCGCGTCGTAGCCCGGCTTGAGCGGCAGGTCTGATGCCGAAGCGTAGACGTAGTGCGCTTTGTCGGCGCGCGTCTCTGTCCGGATCATCTTCAGTGCTGGCAGGTCAATGTCCAGGAGGACAGAATCGACAGTGGCGCCAGCCGGCTTCGACTTCTCCCAGGTCAGCAGGGTCATCAGACCCGTGCCGGCGGCGATGTCGAGCAGCCGGATGTGTTTGACGCCCTTTAGCTGCCGTACAACCTTATCCACCAACTTCTCGTTGACTCGGATATAGGCGGGCTCAGTGGCGAACGGCTCGAAGGTCTTGTCTTGAATTGTCACAGGTCCGGCGACTGCTTTCGGTTTGGGCAAAATGACTCCGCCCAGCTTAGCCGACGCTCTCTCAAACCGCTAGACCTTGTGACAGGCAACCCAGTGGCCCGGCTCAGCTTCGCGCCACTCGGGGATCTCGACCCGGCACTCTTCACCGGCGATGGGGCAGCGCGTGTGGAAGACACAGCCCTTCGGCGGCCGCAGCGAGCTGGGAACGTCGCCCGTCAGGATGATGCGCTCGCGCTTTCGCTCGAGCAGCGGGTCCGGAATCGGAACGGCGGACAGCAGCGCCTTGGTGTAGGGGTGGAGCGGGTTCTCGTAGATCTCGTTACGGCCGGCCAGCTCCATCATCTTGCCCAGGTACATAACGCCGACGCGGTCGCTGATGTGGCGAACGACGGCGAGGTCGTGGGCGATGAAGAGGTAGGTAAGGCCGAACTCCTCCTGCAGCTCCTCGAGCAGGTTGATGACCTGTGCCTGAATCGACACGTCAAGCGCCGAAACCGGCTCGTCACAGACGATGAAGTCAGGCGACACTGCGAGCGACCGGGCGATGCCGATGCGCTGGCGCTGACCACCAGAGAACTCGTGCGGGTAGCGAGAGGCGTAGTACGGGTTCAGACCGACGACGCGCATCAGCTCCGTAACCCGCTCACGGCGCTCGTTGGCGTTGCCCAGGCCGTGGATCACCAGCGGCTCGCTGATGATGTCGCGGACCGACATGCGCGGGTTGAGCGACGCGTAGGGGTCCTGGAAGACCATCTGCATCTTGCGGCGGTTGGCGCGCAGCTCCTTGCCGTGCTGCTTGGTCAGGTCGACGCCGTTGAAGATGACTTCACCGGACGTCGGCTTGTACAGCTGGAGGATGGCGCGGCCGGTCGTGGACTTGCCACAACCGGACTCACCGACCAGGCCGAGGGTCTCACCACGCTTGATGTCGAAGGTGACTCCGTCGACGGCCTTGTTGTCGGCGACCTTGCGCTGGATCAGGAACCCGGCCGTAACCGGGAAGTGCATCTTGAGGTTTTTGACATCGAGCAGAATGTCGTTCTGGTCGATGAATCGGTTGGCGTGACTGGGGGCTGCTTCAGTTGCCATTGTTGGTCGGCTTTCCTTTCGTCACGTCCACCCAGCAGGCGGCGTAGTGGCCTTCCGCGACCATCTGCAGCGGAGGGTACTCCTCCTTGCACTTGTCGACGCGGTAGGTGCAACGAGGGTAGAACGCACAGCCCGGAGGCAGGTGTCCCAGGTCCGGCGGCAGACCCTCAATCGGGATCAGCTTCTCACCCGACGCCTGGTCGAGGCGCGGGACCGAGTTGAGCAGGCCCAGCGTGTAGGGGTGCCGCGGGTCCGCGTACACCTTCTCCGCTGTGGAGGTCTCGATGATTTTGCCGGCGTACATGACGTTGACGCGGTCCGCGTAGCGGGCAACAACGCCAAGGTTGTGGGTGATGATGATCACCGCGGTGCCGAACTCGCGGCTCAGGCGGGCCATAACCTCGAGCACCTGCGCCTGGATCGTCACGTCGAGCGCCGTCGTGGGCTCGTCTGCGATCAGGAGGCGGGGGTTGCAGGCCATCGCCATTGCAATCATCACGCGCTGGCGCATACCACCGGAGAACTGGTGCGGGTAGTCGTTGACGCGGCGCTCAGCCTCGGCAACACCGACCATCTCCAGCAGCTGCACGGCACGCGCGACAGATGCTTCCTTGTCCAGCTTGAGGTGGAGCTCGATCGACTCCGTCAGCTGCTTGCCGATGGTCAACACCGGGTTCAGCGACGTCATCGGCTCCTGGAAGACCATCGAGATTCGGTTACCGCGAACGCGGCGAATCTCGGTGTCATCCATCTTGAGGATGTCCTCACCGTCGAACAGCACTTCGCCATCGACGATGCGTCCCGGTGGGAACGGGATCAAGCGGAGGATGGACATGGCGCTGACGCTCTTGCCACAGCCGGATTCACCGACCAGCGCGAGCGTCTCGCCTTCCTGGACGTCGTACGTAACGCCGTCCACCGCCTTGACCACACCTTCCTCCGTGTAGAAGTAGGTCTTGAGATCCTTCACTGACAGCAGTGGCGGCATTACTCCCCCTTCATCCAGCAGCTAGATGAACTGGTTGTGGAAACCCCAACGCTGAGGCTCCAGAAACAACAACTTAATAGGACAACACGGCGTGGTGGGGAAGAGGAGACTCGAACTCCTACGCCTTGCGGCACATGATCCTAAGTCATGCTCGTCTGCCAATTCCGACACTTCCCCTCAGCGGCCGAAGCCGCCGGCTGTCCGGAGAAATCTTGTGGTGAGCCGCGTAGGAATCGAACCTACAACCGGGTGATTAAGAGTCACCTGCTCTGCCAATTGAGCTAGCGGCCCGCCGAGTCACTCGCTGACTTTTCGAAGCGGTGCAGCAAAGCTCCAGCCGCTTCTACCCGCCAGCGGACGGCAAGGTAGCACGCGGATAAAATGCGTGTCAACAAGGCGAAAAATGCGTCTGTAAGCATGAAAAACGCGCTTCCGACGCACTCTTGCCCAACACGCTTTCGATTCATGCAACATCAGTCGGCTATGTACTTCGCGGTCTATTAAGTTTCGATTTCGCCACTCTATTCTCTTCGATAGAAGGAACGGTCATTGCCTATACCACCTGTGCTCTTCATCCACGGCGCCGCTAACGGGGCATGGGTCTGGGACGCATGGCGCCGCCAGCTGAGCGCCCTCGGCCACCAGCCCATCGTCATCGACCTTCGCGGCCATGGACGCAGTCTCCCGGTCGACTTCAGCGAGATCACGATGGACGATTACGTCCACGACGTGGAGTCGGTCACGACCCAGGTCGAAGCTCGTCTCGGCAGCCACCCGGTCATCGCCGGCTGGAGCATGGGCGGCCTCATCGCGATGCTTTATGCCTCCCGTCATCCCGAGACACCAGGCCTGCTGCTCTTCGCGCCCAGCCCGCCGTTCGAGGTCGCTGGGCGAGCCGAGCCCGAGAAGGTCCGCGCGACCCCGACGACCGCCTTCGGTCCGGAGCTCTACGGCCTCTACCCGGACAACTACCAGCGTTCCCGCCGCGCTCTCAAGGACCTTAGCGAGGAGGAGGCGCGCCGCGTCCTCGAGAGCAGCCGCGGCGCCCTCGAGAGCGGCTTCGCCCGCCGTCAGCGCCAGCGCGGCATCAGCATCGACGCCGCGACCATCTCGGCGCCGAAGCTGCTCGTCTACGGCGAGCTCGATACGGCGGTCTCCCCCGACCACTCACGGGCCACCGCCGCCTACCTGGATGCAGAGGTTCTCACGGTCCCTCAGGCCGGCCACTGGGCCCCAATCATGGGGGAAACGACTGTTGCAGATCTGGCGCCACAGGTTGACGCCTGGCTGCGCCGGTGCTTTAGTGTTACGGGTAGCTAAATAGCTAAAGGGAGAACTCAGATGACCTGGACGCGACCGGCTCTGGCTGGATTGGCCGGCCTCTTCATGCTCTTTGTCTTCATCCAGTTCTTCTTCGGAGGCATGCTCGCCTTCAGCGGGCGCGTCGACGGCCTCGACGAACATGAAATCATCGGCTACCCGATCCTCCACACGATCCCGATCCTGATGATCGTGGTCGCGATCATCGGCAAGATGGGCAAGAAGCTCATCGGCATGACGGTTGGCCTCTTCGTCATGGTCTTCATCCAGCCGATCTGGGCGAGCATCGATACCGACTCGACCTGGGTGCACGC
>JBFWZE010000056.1:0-10346 GCA_050185685.1 Dehalococcoidia bacterium
AGACCAGATCGTCGTCATCCGTTTCTGAATCACGCCCCGGTTCGAACCGGATTGCAACGCGACTGGCAGGCCGATTGCGCCCGGTCAGAACGGGACTACGCGTAGCGTGGCGGTGGAGGCTTCGCCAATGTACGTATCCCGTTTGCCCTTCCACGTCGTCCCCGGCCAGACCACTGAGGTCGTCAATCGCCTGCAGCAGCTCGAGACGATGATCTCGCACGCCGGCGGTGGCCACTGTCGCATCCTGCGTTCCCACTTCGGCTCCGACGGCGCACCTGACGTCGTCTTCGAGCAAGAGGTCACCGACCTCGCCGAGCTCGAAAAACAGATTGAGGCGGTGACGTCACGGCCCGAGTTTCAGCAGTGGTCACAGGGTATGTCGCCCCTGCTCTCTCGCACACCGAAGCGGGAGGCCTACCTGGTCACCGCGCCGCACTGACGCCGCCGGCCGCGATGCGTTCCCCGCCTGACGCAGCAGGGCCGCTCCAGGAGAGCTTTCGCACCGTCTCACCCGTGCCGATGCTAGGCTTAGCTATGCGCTGGCTGAGCTTCGCCGCGAACTGGGCCTACGATGCCGGGAAACGCTACTCAGAGCATGGCTGCTCGCTGCTCGCCGCCGGTATCTCGTACTACGTCCTGTTCTCCATCTTCCCTCTGCTGATCTTTTCTGTCGGCGTCGTCGGCCTGCTCCTCGAGAACCAGAGCCTCCAGGACGACCTCGTCAACGCGGTCATGGAGAACATCCCGCTGACCCAGGACCAGGGCCGCTCCGATGTCACCGACGCGATCCGCAGCGTGAGTACGACGAGCAGCGGCGCTATCGGGATCATCGGTCTGATCACGATGGGCTGGGCGGCGAGTAGCGTCTTCGGCGCGGTGAGACGGTCATTGAACATCGCCAGCAGCGTCGAGATTCACCGGCCGTGGGTGCCGCAGAAGCTGCTCGATCTCTCGATGGTCTTCTTCTTTACGCCCTTCTTTCTCGCATCGATCGCGGCGACCACAGCCCTGCGTGCAGCCGAGGCATATAGCAGCGACATCCCCGTCCTCGGCGGTCTGGCGGATGACCTCGGTACGTTCTGGTGGCTGGCCTCGATCCTCCTGCCGATGATCTTTTCGTTTCTGCTCTTCGTCTTCCTCTACGCGCTGATCCCGGTGACACGGCCGCGCCTCTCCTACGTGGTCCCCGGCGCGATTGTTGCGGCGCTCCTCTTCGAGTTTGCCAAGCTGGCCTTCAGCCTCTACCTCGAGCGCTTCAGCAACTATGACGTCGTGTTCGGCTCGCTTGGCGCCGTTGTCGCCTTCATGTTCTGGGTCTACCTCAGCGCCGGCATCCTCCTCTACGGCGCCGAGCTGGTCGCAGCCCTGCCTCTCGTCCTCACGAAGCAGAGCCAGGCGCACCTCGACGTGAAGGAGCCGGTCCCGCTCAGCAGCAAGATTGCGCGCATCCTCAAGGGCTTCGTTGTAACCCAGAAGACGTAGTCCCGGCCCGTCAGCGAGTCGAGACAGATCCACAAGGGCAGGCATCTCCCCGTTTGCGGTTCAGGGTCTGACGGCGCGCCATGCTCACGGCATGACGTACTCAGAGACAATGGAGAACATCGGTAAAGCGGTGGACGTCGCTGGCGTCATCGCGATCATTGTCGGCGTGGCAATCTCCACCGCCTCCTACCTCCGCGCCGTCAGCGAACGCGAAGATGCGAACGCCTATGGCAGCTATCGTCGCTCCCTCGGCCGCTCCATCCTGCTGGGCCTCGAAATCCTCGTCGCCGCGGATATCATCCGAACCGTCGCCGCCACGCCAACGTTCGAGAGCATCGGCGTGCTGGCAGGCATCGTCCTGATCCGCACCTTCCTCAGCTTCTCCCTCGAGATTGAGCTCGAAGGGCGCTTCCCCTGGGCACGCAGTAGCGCCTCAGCACCAGCCGATGAGGCCACGGCACCGCCTGATGGGTCTGGATAGCAGTTACGGCTGGACTTTCTCGTAGAGCTGGATGAGAACGCCGCCCGTGTCGCGGGGGTGGAGGAAGAGTTGCTTCCACTCACCGGCGGTGCTCTCGCCGAAGGGCTCAACGCCGTAGGCTCGCAGTGCCGCTGCCGCCTTCGCGATGTCTTCGACCTCGAAGGTTGCATGGTGCATGCCCGGGCCGCGGTCCGCGAGGAACTTGTGCAGGAAGCTGTCGTCGCCCAGCGGCTCGAGGATCTCCCACTGGCTCGGTGAGCCCGGGATCGAGAGCGCGGCACCCTTGAAGCCCGCATCCGGTGATTCGAACCGCTCGGCAACCGCCATTCCGAAGAGGTCCGTGTAGAACTTGATCCGCCCCTCCAGGTCGCTGTTGACGACCGAGACGTGATCGATGCGTTTGATGCCGAGCATGGGGACTCCTTCGGGATGTGAGCGCCGGTTTTCCGGTCATTGAGCGAATCTTGCTGTTCGCTCCTAAGATAAGGCTATGAGCCTGCGTTTGCTGGTTATTTCCTTCACCCATAGCCGGGTCGCAATCGGCGTCGCGATGCTCTCCGCGGTCGTGGTGCTCGGTACCCTCGGCTTCGTGGTCATTGAGGGCTGGTCGCTGGGGGACTCGCTCTACATGGCGTTGACGACCGTGACGACCGTCGGCTACGGCGAGGTACGGCCGCTGGACACCGAAGGACGGCTGATTGCGTCGTTCCTGCTGCTGTTCGGCGTCGGCACGGCATTCTATATTTTGACGGCGATGGTTGCCTCTATCGTCGAGGGCGACCTCCAGGAGCTCTTCGGCATCCGGCGGATGAGGGTCATGATCGAGAAGCTCAGCAACCACCACATCATCTGCGGTCACGGCCGCGTCGGCGAGGAGATCGCCCGCGAACTCGCTGCCCGGAATGTGCCATTCGTCATCGTCGATATGGACGAAAGCGCTATCGCACGCGCTCGGGCCGCCGGCTACCTCGTCTTCCTCGGCGATGCCACCACCGAAGACACCCTCATCGCCGCAGGCATCACGCGGGCGAGCGCCGTGATCGCAGCCTCCGAGTCCGACCTTGCGAACACCTACATCACGCTGACGGCGCGCGGCCTCAAGCCCGACGTCTTCGTCGTGGCTCGCGTCAGCTCACCGGGCCTCGAGTCGAAGCTACGGCAGGCCGGCGCCAGCCGCGTCGTATCCCCGTACTCGATCGGTGGCCGGCGCATGGCCCTCGCGGCGCTCCAGCCGATGATGACCGACTTCCTCGACATCTTCTCGAACGGCTCTCGCGATGAGCGCCTCCTCGCCGAGTTCATGGTCGAGGAGGACTCTGCACTCAAGGGCCGTACGGTCGCCGACGTGACGGCTGGCTGCCGCGACGTCGTCGTCCTCGCGATCGTCGACGCAGCCCAAAACGTCGCTGTTGCTCCCGGTGCCGCAAGGCTGCTGTCTCCCGGCGACCGCCTTACGATCATCGGCAACGAGGATGAGCTGCGGCGGATCGGCGCCGTGACCCGCCCCTGAGCGCCCCTTGCCGGATTGCACGATTCGCCAGCCGCGGGTTGACGCCGTCACCTCGCAGGCCGGACGATCGACGCACATGATCAATCTTCTGACCTGCCCAAAGTGCGGCCGCCAGTTCGAAGCCGTCGGTTCAAGCGCGCGCTGCCCCGAGTGCAACACCCGCGCCTCGCAGGACGAGCCCCCTTCCGGCAGCGGGGCGTTCTTCATGGACTACCGCTCCGGTCGCGGCTTCCGGACGATGTCCTTCGGCCGCGGCGGCCGCAGCGTCCTGCTCATCATCGCGGCCGTGCTCCTGCTCCCCCTGCTCCTCGGTGGCGGCCTGATATCGCTGATCATCGGCGCCGTCTTCGGGGTCGGCTGGCTGGCCACGCTCGGCGCGGTGATGTCCGCGTCCGGGGCGGCGGTGATGCTTTTCCTGCTCTGGAAGCTCTGGACCGGCCTTCGCGCTGCCGCCAGCGCCTTCCAGGACAATGGCCGACCCTGGCGCGAGGAAGACGACTCGATCGAGGGCCGCTGGGAGCAGCACTGACCCATCGCCGGCTCTACGTTGACGAGCTTCATCGCTAAGCAGACTATTAGCATGATGAGCAAATCGAACGCCGTCCGGCTCAGCTGCCCGGAGTGCCGACTGCAGTTCGAGCCGTCCGGCCGCAGCAGCCGCTGCCCGGTCTGTGGCAGTCGCGTCGAGTCGAGAGTCGACGAGAACTATCAGTCTTTGCCGCCACTGCCTGCCGGCTTGCAGGCGCGAGTCGCGGGCGCCCCGCCGATGACCTACGAGCGTCAGACACGTTGGGGCCTTGCTGCCGCGACGGTACTGTTCTTCATGGTGGGCCTCGTCGCCGCGGTCAACGGCGTCCGGCTTGGCGCGCCACTGCTCACCGTAGCTGGCGCGCTGCTACTGACCGTTGCCATCGTTAGCTTCATCGTGTCGAAGGGCTGGCAGGTCACGGGCGATGAAGGGATACGCCGGCATCTCGCCGATCTCCCGCTCTATCTCGCCTTTCTGATCTGCCTGACGCTCTCGGTTGGCACGCTGGGCGTCGTCGTGTACGGACTCTTCGAGATTCACCTGGTCGCCGGTACGGTCGCTGTCGTCTTCATCCTGATCTGCTGCGGTGCGGGCATGGCGTACTGGGGCAAGGAGTCCGCTCATAGTTCGACCGAGGATGTCCCCGATGGGTTCCTCTTTCGTCTCATTGCTGCGTACGGCCGCACCGTTCTGCCCGGCCACTACAACCCGCCGCGCCGATGACATCGAGCCGCAAGAGCGCACTGCCGCCACTGCCGGGCAAGTACCGCTCTGCCGGCGCCGCGCCTGAAGAGTACGGCTTTCGTTGGGGCGCCTTCGCCCTGGCACTGGCGTTCCTCGCGGTTGGTGCCGGGAGCTTGCTCACGTCGACGTTCTTTGATGACCCGGTGTTCAGCGCGGTGGCGCTTGGGTTGATCGCCGTTTCTGCCGTCAGCGCCTGGGCGAGCAGGCTCTGGTCGGATCGGCCCCTCGACGGCCTGAGGCGACTGCTCGCGGAACTGCCGTTTATCGTCCTGGCGCTGATGCTCGCTGCCGCAACGCTCTACATGGGCTTCATTCTGCTCGTGGTGGGCTTCCGCATCGCCAAAGACGATCCGTTGCTGGCGGCCGGGTTCGTCGCAGTCTTCGGCTCCTTTGTCTGGCTCAGCCGCCGGAAGCTGCTTTCGTCGTCTCTGTACGTCAAGGTTGGCTCGCCCCATCTCGCCTACATCGTGTGTACCCGCCTCGGGTGGAACATGCCCGGCTGGAATCCGCCCTTCGACGGCTCGGACCGTTCGAGGTAAGCCGCTCTCCTGCGCTACAATGACCTTCGTATGACTCAGAAGCGGTATCACATCTGGACTGAAGGCTGTCAGATGAACGTCGCCGACTCGCAGAAGCTTGCTGCGGGCCTCGACCGCTTCGGCTGGCAGTCGAGCGACACGCCGGAGGGCAGCGACCTCGTCGTGCTCAACACCTGCGTCGTCCGTGACAGCGCCGAGCACCGCGCCGTCAGCCACCTCGGCCGTCTCAACGCAATGAAGCGCACGAAGGGCGAGGACTTCCAGATTGTCGTGATGGGCTGCATGGTCGGCCCGAAAGACGACGAGCTGCGGAAGCGCTTCCCCTACGTCGACCACTTCGCCCGCCCCCAGGCCTTCGAGGGCATCTTCGAGACGATCGGCCTCACCGACGACACCGGCGGCGAGTTCTGGCCGTCGACCTTCGGCGAGCCCACCGGCCCGACCGCCTACGTGCCGATCATCCATGGCTGCGACAAGTTCTGCACCTATTGCATCGTCCCCTACCGCCGCGGCCGTGAAGCCAGCCGGCCGATGCAGGAGATCGTCGAAGAGGTCGCCCACCTCGTCCACAAGGGCGTGCGCGAGGTGACGCTGCTCGGTCAGACCGTCGAGGCGTACGGCCACGACCTCAGCGACAAGCCGGACCTCGGCGACCTCATGGAACGGCTGAGTGACCTGCCGAACCTCGCCCGCATCCGCTTCCTGACCTCCTACCCGAAGGACATGACGCCGAAAATCATCGAAGCCGTTCGCGACCTCCCGAAGGTTTGTGAGTTCTTCAACATCCCTGTACAGGCCGGCTCCGACGCCCTCCTCGACCGCATGCGCCGCGGCTACACGATCGGCGAGTACCGCGAGAAGGTCGACCTGATCCGCAAGCTCATGCCGCAGGCGTCGATTACCACCGACCTCATCGTCGGTTTCTGTGGCGAGACCGACGCCGAGTTCCAGGAGAGCTACGACCTGATTCGCGACCTTCGCTTCGATAAGGTCCACGTCGCCGCATATTCGCCCCGTCTCGGCACCGTGTCCGCGCGCAAGATGGAAGACGACGTGCCGCTCGAAGTGAAGAAGCAGCGCCTGCACCTGATCGAAGCGCTGGAGGCCGAGGTCTCCGCCGACATCAACAGGGCGTACGAGGGCACCGACCAGGAGATCCTCGTCGAGGGCCGTCGCGACAACCGATGGAATGGCCGCACCCGCTCAAACAAGCTCGTTCACTTCGCGGGCGAGGCGCAGGTCGGTGAGGTCGTCACGGTGCGCATCGAGCGCTCGACCGCCTGGTCGCTCCAGGGCACCACCGCCGACGACGCACTGCCGCTCCTGATCTAGTCTTCGCCTCTCAGCCTCGAAAGGAAGCCTCGATGGTCGTCGATCTCAACGATTCCGACGCGGTGCTCCGTTACACCCGCGAGCACGCCGCGATGGGCCTCGAGCACGTCACGCAGCTTGTGCGCGGCGAGTATGAGGCGATGATGGCGCTGATCGGCGACCTGACGCAGGACGAAGCAGACACGCGGATCAACGACGGCGAAGAGTACTCCGTCTCGATGATCATCCAGCACCTGAACCAGAGCTTTGCCCGCAGCGAACAGCGCCTTCGCGAGCTGTCGACCGGCATCCAGTTTGTCGCGCCGCCCGGCTCCGGACGCGGCGGCGGTCTCCCCGAGGTCCTCGACACGGACTTCAACCGGGTCCGCCAGGCCTTCGTCGACGGCGAAGAGAGCGTCCTCAAGGTCCTCGACGCCGCCGATCCCGCCGCACCGCTCACGCTAACGGCGCCCCACGCCCAGTACGGCCCCTACAACTGGCTCGAATGGGCCGTCTACTCCCACCACGTCCACACCAGCGACCACACCCACCAGATCGCGAAGATCAAGGCAGCCCTGCGAGGCAGCTGACGTCCCGTCTGCATGAGTGCAGTCCAGCTTTGTCATTCTGAGGGACGAAGAATCTAGTTCCCGAGCGAAGACGCTGCTTCACCGTGATGCGACCGGGCCCCATGCTCAAACTGCTCCGTACGCGCCCGAGGACTGTCATCCCTCCTTCGTCAGGATGACAAACGATGATCTGTCGTCGCGGAGACGCTCCAAATTTGTCATTCTGAGGGACGAAGAATCTAGCAGTAGTCTTTTCGTTTACGTTGCTGCTTCGCGCCAGTCTTCCGAGAGGTCTCGCCACTCGGGATTCATCTCGGCGATCAACTCCATCTTCCGCTGGCGAGTCCAGCCCTTGATCTGCTTCTCACGATTGAGAGCTGCTTCCACATCGGAGGTCACCTCCACATAGATGAGGCGGTCGATGTGATATCGAGCGGTGAAGCTCGTCGGATTGGCCTTCCTGTGTTCTTCCAAGCGACGATAGATGTTGTTTGTCACGCCGACGTAAAGGGTCTGTGAGCGGTTCGTCAGGATGTAGACGTAGTACGTTCTTGCCACGGCGTGCTGCTTACTGGGGCGTTAGATTCTTCGTTCCTCAGAATGACAAAACTGGACTGCTGCGAGCCGATCTGGAAGGCGAGGGCGAGTAGAGCCCGCTAGTACTTCAGCCCCTGCACCCACTGCCGCCAGGCAGTCGCGCACTCCACCGGCGCCGCGTACTGGGCGAAGCCGCTGACGCCGGGGATCACCGCCAGCGTCGCGTTCTGCATCATTGAGACGAGCTTCTCGCCGCGCTCCCGGTACCAGCCGCCATTGCCGCCGACGATGTGCAGGGTCGGCATCGTGATCTCCGGCAGGATCGGCTCGAGGTTGACGGTGCCCAGGTAGGCGAGCGTCTCCATAACGACGCGCGGGTGCGTCTTGCCCATCTCCGTCAGGTACCACTCGCGGTGCCCCGGGTCGGCGCTGGCGCTGTCGAGGCGGACGTCGCCGTTACTCCGCGCCCAGGCTTCGGTGCCCTGCTCTTTCACGATGTTGTAGTAGTCGGCGTACAGCGTGTTGCCGACGAAGTTGTACGGGCCGGTGCAGGTCGTCATTGTCAGCAGGCGGTCGGAATGCGCGTGGGCAAACTGCAGCCCCATCGCGCCGCCGATCGTCTCGCCGATGTAGTGCGCCCGCTCAATGCCGAGGTGGTCCATCAGGTTGATCATGTCCTGCACGAAGCCCTCGAGCGACCACGGGTAGTCCGGCTCCGGGACCGATGAGAGCCCGAAACCGCGGCCATCGATGCGGATGACGCGGTAGTCCTGGGCCAGCGGAGGCACCCAGCCATAGAGCAGCAGACCGCTCTTGCCCTGGCCATGGTGCATGATCACGGTCTCGACTACATCGGCCTTCCACGGGTCGCCGATGTAGTCGTCGTAGTAGTGCATGCGCAGGTTTCCTGGCAGGTCGGCGTACGGCATCGATGGCTCCTTCTAAACCTCACCACCAACCCCGTCTCCAATTTCGGAGAGGGGGAGTAGGGTTATTGCTGCAGAGGCACCCGGGCCTCATTCACCGCGACACGCGGTCGAAAAAAGCTCCCCTCTCCGAAGTCGGAGAGGGGCCGGGGGTGAGGTTTACGGTACCAGATTCGAGCGCGTGATCTCCGGCTGGCGGTCGAGCCACTCTGCCCTTGCAAAGGCATCGTTCACGTCGGCGAGCGGGAAGGTGTGGGAGATCAGCTTGTCGTAGGCGATCTTGCCCTGCTTCTTCACCAGCGTCTCGAGCATCATCGGCAGCAGGCTGGGGCGGTACATGTAGGAGCCGATCACCTTCTTGCCGCGGAGGATCGTCTGCGGGTCGAACTGGATCGGGTTCCCGCGGATGATGTTGCCGATCTCGACGAAGGTGCCGCCGTTGGCGAGGTACTCCATGCCCTCGGTGAAGAGGTGCGAACGGCCGACGAGCTCCATGACGATGTCCGCGCCGCGGCCGTCCGTCAGCTCCCAGACGCGCTGGCGGCGCATCTCCTGCGTCGTCCACTCGGTGTCGACGTTGATCGCGTAGTCGGCGCCGAACTCCACCGCCTTCGCCAGGCGCGAGTCGAGGCGGTCGAGGACGATCACGCGGTGGGCGCCCATGTCCTTCGCCATCGCCGTCGCGTTGAGGCCGAGGCCGCCGGCGCCCTGGATCACGACGCAATCGCCCTCCTTCACGCCGGCGCGCATTAGCCCCTCGGTCGTCGTGCCCATCGCGCAGTTGACGTAACCGAGGACGGAGTCGGGCAGCTCGTCCGGCACCTTGAACACGGGCTGGTTCGAAGCGATGTAGTAGTAGTCGGCATAGGTGCCGGTGAAGTAGGGCCACTGGCCGAAAGGCAGGCCTGTGCGCGTGTTGGGGCACCAGTTCTGGTTGCCGTTGATGCACTGGTAGCAGCGCAGGCACGGGCGAATCGCCGAATAAACGATGCGATCGCCCTCCTTTAACGGCTTGCCGAGGTGGTCGGTCGTCACGTCCCAGCTTCTAGACGACCCCGGTGCCTTCGTGGCCGATCGTGCGGCCGGGAGGCTGAGGCTTGCCGTAGCTCGTGAGCTGGTCGTCGCCGCGCCAGGCGTGGAGGTCGGAGCCGCAGATGCCCGCCTGGGTGACCTTGAGGATGACCGCACCCGGCTCAGGATCGGGGACCTCCCGCTCGTGAATCTCGAACGGCGCGCCCGCACCGGTGAAAACGACGATTCGACCTTGCATGACAGCCCTCCCGCAGCGATTTGCCGGGAGCATAGAGCGAAGACGAGGTGTCGACATTGGCGATTCGTCTGAAAGCAGTACCCGGCTGTTGTGGCCGTAGAATGGGCTCATGACCGCGAACTTCCCGCCCGTCGCCCTGCCCGCGCATCGCTGGGCCGCTGAGCTGCAGGCCTACTGTCTAAGCTTCGACGGCGCTTTCGAGGACTACCCCTGGGGTGACATCGTCTACAAGGTCGGCAAGAAGATGTTCGCCACGCTCGGCGGTGACAGCGAGGCGCTGGGCACCACGGTGAAGGCATCGCCGCTAGATGCCGATGGGTTGTCGCAGCTGCCGCATATCGAGCGCGCCGCCTACATCGGCCGCTACGGCTGGGTGCGCGTCACGATCAGGGACGAAGCCACCCTCGACCACGCGAAGGAGCTGATCGCCGCCAGCTATGCCCTCGTC
>JBFWZE010000056.1:10446-11916 GCA_050185685.1 Dehalococcoidia bacterium
CCACGCGAAGGAGCTGATCGCCGCCAGCTATGCCCTCGTCGCGCCGAAGAAGCGGGCCGCGAAGAAAAGCTGAAGACCGGCCACCCCCTTTCCCCGCCCGGGCCGCCTGCCGGGTAGCGAAGCGGCAGAGGGCCCGCGACGCGGGAGAGAGTGTCAGCGATTCGGGGTGAGGGCATGCTTCCGACGAACGCTGGCCTCTTCGGCCGCATTCCCGCCATACTCACGCAATGGCCCAGATCACCATCAGCCCAGCAACGCCCGATGACGTCCCGACCATCCTCGACCTGATACGCGGCCTCGCCGAATATGAGCACGAACCGGAGTCGGCCACCGCCACTGCCGGCCAGCTGCACGAAGCCCTCTTCGCCGCACGCCCTGCTGCCGAATGCGCCATCGCCCGCCTCGATGATGAAGTCGCCGGCTTTGCGCTCTGGTTTCAGAACTTCTCGACCTGGACGGGGCGTCCTGGCCTCTGGCTCGAAGACCTCTTCGTGTGGCCCCACCTGCGCCGCCAGGGTGTCGGCCGCGCCCTCCTTCAGCACCTCGCCGCGATCTGCGTCGAGCGCAACTACGGCCGCTTCGAGTGGTCTGTCCTCGACTGGAACGAGCCGTCGATCAACTTCTACCGCTCCCTCGGTGCCGTCCCCATGGATGAATGGACCAACTTCCGTCTAATCGGTGACGCCCTGCGAATGCTGGGCGCGGAATCCCCTCGCCCTCAGGGACAGGGTTAGGGAGAGGGCGGGGTCCAGAAAGCTGAACGCTGACTGCTGAAAGCTGGCTACAGCAGCATCGGCTGGCGCGACGTGAACTCGTAGAGCTCCGCCGGACGGTGCGCGCCGCGGCTCACCGAGCGACCGGTCGCGCGGATGATCTCCTGCGACAGCATCCGCCGCCGGAAGTTTCGCTTGTCAAAGCTCCGGCCGAAGATCGACTCGTACACGCCCTGGAGGTCGCTCAGCGTGAACGATTCCGGCATCAGGCTGTACGCGACGTTGGTGTACTCAAGCTTGTTGCGTAGCCGCGTCATCGAGTAGTCGATCACGTCCTTGTTATTGAACGCCAGCTCAGGCAGCACCGCGACCGGGAACCAGCGAGGCTCCCACACCGGCTCCGCCCGCAGCCGAACCCGTGCCGCGTCGACGAGGGCGAAGTACGACACCGCAGCCGAGCCCTCCTCGCCGCCAAGGCCGTCAAAGGTGAAGAGCTGCTCGAGGTACAGGTCGGTGACACCGGTTTCTTCGACCAGCTTGCGCGCCGCGGCATCCGCCAGCGACTCCTGCGGCCGCAGCAGACCACCGGGCAGCGCCCAGCGTCCCATGCACGGCTCACCGCTGCGGTGAATCAGCAGCACCTGCAGCTCGTCCTCCGTGACGGTAAAGATGACGACGATGACCGCGAGTCGCATGTGACGATAGTAACAAGTTGGGGCGCCCAGCACGCATGACGTTGTCGTCCTGTATTGCTGCG
>JBFWZE010000056.1:12016-18469 GCA_050185685.1 Dehalococcoidia bacterium
CGGTAGTAAAAGACGTCGTCATCGCCGGTGCCGCTCCCGATCCAGGCGAAGTACGTCTGGGCGAGGTGCTTGCGGACCTCGTACATCTTCAGCTTCGCGTGCTCCGGTGTGATCCTGCCGACGTAGATCTCGATTAGCTCCATCAGCTGGTTCTGCTGGCTAATCGTCATTTCGCCGAAGCGGAGGCCCTCGTAGCGCATCTCGAAGTTGTCGCGGTAGCCGGTCGTAAAGACGTCGCCCGGCAGCTCGGTCCCCAGCGTCGCGGTCGCCTGCTGCTCCGGCGTCAGCGCGCGCATGAAGTTGAGGCCGCGCTCCTCTTCGACGCCGAATACGCGGGTGCCGGCGTACTTTCCCGTCCGCGCATGGACCGGCTCGGAGCCCATAAACATCGGCGTCAGCACCATCTGCCCGCCGAGGACGAGGCAGTTGAGGATCAGGTGGTGACCGTCGATTTGCCAGCCCCACGGGTCTGTCGCGGAGGGCTCGCCGAAGATGCTCATCCAGTACGGCCACTCGCCGTACTCATCGTCACTGCCGGTGATCTCGCGAATCGTCTCGTTGAGGCGCATGATGTCGCGCGCCGTCTCGAAGCCGTAATCGCTGAGCGCCGCCCGCAGCAGGTCGAGCCCGGCCTCCCGTCCGGCGTCGTTTAGCCCCTCGAGTGAGACGCCGTGCCGCATGACGAAGACGTGGATGTTGCTCCAGCGCCGCCACGCATCCGCATTGACGTCGAACTGAGCCTGGGTCCGCAATTCCGCCGGCAGCTGCGCGAGGAACGCGGCCGCAGCTTCGCGCGACGCCGTGTTGTCGATGCCGGTGGGCTGAATCGCGAAGAGGCCCGGCTCCGCGCTGCCGTCCGCGGTGATGCCGACGTACCGAGAGGCGACCTGCTCCTCAGCCTGCTTCTTGTAGCCGAGCAGGAACTCGGGCGCGTCCGCGGGGAAGCTTCGTGCAGATGCGACGGGGCGGTTTCGCGGTGTGTAGATCACGGGTGTTTCAGCCAAGGTCATACCCTCCTGCGGCAGGCTAACGCCGTTAGGATACGAGGCGCTGTCAAGCCGTGAAGACGTGCCTGACATCGCCGTCATGGCGGCAGCGACACGATTTCAGGAGCGTTTCGCAGTCGCGGCGCCCGGCTTCTCGTCGGGCACGCTATCGAGGGCTCACAAGTCGGGCTCAAAGAGCATGAAGCGACATCGAACTCCCTCTCCCACCTCGGCAGAAGGCCCGCGAAGCGGGAGAGAGCGCAGCGACTTGGGGTGAGGGCGTCTTCTGGCTGATGCGGCCTCATCACCGAGGTGAGAGTGCAGCTGGTGTCATAGACGGGTGCGTCCGCCACTGCATCGCGTCGCTTCGCGGCTCGCACAGTGCTTACTGGGAAGTGGGGACACCCCACACCCCGGGAGGGGCTTCGCCCCTTCCAACCCGGTTCATGCGCACGCACGCCAGGTCCGCCGGGCTCCTCTTCCCCGCTCGGGCCGCCTGCCGGGTAGCGAAGCGGCAGAGGGACCGCGAAGCGGGAGAGAGCGCAGCGACTCAGGAGTGAGGGCGCGCTACCCAAAAGAAAGCGCCTCGACCACGCAGCAGCCGAGGCGCCTCTACAGGAATGTACCCTTAGCTACTCGAAGGTCAGCACCGCCCGCGCGTTCTCGCCCTTCTCCAGCGCCGCGTACGCCTCGTTGATCTGGTCGATCGGGTAGGAGCGGGTCAGCATCTCATCGACCTTGATCTTGCCGGCCATGTAGAGGTCGGCGATCTTCGGCAGGTCGTGCCAGGGACGGGCGCTGCCGTACCAGGTGCCCATGATCACCTTTTCGCTGCGAGGCAGGGACAGCGCGTTGATTGAGACCTTCTGGTCTTCCGGCGCCATGCCGACGACACACACGGTGCCGCCGAGCATCACCGAGTTGTAGCAGGTCTCGATCGTGTCAGCACTGCCGAAGGCGTCGAACGCGTAGTCGACGCCGCCGTCGGTCATGTCGCGGATCTTCGCCGCGACGTCCCCGGTGCTCGCGTCGATGACGTGGGTCGCGCCGAACTCTCTTGCGTATGCCAGCTTGTTCTCCAGCAGGTCGACGGCGATGATCTGCGACGCACCCGCGAAGACGGCGCCGGCGATGACGCTCAGCCCGACGCCGCCGAGGCCGACTACCGCCACCGTGCTGCCGGGCTCGACCTTCGCCGCGTTCGTGACGGCGCAGACGCCGGTCGTCACGGAGCAACCGATCAGTGCGGCGCGGTCGAGGGGCAGGTCTTTGCGCACCGGTACCGCGGCCGTCTCCGGGATCACCGCGTACTGCGAGAAGGAGCCGAGACGGGCGTAGGCGTTGATCACCTGGTCGCCGATGTGCAGGCGGGAGGTGCCGTCGAACTGCACCCAGCGCGGCGTGTCGGAGCCGTTGCAGAGGACGGGCCGGCCGTTGACGCAGTACTTGCACCAGCCGCAGTTCGGCCGGAAGTTGAGGATGACGTGGTCGCCCGGCTTGCTCTTCGTCACGCCGGGGCCAACCGCCTCGACGACGCCTGCAGCCTCGTGGCCGAGGATCATCGGCAGCGGCACCGTCCACTCGCCCACCATCGCGTGGTAGTCGGAGCGGCAGACGCCCGAGGCCACCATGCGGACGAGCACTTCGTGGTCCTTCGGCGCATCGAGCTCTACCTGCTCGATGACCAGCGGCTTCTTGGCTTCGTAGAGAACGGCGGCCTTCGTCTGCATTGTTCGAATCTCCTCCTGCTTCGGCGCCCGGATGCGGCCGGGCTGTCGCGATTATAGAGGGAGAAGCAGGTAGAAGGCCGCCGTGAATGGCTACGCCTTTGCGAACTGGTCGGCGCTCATCACTTCGAGCGCGACGACCGGCGCGTCACCGATGACCCAACCGTCGTGGCCAGGCGGGATTGTGTAGGAGTCGCCCGCTGTGAAGGTGCGCTCCGAGCCGTCGTTCAGTCGAATGCCCATCGTGCCTTCGACGACGTAGCCGACGTGCGAGAGCTGGCACGAGTCCGTGCCGACGACGGGCTTGATGTGCTCTGACCAGCGCCAGCCGGGCTCGAAGTTGAACCGCCCAACCGTGAAGCCTTCGAGGTGCACGACCTCAACTCGTGTCTTGGGCGGCGTCCGAGTCTCGTCTGGGGAGTCGTGGGACTTCCCTGCGAGCTGAGTAACTGCAACCGGGTTCGTCATGGGTTCCACCTCCTGAGTTTGCTGGTTTCGCGAGGAGGATAGTCCCATTCGCAATCGATTGCTAGCAAAAAATGACGAGAATTCTGCGTCGCCCGTTCGCAGCGCTACGGCTTCGGATGCGCCTGGAAGAACGCCCACATCAGCGCGGTCGCGTCGATCGACCTGGTCGACTTGCCGAGGGTCAGCGTACCGATGCTGCCGGGCCAGGTGTGGCCGCCGCCCTCGATAACGTAGAGCTGAACGTCGGCGCCATTCGCGCATCCGCCGTACGACTCGAACAGCACGTCGGAGGCGATGCGCTGCGAGCTGAGCGTCGGAGCGCAGCCGTTGTGTGCTGCCCACTGCCGGCTGTTCTCACGGGCTCCGGTTGCGGGCAGACCGAGGCGTCCGGAGGGACCCCCCTCGAACGGTACGTACTTGTCGTCGGTGCCGTGGAAGGCGATGACCGGTACCGGCGGCGCGTTCTTGCAGTTCGGCTCCGAGTAGGGCGACCCTGCTACCGGTGCTATCGCTGCGAAGACATCGTTGAGCTGACAGCCCGCGATCGACGACATGCCGCCGCCGTTCGAAATGCCCGTCGCGTAGATTCGCTTCGCGTCGACGCAGAGCTTGCCGGAGACCCGGTTCACGAGGTCGCGCGTGAACGCGAAGTCGTCGACATAACCGCGTTCGAGCTTGCCGTAGATGTACCAGCGCTGCGGGTTGTTCGTGCCGTCCGGCGTAACGGTGATGAAGCCCGACCGGTCCGCCTGCGCCACCATGCGGGAGTACGCCTCCTGCTCCTTCGCGTTCGAGCTGTATCCGTGGTAGTTCACGACCAGCGCCAGAGGCTTCGAGCCGTCGTAGCCCTTGGGCACGTGCAGGCGGTAGCTGCGCTGGACGCCGCCGGAGCTGAAGGTCTCGATGGTCGTGCCTGACTTCACAGCTGTGCCGCAGCCGGATGCCGCGGCCTCGAGGGGAACGCCTGCGTCGCCGCTGGGAACCGTCTTGAACGCCTGAAGTTCGGACGACCCGGATGGAATGGCGGTATCGGCACGGCTGGCCTGCGCACGCTCGCAGCCGGCGAGCAACAGGCCAAAAGCAACGACGGTCACGATGGCAGCGATCTTCTTCATGCGTTCAATAACGGCACCAGAGGCCCGAAAGTGTTGGCCGCTGATGAGATCCATCGCCAATAACCCGCGGCGCCTCAAGACGCCACCCTTGCCCGATTGCCCGTTTGCCCGATTGCTTAGTCCGGCACGGCCAGCCGACTACCGCGGAACTGCCGTTCGTAGAGGCGGGAGTAGTAGCCGCCCTGCAGCACCAGTTCCTCGTGGCGTCCTGACTCCACCACGCGCCCGCCCTCCATCACGAGGATCAGGTCCGCGGCCAGGATCGTCGAAAGGCGGTGGGCAATCGCCACGACGGTGCGGCCGCGGCTCACCGCCTCGATCGCCTGCTGGATCGACGCCTCGGTCATCGCGTCGATGTTCGAGGTCGCCTCGTCCAGGATCAGCACGGCCGGGTCCTTGAGCAGCGTGCGGGCGATCGCGATGCGCTGCTTCTCGCCGCCCGAGAGACGGTAGCCCTTCTCGCCGACGACGGTCTCGTAGCGGTCCGGCAGGCGGTCGATGAACTCATCGATGTTTGCCGCTCGTGCTGCGGCCTCGATCTCCTCATCGCTGGCGTCGGGGCGGGCGTAGGCGAGGTTGTCGTGAATCGAGGTGTGGAAGAGATACGGCTCTTGCTCGACCATGCCGACGTTGTCGGCCAGCGAACTCAGCGTGATGTCACGCACGTCGATGCCGTCGATGCGGACGCTGCCGCTCGTCACGTCGTAGAGGCGCGAGATCAGGCTCACGATCGTCGTCTTGCCCGCACCCGTTGCGCCGACAAGGGCGACGAACTGCCCCGGCTCAATCCGGAAGCTGACGTCACGCAGGACGGGTTGCCCCGGGAGGTACGAGAAGCTGACGTCCTCGAACTCGATTTCACCGCGGGCCGGCGGCAGCTCGATCGCGTTGGGTTTGTCGCGGATCTCCTGCTCGAGGTCGAGATAATCGAAGATGCGCTCGAACAGGGCGAGCGAGCTGAGCACGTTCACGTTCAGGTTCAGCAGCGACGACGCCGGCTGGAAGAGCTGCGGCAGCAGAGCCGCAAGGGCGACGACGGTACCAAGGGAGGCCTCCCCGCTGATGATCCGGTGACCGCCGTACCAGTACACCACCGCCGGGCCAACGGAGCCGAACAGCCCCAGGAGCATCCAGAAGCCTCGGCCGGTCATTGCCCGCCGCACGTTCAGCACCTTGACCTCGTCCGCGGTCTCGTTGAAGCGCTTCGCCTCGTCCTTCTGGCGGCCGAACGTCTTCACGAGCAGGGCGCCGTCCACCGACAGCGTCTCCTGCATGTGAGAGCTCATCGACGCCATCTGTTCCTGCGTCTGGCGCTGCAGGTTCCGCTGAATGTTCCCGATTCGCCGCGCCGGGAAGAGGAGCAGTGGGATGAAGGCAATCGAGAAGAGCGCCAGCCGCCAGTCGAGGAAGAGCATCAGCGCGAGTGTGCTAATCAGCGTGATCAGGTTGCTCACGAGGCTGCCGAACGTATCCGACATCACGCTCTGGATGCCGCCGACGTCGTTGCTGACCCGCGATTGCACGTCGCCGGTGCGGTGCGAGGTGAACCAGCGCATCGACATGCCGGAGATATGCAGGTAGAGCTTGCGGCGCAGGTCGAACATCAGGTTCTGCGACACGACGTTGCTCAGGAAGGTCTGGAGCACACCGAGCAGCGCACGGACGAGAATTGCGACGAGCATGACCAGTAGCAGCAGGTCCAACTCCTGCGTGTCCCCCTGCGGCAGCGCCTCGTCGATCACTTTCCGAATGATCAGGGGCGGCGCGAGGGCGATCAGCGCCGTGATCGTGATGGTCGAGAGATACGCCGCCATCGCGAGCTTGTAGTCGCCCAGCAGCGCGATTGCTCGCTTGAAGGTCGGCCACGCCGGCCGCTGGGGTCGGGAGTCCTTGTTGTCGCCGCCATGGAGGCCACCGCCAGCGCGGCCTTCTCCCGCCGCTGCCCGCCGTCCCTCGCCCCGCTGTCGTATGTCACGCATGTCGTATATCCATTATGCCGGTCGCGAAGGAGACGAGGTTAATCGACGTCCCCGCGTTCAGGCCCGCCGCCGTGGCCGCCTCGTCGCCGACTGCGGCCCCGCCAGCCCCACGGCTGCTCACCGCCGGCAACGAAGGGGAAGCCCCGTTCGCGCGACTGGTGGAACAGCGCGCGGCCGA
>JBFWZE010000057.1:0-1755 GCA_050185685.1 Dehalococcoidia bacterium
ATCGCGAGGCGCTGGTTGTTTGACTCCGGCGCCACCTGCAGCAGCGACGCGCCGAAGTTCGGACGGGCGAGGTCGGCAGACGCGCGATAGACGGCACCCAGCACGTTGTCCGAGGCGAGGACCCCGCCGGCGAAGTAGCTACCGAGCTCGAAATCGAAGGCTTTGAAAGTCTCATTCGGCCGCAGCGCCCCGGCGAGCCACTCGTGGTGCTCGTTCATCTCGCCGCGCCGCAGCCCTTCCTGCGCCGCCACCAGCTCCGTCGCCGCCTTGATTACCGGCACGGCGCTGACGTACGAGCCGCGCGAGACGAGGAGCAATGCGTCCTGCAGCATCAGGTAGGTACGCGACCAGAGCGCCGCGATCGCTGCCAGCTCGTGCGTCCGGTACTTCGAGGGCTGGCAGTCGCGGAAGAGCGCCAGCTGCAGGTTCATCCCGCGTGCAAACAGCTCGAGATCACCGCCGAGGACGAACTGCGTCTGGCGGTAGGCGTCATGTCGAGACGCATCGTCGGGGCGTCCGGGCAGCGTGTAGCTCTCCGGCGCCGGTATCGATGAAACGCGCTGGGTCGGCAGATTCGTCACACCGGGGAGTATACGAGGAGACTACAGCTCAGGCAGATCCGCGAGATAGCGGACGTACACAATCTCGTCCTTGAACCTCATCGTAACGAGGTCCAGGTCGTCGAACTTATGGAAAATGTGTTCCACGAGGTCGGCGTCCTGGTGAAGGGCTTGGGCAACTTCCTCAGGCGAGAACGCCAGAGTCTGATTTGCTTTGAGGAACGCATGCACCGCGCGAACGTCGCGTCGCGTTTCCTCGTCAACTTCTAGAAGGGCGATCTGCGCCTGATTCAGGGGCATTTCTCACCTCAATGGCCCAAGCCGAGCCTGTTGTCGTACCGGTAGTATACTTCGCCGTCACGGTCCGACCTGAGAAGACGGCGCTGCAGGATCAACTCCCGTACCTGTATATCAAGTACCTCGCGCGTGGTAAAGACGCCGAATGTGCCGAGCTCAAACAACACTTCATCGGCCGTATACGCTGAGAAGCGGTTGCGCTTGAAGAACGTCAGTATGCTCTCGCGCAAGCTCCCGGCAATCATGTCGAACTCGTCAGCATCGAGTGGCATCGCCCGCGATTCTACACGGCGAGAGTGATCTCTGCAGCGACTTATCCCCGCCGTTGCGCCAGCATCGAGGCGCCGGCGTAGCGTGCCTGGGCGCCGAGCTGCGCTTCGATGCGGAGCAGGCGGTTGTACTTCGCGGTGCGCTCGCCGCGAGCCGGGGCGCCGGTCTTGATCTGGCCGCAGCCGAGACCTACAGCGAGGTCGGCGATCGTCGTGTCTTCGGTCTCGCCGCTGCGGTGCGACATCACGGCGCCCCATCCGGCGTTCATCGCCATTCGCGTGGCGGCGGCGGCTTCGGAGAGGGTGCCGATCTGGTTGACCTTCACAAGGATCGCGTTAGCCGCCTTCGCGTCGATGGCGCGGGTGAGGCGGTCGACGTTCGTGACGAGGAGGTCGTCGCCAACCAGCTGTACGCGGTCGCCGATGCGCTGGCGCAGCAGCGCCCAGCCCTCCCAGTCGTCTTCGGCGAGACCGTCTTCGATGCTCACGATCGGGTAGTCGTTGACCCACTGCTCCCAGAGCCCGACGAGCTCTTCGCTGCTCAGGCTGCGGTTCTCGCTGGTGAGGACGTACTTGCCGTTCTCGTAGAGCTCGCTGGTAGCCGGGTCGAGGGCGATAGCGATGTCGTC
>JBFWZE010000057.1:1855-12574 GCA_050185685.1 Dehalococcoidia bacterium
GGAAGCGATGCGGTCGTCGGCCATAGTGAAGGACTCCTTGTCGTGAAATCAGGCCGCGGCCGGGGCGCTACGGGCCGCCTCAAGGGCGAGCCGCACGGCCTCTGCCGGGTCTTCGGTGCGCAGGATCGGAGGGATGGCGGCGTCACCGCCGGGGCTCATGGTCCAGGTCGAGAGCCCAACGACCGGCTTGTTCAGGGTCAGAGCGAAGGCGATCTCAGACAGGGTGCCGTAGCTGCCATCGACGGCGATTACGGCGTGGGCGCTGAGGATGATGACGAGGTTTCGCGCGTGGCCGAGGCCGGTAACGATAGGCAGCGAAACGTACGCGTTGGCTTCGCTGCGGTCGGAACCCGGCAGGACGCCGATCGTCTGGCCACCCGCCTGCTGAGCGCCGCGACAGGCCGCCTCCATGACGCCGCCGCGGCCGCCGCAGATCAGGATAGCGCCGTTCGCCGCGATCTCGCGGCCGACTGCCTCGGCCTGGAGCAGTGCAGCCTCCGGCGCCGGATCACCACCAACGACAGCCACTATCATCGCCGCTCAATCATACGAGCGATGCCGAGTTGGGTCAGTACGGGAGAAAGGCTAGTGAGCGCGCGGATGAGCCTTCTCGTAGGCTTCGCGGATGTGCTCACGGCTGACCTGGGTGTAGACCTGGGTCGTCGAGATGTTCGCGTGGCCGAGGAGCTCCTGCACCTTGTGGATGTCCATGCCGCCGCGGAGCATGTGCGTCGCGAAGCTGTGGCGCAGGGTGTGCGGCGTAACCCGGCCCTGGATGCCGGCGTCCTCGGCGTAGCCCTTGAGGATCAGCCAAAAGCCCTGCCGGGTGAGGCGTTCGCCGCGCCGGTTGACGAAGAGCGCCGTCTCCTGCCGGTTGCCGACCAGCCGGGGGCGGGCGTTCTTGATGTAGTCGGTGACCTCAACCGCCGCCGTGTCGAAGAGCGGCAGCTGGCGCTCTCGATTGCCCTTACCGACGAGCCGGACGTGTGGGTTCTCGGAATCGAGCTGCACGTCGCGGATGTCCAGCGAGACCAGCTCGGTGACGCGCAGGCCGGTGGCGTACATCAGCTCCAGCATTGCGCGGTCGCGCTTCGCTTCGGGCGTGTTTCGCCGGGCGGGCTGCTCGAGCAGCTCGTCGATTTCCTGGACAGTCAGGGGTTTCGGCAGGGACTTGCCCACCTTCGGTGAAGCGAGCGTCTCTGTCGGGTTGGCCTTGACCTTCCCCTCCGCCTGCAAAAAGGAAAAGAACGACTTCACCGCCGCGACCTTACGGGCGACGGTTGCTTCTGCGTATGAGTGGGACTTCAGATCGAGGATGTAGCTCAGAACGATGTTCTGGTCGACATTCGCCCACTGCACAGCGCCGACGCCGGCGCCATTACGCTTCGCGCCTACGAAACCCTCGAGCTGGCCGAGGTCATTTCGGTAGGCGGCGATGGTGTTGCTTGAAGCCCCTTTTTCAACGGAGAGGAACTCAAGGAAGTCGCTGACGCAGGTGTCCATACGAGGCAAAACCTCCGAGGTGAACCACCCTGGGATCCCCTAATCGATACGTTCTGAAGAGATACGCCGCGAATCATACCCGCGGCTGAAAGCCTCTGTCTAGCGAGCTTTATGAAGAAATGTTGTCTTTTTATGCAAAGCGGAATGTGCTTAAAATTAGGCGTCGAATGCCTCTTTTCCCAATAGGGGAACAAAACTACACCCGCCACGACGCGTCACAACGACGCCTTCCGGACGCTTCTCCGCGATGAGCAGATCCTGGCCTTCGCGACCGCCCACGGGGATTGCGAGGCGGCCACCTGGCGCCAGCTGACGCATGAGGGAGATGGGGATTCGGGGCGCCGCTGCGGCCACGATGATCGCGTCGTACGGGGCCTCTGCGGGCCAGCCAATTGTCTCGCCTGCAAGTTCGATGCGGGCGTTGTTGTAGCCGAACTCCCGCAGTACTCGAGCTGCTCGCTCGGCCAGCGGGCGGATCAGCTCGACGCCGATGACGCCCTTCGCCAGCTCGGCGAGGAGGGCGGTCTGGTAGCCGCTCCCCGCGCCGACCTCCAGGACGCTCTCGTCGCCGGTGAGACGCAGCTCCTGGACCATCAGCGCGATCATCCGTGGCTGCGAGTTCGTCTGCCCGTGACCGATCGGCAGGGGCCGGTCTTCGTACGCGTACGGCTGCTGGTCGTCCGTCAGGAAACGCTCACGCGGGACACGGCGCATCACCTCGAGGAGGCGTTCGTCGTGGATTTCAGGGCGCAGAGAGTCAACGAGGCGGTTGCGTTGCTCGGCGTAAGGGTCGTTTTCGGCCATGAGCTCAGGCCCCGGGCGCCGTCCCGACGTGGACGTTCGCGACGCCAAACATCAGCCGCTTCACCGTGACATCGACTAGACCAGCGTTGCGCATCAGAACTGCGATGTCGCCGACCGACTCGAACTTGTCGACGGAGTCGGGCAGATAGGCGTAGGCGGCCCGGTCGCCCGAGATCAGCCCGCCGACGAGGGGCGAGAAGGTGTGGAAATAGAAGTCAAAGAGGTGGCGGAAGCCCCAGACGTGGGGGCGGTTCAACTCCAAGAACACCGCCTTGCCGCCGGGTGACATAACGCGACACATCTCGCGGAACGCACCGGTGAGGTCAGGGACGTTGCGGCCGCCGAACGCCATCGTCGTCGCCTGGAAGACGCCGTCCCGGTAGGGCAGGTTCATCGCATCGCCCTCGTGCAGGTCGACCTCGCGCTCAGGGTGCTTCTTCACCTTGTCGACGGCGAGGACGAGCATCTCGCGCGTGATGTCGAGGCCGGCGACCTTGCCGTTCGGCCCGACCTTCTTTCGCAGCTCGAAAGCGAGGTCCGCGGTGCCGGTGGCGATATCGAGAGCGCTGTCGCCGGGGCGGAGGTTCGTCTGCTTCGCGGCAAACTGGCGCCAGCCGCCGTCCATGCCGAAGGAGAGCAGCCGGTTCATCAGGTCGTAGCGGCCCGCGATCCGGCCGAACATCGCCGCAACCAGTTTCGGCTCGTCGTGAGGGTTTTGCGGTGTCTGTACGCTCGTCACGTCTGCAGTGTAAACGGCGGCTTCGTCAGTGTCAGGAGACCGACAAACATGACAGACGGGCAAGCGATACTTGCCCGTCTGCTCGTTTGTCCCGTTTGCCAGTCTCCTCGGTCTACGGCAAGTAGGTGAGTGGGTCCATCAGCATGTCGTCCTCGTGCACCTCGAAGTGGAGGTGGGGGCCGGTACCGAAGCCGGTGTACCCGCCGAGGCCAATGCGGTCGCCCATATCGACCCTGTCACCCTGCTCCACGTAGATCACGGAGAGGTGGCCGTACAGGGTAACGAGACCGTTGTCGTGCTCGATGATGATGTAGCGGCCGTAGCTGCAGCAGGGGTCGCCTCCCGCGAAGGTGACGACGCCGTCCCCGGCCGAATTTACCGGGTCGCCCGGCATCAGGGCGATGTCGATGCCCAGGGGGTGCTGCGGGCCGAAGTAGCTTGTGATACCGCCGATCACCGGCCACGCGAGCGCGCCGCTGCCGCCGCCGCTGCCGGTGGTGCCCGCAGGTGCCGAGGCGCGGCCTACCTTCGTCGGGTTGGGGACGAAGATCTCGGCGCCGGCACTGATCAGCGCACCGTCGCTGAGCTCATTGCCGGGGACAGCCGTGATGTCGTCGACCTTGACGCCGTAACGCCGGGCAATGTCGCTGAGCGTCTCGGCGGCGATGACAGTGTGGATGACGCCGGGCTGGCGCGGGATCCGCAGCTTGTCCCCCGCCATGAGCACGTCAGAGGCGCTTTCGATGGCGGCGTGGTTGCTGGCGACGAGAAGGTCGATGCCGCTCACGTCCGTGGCCGTGACGATGCCCGCGGTCTTCACGATTGTGCTCAGGGTCTCGCCCGGCTTGACCTCGTAGACGCAGTAGAGCGGGCCGTGGTCCTCGCAGCCGAGGATGCCCTTCGGTGCCTGAACCTCCGGCGCAACCGACGAGGCGACGGGCGCGGGTGGTACTTCTTCGACGGCCGGCGGAGCCGCGTCCCGCATCTCGAGGAGGGGCGGTGCCGGCGAGGCGTATCCCTGGAATCCCGCCGTTTCCGTCTCGTGGAGAGGGGCACCGAGGCTGCCGCTGCTGCTCGTCGACTGCTCACCAAGCACGGACGAGTGCAGCGGTGAGGGGTTCACCGCTACGACGCCGGCGATGCTCACAGAGGTGGCCGGTCGAGCGGTGATCGATAGCGATTCCATCAGCAGGACGGCGCCTATCACGGCGGCCAGCGCGAGAGACGCGATGGAGGGCATCCAGCGAGACGCGCGTTTCTGCCGCGGACTCTTATGGGGAGCACCGTACCGGGAAACGCTGATTGCCATGGGCGGGGCCTCGGGGATGAGCGGGTCACATGATCAACGCAGAGCCGGCGGGGTGAGGAATATAGGGAAAACCCCTTATTTCCACGTAACAGGCTCGTTACGGACGCTTCGCGTGCACGTGAGCCCCGCGCCCCAGGACGAATGCGCGAGCAAGGCGCAGCGGCGTCGCGGGCTCTCGTTGCGGCCGGGAACGGTACGTCATCGCCGTGGCCTCGACGCCCACACCGAAGGCATGGGTGTCATCACCTCCAGGCGACCGCGGGGACGAGGCCGCCAAGGTTGCTTCGCCTTGCCTGCGGCGCAATGGCTCGCAACGAGAGGGACCACCCCTCCAGCCAAAGATGACCCTTCGGATTTGCAACGCCGTTTTCAGGGTTTGCCCTGATAGGGTTCCTCGCCGGCCGCTGGCATGCTCTCGGTGGCGGGAGGAAAAGGTGAACTCATGGATTTGCTACTCATTCCGATTCTGCTGGCCCTCGGCGGCGGCCTGATCTACCTCAGCCTTCACGGCACTCCGAAGGTGTCCTTTCAGAACATGCCGCTGGGCTTCAAGCGCGACCCCTTCAACCTGAACCAGTGGGTAGGCCAGAACTCGAGCAGCCGCCGGCGCGGCAAGCGGGTCAGCGCTGAGGATGCCGAACTCGTCGACCTAATGAACGACATGATCGCGGTGCGAGAACAGCTCACCGACCTGCGCCTCGCACGGGCGCCGCGTCCGATTCGCCGCCGCCAGGGCCGCAAGCCTGCCACGACGACGACACCGGTCGTCAAGGTCGAGCTCAGCGTTGCGGTCGAAGAACCGGTCGAGCTGCCCCCGGCCGCCGTCGTGCAGATCGTCGAGGAGACGGTCCCGGTGGTTGAGAAGCCGGCCCGGGCATCGTCGAAGCTGCCGCAGCCCGTGAAGGCTGAGGACGAGCTGCCGGCGCTGCCGAAGGACCTCCTCAAGAAGACGACGACCCCGGCAAAGGCCGCCGAGAAGCGCGCGGTCGTCGCGAAGTCTCAGCCGGAAGAGCGCGAGACGCAGCAGCGGCGGCCCGCCTACAGCGCGCACAACCGCCGTTACGTCCGCACCTAGGACACATCAGAGCACGCAGGAGAGATGAGCCCCTTGAGCATCGAGCACCAGTCAGAACCAGCTCAGGAAGCGCCGCCGGCCTTCCCTCAAGGGGCCTCCCGCCGCAGGGGCCACACCGACCACGCCGAGCTGCAGGCCGCCCTGTGGCTCGCCGCCCGCAGCGCAATCATCAACGGCCGCAGGCGACGCCTCGAGCGCCAGGCTCAGACGGCGATGGCGGAGGCTGTGGCCTCGGGACGAAGGCGTTGACCGCGCGGAACTGAATACTCAGGGAAGCGTAGCCCGCCCCTTGAAGGGCGGGTACCCATACCAGCGAGACATCCGGCTAAGCGAAAAAGCCGTCCTCGAGACCATCGATCATCCACTGCGCGAGGTCAGCCGGGCGCTCCATGTGGATATCGTGATGGGTCTCGTGAAACCAGCGCACCCGGCTTACCGGCAGGCTCGCTTCGAGCGCGGCGATTTCAGACACCTTGCGCTCATGGCGGCGCTGGTTCATCCCGGCATCGGCCACCGCAACCATCGTCGGCACCGGCACCAGCGGGTAGAGCTCTGACGGGCGCTGGTCCCAGAGGGCGCGCACGATCTGCATGTGGCGGTCGAGCGTCAGCCAGGGACGGATCGTCCCGTCTTCCATCGTCTCGAAGTTCGCCATCGCCATTTCCAGCGTTTCTTCCGGCCAGTCGGCGTGGAAGCCGCGCATTCGCTCGAGCATCCTGTCCCGCGGCGTGCCGATCAGGTGCGGGGGCTTCAGGTCGATCGAGATCTGCTCCCAGGTCGCCTCCGGGTCGCTCGCGAGGTCGATAAAGCCGCCATCGACGAGCACGAGGCCGCGGACCGTGTCCGGCCAGCGAGAGCCGTAGTCGAGGACGACATTGCCGCCCCAGCTCTGGCCCGCGAGCACCGGCCGGTCCATACCGAGCTGCTGAATCAGCTCGTTGAGGTCGGCGGTGACTTCGTCGAAGCCGTAGCCCTCGTCCGGCTTGTCGCTGAGGCCGTGGCCGCGCTGGTCGACCGAGACGACGCGGTGGCCGCGCTCGTTCAGGTACTCGGCAACGTGGTCCCAGGTGCGCGCATTCGATGCGAGGCCGTGGACGAGGAGGAAGGGCGTACCGCCGCCGGGCCATTCCCGCACCGCCAGCTCAATGCCGCGGACGGGGATGCGCCGGACTGCAGGATTTACGGGCGCGACCATGTCGATCCCTGGGGGGAGTCGGCGATCTCGTAGCCCTGTTCGGAGAGGACATTGCGCGCTTTGTCGGCGAGGTCATAGCGCTTCGCCTGCCGCAACGCCTCTCGCAACTCGAGCACGAGATCGACAATCGGACCGGCGTCGGCGCCGTCATCGTCGCTCTTCATATCGGCGAGGCGCTTGATCCGGCCGAGGAGCTCGATCTTGTCTTCGCGGCTGATTGAGGAGAGACCCTCAACGAAGTCGGCAGCGCTCTCTTCGTTGTCACCGCCCTCGTACCCGCTGATCGCTGTCTCGGGACTGTAGGTCTGGACCACGGCGCGGGAGGTCGAGTGGAAGGCGTCGAAGGGCAGGGCGTCGCCGCTCTCAAAGCGACGCTGCGCGCCATCGCCGATCAGCGTGATGCCGCCCTGGCCGGACACCGTTGCAAGCCCTGTCGCCGGGTCGAAGCAGAGCGCCGTGTAGGCGTCGAGACCAAGGATCGCAGTGTCGGCGGGAAGCAACGCCTGCAGACGGTCGAAGCGGCTGGCGCCCATGTAGCAGAAGCGCGTGTCGTAGTTGTCGCCGCCCGAGTTGTCGTTGTAGTGGGGAACCACGGCCACGTTGACCCCGAAGCGCCCGAGCATATCGAGGCCGTCTTTCCAGTGGGGGTCTTCGCCGGCCTTGTAGATCTCGTACACGGGAAGGGCGTAGCGGCCCATCGTGATCGAGGCGGCGCTGGCAAAGAAGAGGTCGGCGCCGGCTTCGAACTGGGCGCAGACCGCCTCCCAGATGGGGGACCCGCGCCAGTGCTTGATCGCGAAGGTCGGACTGCCCGGGCCGGCGAAGATCAGATTGGCACGACGGATCTTCTCGATCGACGCGGCGACTTCTGAAGGCGACTCTCGTTCACTATGACGGAAGTGCGCGACCTCAAGCTTTGTCTGGAGATGATGCTGGTAGTACTCGACTGCTTTCGCCGAGATCGAGTCGACGTTGGTCTCATAGCCGGCGGTCGTGTCGAGAAACACCGGCCGCGGCGGACCCTGGAGCCGGGCGAGGGCCTGGCGGTGCTGGCCGCTCATGGCTGCCAGCATTTCGCCCGCCCCGACGAGAATGATTCTGCCTGTCATAGGTTTTCGCACCCCTATCTCGAAGTACGTGGCCGTAGCTCCGAGCGGGAAAATTCTAGCACGGTACCCGATACAACGCGGTTGGTATGACGCGTCGAAACCAACGGCCAGGCGCGTACGTAGTACCAGATACCATGAAAGAGCTGTATCACCATCAGGCCTACGTCATCGAAGAGTACGCCGAGGCATACCAGGACCACCGCCTCGGCCGCCGTGACCTTCTGCGTCGCGCCCTCATGATCACCGGCAGCGTGCCGCTTACCGCCAGCGTTTTGCTCGCCCTCGGCTGCGGCGACAGCGGCGACGAGGATGCCCCGGTCGCGACCGCGACTACCGCCGCAGCCGCGCCGACGAGCGCAGCCGGCACCCCGGCGGGAACGTCAGCGACAGACCCGGCCCTCGAGGCAGCCGACATCACCTGGCAGGGCCCCGCATCGGAGATGAAGGGCTACCTCGCCCGCCCGAAAACGAGCGGCAGCTATCCGGCCGTTGTGGTCATTCACGAGAACCGCGGTCTGCTCGACCACTTCAAGGACGTCGCACGCCGCTACGCGAAGGAAGGCTTTGTCGCGCTGGCGGTCGACCTCGTCTCTCGAGTGGGAGGCACAAGCGACGACACGACGAAGAACATGACTGCCCTCCGCGCCTCGCCAGAAGACCTGCTCGCCGACCTCACGTCGGGCGTGGACTACCTCAAGCAGCAGTCGTTCGTGAAGGCGAACGCGATCGGCGTTTCGGGCTTCTGCTTCGGCGGCGGCCAGGCCTTCGAGCTCGCGATCAACAACAAGGACATCAAGGCGGCAGTGCCGTACTACGGCACGGTCAGCGCGGCCTCGATGGAAAAGTTCGGCAACTCCAATGCCGCCTTCCTCGTCATGTACGGCGGCACCGATACGCGGGTCAATGCCCAGATCCCCGATGTGACGTCGAGGCTGCAGGCGGCGAACAAACAGTTCGAGATCAAGGTCTGGGACGGCGCCGGTCACGCCTTTTTCAACGACACCGGACAGGCCTACAACGAGGCGACGGCGAAGGAGGCGTGGCCGATGACGCTGGCCTGGTTTCGGAAGTATCTGACCGGGTAAGAGAACCGGTCGCATACGCGGCTTGAATCTGAAAACTCGCCATTTCGGTATATATGTGCTAACATAACAGGGTGCCACAGGCATTGTGCGCCCGCCCCGCGTCTCATTCTCTGAGACCACGAAAGCCTGATTCCGAAAGAGGTTAAGTGCGTTTCCCCCGCAGGCAGGCGGGGCTAGCAGCACGCGTTATGGCAGTACAGCGAGAAGCCGAACCCCAGTACACCGCAGCTGACATCCAGGTCCTCGAAGGCCTGGAGGCGGTCCGACGCCGCCCGGGCATGTACATCGGCGGTACCGACCAGCGCGGCCTGCACCACCTCGTCTTCGAGATCGCCGACAACAGCATCGACGAGGCGATGGCGGGCCACTGCGACCGCATCTGGATCCACGTCTCGAAGGACTCCTACGTCACCGTCCGCGACAACGGCTGGGGCATCCCGACCGACATCCACCCACGCACCGGCAAGTCGGCAGTCGAGACGGTCATGACCGTCCTCCACGCCGGCGGTAAGTTCGGCGGTCAGGTATACAAGGTCTCCGGCGGTCTCCACGGCGTCGGTGCGTCTGTCGTCAACGCGCTCTCGGAGAGCGTCTGGGTCGAAGTCCGCCGCGGCGGCAAGATCTACCGCCAGGAGTACGAGCGCGGCAAGCCTCTTACCGAGCTGAAGGTCGTCAAGGAGTCGAAGTACCGCGGCCCCGACGTCGGCAACCTCGCCGACACGGGCACGACGACCTGCTTCCTGCCCGATACGCAGATCTTCGGTGAGATCGAGTTCGACCCGGCCATCCTCCTGCAGCGCTTCCGCGAGGCGTCGTACCTGACGAAGGGCATCTGGCTCTCGTTCGTGGACGAGCGCACGGACAAGGAGATGACGTTCTATTTCGAGGGCGGTATCTCGAGCTTCGTACGCCACCTCAATAAGGACCGCGAAGTCCTCTTCAACCGTCCGATCTACGTCGAGAAGGAAATCGGCGGCACGACCACCGAAGTCGCCATTCAGTACAACTCGGGCTTCAACGAGGCCGCGTACAGCTTCGCCAACGCGATCAACACGATCGACGGCGGCAGCCACATGACCGGCTTCCGCACGGCGATCACGCGCGTCCTCAACGACTACGCCCGCAAGAACAAGATCCTCAAGGACGACGACGCCAACCTCACCGGTGAGGACACCCGCGAGGGCATGGTCGCCGTCGTTAGCGTGAAGCTGCCTGAACCCCAGTTCGAAGGCCAGACGAAGACCCGACTCGGCAACCCCGAAATGAAGGGCTACGTCGAGTCGGCCGTGGCTGAAGGCCTCAGCCAGTACCTCGAGGAGCATCCCTCCGACGCCCGCCGGATCATTGAGAAGAGCCTTACCGCCGCCCGCGCCCGCGAGGCCGCGCGCAAAGCACGCGACCTCGTTATTCGCAAGGGCCTGCTGGACGGCACCCTGCTGCCAGGCAAGCTGGCAGACTGCTCCGACCGCGACCCCGAGAATTGCGAGCTATTCATCGTCGAGGGCCAGTCGGCAGGCGGCTCCGCCAAGGGTGGCCGCGACCGACGCTTCCAGGCGATCCTGCCGCTCCAGGGCAAGATCCTCAACGTCGAGCGTGCGCGACTCGACCGCATCTTCGGTCACGCTGAAATCGCCGCGATGATCAAGGCGCTCGGTGCCGGCATCGACGACGACATGGACCTCGCGAAGCTGCGCTACCACCGGATCATCATCATGACCGACGCAGACGTCGACGGCGCCCACATCCGGACGCTGCTTCTGACCTTCTTCTTCCGGCACATGAAGGACGTGATCACCAACGGTCACATGTTCATTGCCCAGCCGCCGCTGTACAAAATGTCGATCGGCCGGCAGTCGCGCTACGTCTACTCCGACAAGGAGCGCGACGACTTGATCGAGAA
>JBFWZE010000057.1:12674-18467 GCA_050185685.1 Dehalococcoidia bacterium
GCGGCGATGACACCCGCCTGGTGGCGATCCGCACCGACTACCCGGCACTGAGCAGCCAGATCGCCGAACTCGGCCGCATCGCCGGGCTCAGCGCCGACAACAGATCTCGCATCCGCGTCACGTTCGAAATGGAATGACGCTGCTGACCTGAGGCGCAGCGCGCTTCGACCGCCGAAGGGCTTCTCAGGCGCGGTAGAGGCCCTGCTTCGCGATGTACGCCTCTACCGCCTCCGGCACCTGGTAGCGCAGGCTGAGACCGCTTTGCGCCATTGCCCGCAGCCGGGTTGAGCTGATGCCGATGTACGGCATGTCGAGGCGTACCAGCCGGTCCGCGGGAACGATCGTGTCGGAGGCCTCAAAGCCCTCACGCGGGGCGACGACGATCAAAGCCTGCTCCCAGATCGACGCCGGGTCGTGCCAGTGAGGCAGCTCGGCGAGAGAGTCCTCGCCGGCGAGGAAGTAGATCTCGTCGTGAGGCCCCAGCGCCGCCCTGATCTCCTGCAGCGTCACTGAGGTGTACGTAGGACCCTCGCGTCGAATCTCGCAGTCGTCCACCTCGAAGGCATCATTGCCCTGCGTTGCCATCCAGGTCATCGCAAGACGCTGCTGAGCCGGCGAGATGTCCCGGCCCGCCTTGCGCCAGGGATCGCCAGCCACGACGAACCGCACCTTGTCGAGCTGCAACTGCTGACGCGCCGTCTCGGCAAGGATGAGGTGGCCGATGTGAATCGGGTCGAAAGTCCCACCCATGACCCCGAGCTTCATCGTGGCCCTAGCCGTGCCACTCGAGCTCGACATTGCCCACTTTGACGATGTCGCCAGGACGGGCGCCTGCCCGCCGCATGGCCCGCTCGAGGCCCATACGACGGAGTCGCTGCTGCAGCTCGTCGAGGGCGTCATAGCCGCCGTCCCCGAGCTTCTGCGCCTGCTCTTCGGCCTGCTTGCTGTGAACGACGAAGACATCGTCCTCCAGGACGACTTCCATGCGATCGCGGCCTTCCGGACGGATCACCGGCAGCACGACCGGCCGCGACGCCTTCTCTTCACGTCGTTCCTCGTCTACCTGATGCAGAAGACGCTGGAGGGCCTGGAGAAGCTGCTGAGTGCCTTCCGTCGTCGCACCTGAGACGGCAAGTACCTCGCGGTCTGGGAGCGCCGCCTTGAGGCTCTCAACGTTTTCCCGGGCGTCGGGCAGGTCGATCTTGTTGAGAACGACGATTTCCGGACGCTCAGCAAGGGTCTCGGCGTACAGCTCGAGCTCGCGTCGGATCGTCTGGTAGTCCTTGAGCGGGTCTTCGGCTGAGGCATCGATGAGGTGCACGAGGACCTTCGTGCGCTCGACGTGGCGCAGGAACTGGTGGCCGAGACCCACGCCGGCGTGAGCGCCCTCGATGAGGCCGGGCAGGTCGGCCATGACGAAGGACTCCATGCCCATGTCGACGACGCCGAGCACCGGCTCGAGCGTCGTGAACGGGAAGTCGCCCACGTCGGGCATTGCTTTCGACACTGCCCGCAGAAGGGTCGACTTGCCCGCGTTTGGCAGTCCTACGAGGCCGACATCCGCCAGCAGCTTGAGCTCCAGTGTGAGATCGTATGCCTCACCCGGCAGACCCTTCTCGGCGAAGCTGGGGGCCTGGCGGATCGAGTTGGCAAAGCGGGCGTTGCCGCGGCCTCCCTTACCGCCCTTCGCGATAACGATGCGTTTCCCGGGCTCGTCGAGGTCCCAGGTCTGGTCGGACCCACCCACCGCAATCACCGTTCCTACAGGTGCTTTGAGGATGAGGTCATTGCCGTTGCGGCCGTGCTTGTGGCCATTCGACCCGGAGACACCGGGCTCCGACTTGTAGGTACGGGCATGGCGGAAGTGGGCCAGCGTCGTCATGTTTTCGTCGGCTTCGAAGATGACGTCGCCGCCCCGGCCGCCATCGCCGCCGTCCGGACCGCCGCGCGGCACGAACTTCTCACGACGAAAGCTATGGGCGCCGTTTCCACCGCTTCCTGAGATCACATGGATGTGTACGAGATCGATCATTGAGATCGAGTATAAGTCGAACGCCCATCACTGACCGTTAGTAATCAGTAATGGGCGTGAATGCCGGTGATATGAATTCAGGCGGCTGTGTGACTGGTGTGAAATGTGGAGCGAATCGCGTCGAGGTCAGCGCGCAGCTCTGGTGATTGGCAGAGGTCGCGCTCGAGCTGGTTGCAGGCGTGGACCACCGTGGAGTGGTCCTTCTTGCCGAGGACGCGGGCGATTGCCGCAAACGTCATCTGCGCATCGTGGCGCATCAGGTACATCGCGATGTGCCTGCCGTAGGTCAATTCACGCTTGCGGCGCGAGCTTTTGATCTCGGCGATGCTGATGTCCAGGTGCTCACAGACCGCCTGGATGAGCGCTGCCGGCTCAAGGAGACGCGGCTCTTCGCCACCGGAGATCTGGTTGATCGGCTGAAGCGCTTTCGCTGCGAAGTCGATCGTCAGGGGCTCGGCGGAGATACGCGCGAGAGCGGTGACGCGGTTAATCGCGCCCTCGAGCTCGCGGATGTTGCCACGAACGCGCAACGCCAGGTAGTGCTGGACCTCTTCGGGCAGGGTGACGCCCTGGCTTACCGTCTTCGCCTGGATGAAGCGGATGCGGTCGTCCATCGATGGGGCATCGATGTGCGCGACGAGGCCCCAGCGTAGCTGACTCTGGAAGCGCTCGACTTCACCGTTCATCGCGGTCGGGTCACCGGCGACCGCCACCATGCTGCCCTGGTCGTGGAGGGCGGCGACGGTCTGATAGAACTCGTTCAGTGTTGCCTTCTTGCCCAGCAGCTGGTGTACGTCGTCGAGCAGGAGCATCGACGTCTCGCGGTAGCGGGCGCGGAAGGCCGGGCCGGTGCGGTTGCGCACGGCGGTTGTGAATTCGGTGAGGAACTGGTCCGCCGTCGCCAGCATGACCTGGATCCGCGACGTCGTTGCTTCCCGGGCAATCGCGTGGAGCAGGTGGGTCTTGCCGCTGCCGGAGGGCCCAGTGATGTAGAGCGGCGAGTAGGGCGACATCGTGCCGCCAGCAACGTCGATCGCGGCGTTGTAGGCGAGACGGTTGAACTCGCCCGGCAGGAAGCTCTGGAAGCTGAAGCGCGGGTTGAGTGGTGTCGATAACCTTGGCAGGAGGGAAGGCTGGAGGTCGGCCGGCTCGAAGCAGGCAGGGGCGGTCTCCGCCGGGACCTCGAAGCGAACCTTGAGGCCGGGGCCCGCGACAGCAGTCAGTGCCTGGGCGATAACCGAGCGCATCCGGGTCGAAAGCCAGTCGCAGGCAAGCTCGTTCGGGGCCACCACCACGAGCGTAGTTTCCTCGAAGCGCAGGCCTGCAGTGTTGCGCAGCCAGGTGTCATAGTTCGGTCGGGTAACCCGCAGCAGGAGGTGTCCGAGGGTAGCCTCCCATATCTGAGGCGCGGACTCATGTATCGAGGAAAGAGACAAAACGAACCCTCCGGATAGGCACTGCCTAGCCAAAAAACAAGCACCAGGAGGTGGTAAGAAGTGGTAGCCCTGCCGTTTGTCCCCGTCCTCAAACAGCGGGTCAGGACTTCGGAAAAGTAGCATGGGGGTCGCCAAGCAGGTCAAGGGTTTTATGATCACTGCGGGCGCTTTTTTGGCACTTGCTGCGATGCTCGCGTAATAGGGTTCCGGCGTCCGTAGATGCCGATATGGTGAGTCTATAATTGGGTCATATGCTTTTAGCGATCGACATTGGGAACACGAATGTCACCCTCGGCGTTTACCTGGACAGCGAACTAAAAGGCACCTGGCGAGTCGCTACCGACTCCGCCAGATTGGCCGATGAATACGCCGCGCAAATCACCAGTCTGCTGCAGATGAGCGGCCTTTCGAAGGGCGATATCGACGCTGCGGTCTACGCCAGCGTGGTGCCGTCGCTCTCGTCCGTCTTCGAAGACGTCTTCCGTCGTCACTTCGACGTGATCCCGCTGCGTATTGGCGCCGGCGTGCGGACCGGCCTCCGGATCCTCTATGAAGACCCGCGCGAAGTGGGAGCCGACCGCATCGTCGACGCGGTCGCGGCGCTGCGGCTGCACAGCCCGCCGCTCATCGTCGTCGACGTCGGCACTGCCATCGTTTTCGACGCAATTTCGCGTGACGGTGACTACCTCGGCGGCGCGATTGCCCCGGGGATCGGCATCGCTACGGACGCGCTCGCGCAGAAGGCAGCGCTGCTCCGCCGTATCGATCTGCGGCCGCCGAAGCACGCGGTCGGCAGCAACACGACGGCGGCGATGCAGTCGGGAATTCTCTTCGGCTACAAAGGCCTGATCGAGGAGATGATACGGCTGTTCAAGTCGGAGATCGGGGATGACGCCTGGGTGGTCGCCACCGGTGGCTGGGCAGGCCTCATGAGCCAGCTGACGCGCTCGTTCGACTACGTCGACCCGAACCTCACGCTGGACGGGCTGCGTCTGATTTTCGAGATGAACGAGGTCCCTGCGTGAGCGGTTGGCAAAGCCAGGCGAACCTGCTGCAGGGCAAGCAGATCGTGCTCGGCGTCTGCGGCAGTATCGCCGCGTACAAGGCCGCCGACCTCGCGAGCAAGCTGGTGCAGGGTGGCGCAAAGGTCGATGTCATCCTCACCGACGCGGCGCAGGAGTTCATCGCGCCGCTGACCTTCCGATCGCTCACGGGACGGCCGGTTTTCACCAGCATGTACCGGCCGGAAACCGACCTCCCAGAAGAGCACGTTGCCATCGCCCGCCGCGCGGACCTGATCGTCATCGCTCCGGCCTCGGCGAGCACGCTGGCCCGCCTCGCGCACGGCCTTGCCGATGACTTCCTGTCGCTCACGTGCCTGGCCTCGAAGGCGCCCGTGCTCGTGGCGCCGGCGATGGACTCGCAGATGTGGGAGGCCGCGGCGACACGGGAGAACGTTGAGACGCTGAAGCGCCGCGGCGTCAGCTTTGTCGGGCCTGCCAGCGGCCGGCTTGCCAGCGGCCTCACCGGGCACGGGCGCCTGGCGGAACCGCTCGAGATCCTGGCGGCGGTGAAGCAGCAGCTCGCGAGGAGCGGCGACCTCGCCGGACGGCACATCGTGGTCAGCGCCGGCGGTACGCGCGAGCCGATCGACCCGGTGCGATTCATCAGCAACCGCTCGAGCGGCAAGATGGGCTATGCGCTGGCAGAAGCCGCCGCCGACCGCGGTGCAACGGTGACGCTGGTGACAACGACGACGGCGCTGCCGGCTCCTCATGGCGCGACGATCGTGGCAGTCGACAGCGTCGCGGAGATGCGCGAGGCCGTCCTCAGCGCCACCAAGAGCGCGGATGCGCTTGTCATGGCGGCCGCGGTGTCCGACTTCCGCCCGGCGACGATCGCGGGCGACAAGATCAAGAAGGGCGAAGGCGGCATGAGCCTCGAGCTCGTGAAGAACGACGACTTCCTGCATGAGGTCTCGAACCGCCTCGTCAAGGTCGCCTTCGCGGCAGAGACCAGCAACTTGATCGAGAACGCCCGACGCAAGACCGACTCTCACGGTCCGCTCGACCTGATCTGTGCCAACGACGTCTCCGCCTCGGACGCCGGCTTCGCGGTGGATACGAACCGCGTCACGATCCTCGACGCGCAGGGCGGCATCGAAGAGCTGCCGCTGATGACGAAGTACGAGGTGGCTCAGCGCATCCTCGACCGCGTCGTTCCCCTGATCGCCGCCAAACACCACAGCTGAATTCACACCCCTTCAGCACGTAATCACCAGCGTTCACAGCCTGAGTGGTCAGCGCTGGAGCGCAGCAGCGGCCA
>JBFWZE010000058.1:0-11820 GCA_050185685.1 Dehalococcoidia bacterium
GGCGCGCAGACCGGCGGCCACATCGACATCAACGTCCGCAAGCTTGGCGCCGACTTCTACGCGATCTCCGGCCAGAAGTGGCTGTGCGGTCCCCAGGCCACCGGCGCGTTCTGGGCGGACCCGGACAAGATCCGGATGATCAACCCGCCCTGGCAGACCCACAAGATCGCCGACGAGCGCGCCGAGTCGGGTGAGACTGCCGGTGCGCCGCACATGCTGCAGCGCTTCCGCCTCGCCTCGCAGAGCCCGGCCCTTGTCGCCGGCTTCACGAAGGCGATCGAGCTGATGATGGACTTGCAGGGCCCGGGCGGCGCTCGCGACAAGGGTACGGACGCGATCGAGAAGCACGCCAACGACCTCGCCGACCGCCTCCGCAACGGCCTGAACGAGCTCGGCGCCTGCAAGATCATCGGCCCGAACGGCGGCCCGGAATCCTGCGGCCTCGTCGCTGTCTCGCTCGAGGGCTGGCAGCCGAGCCAGGTAGTTAACGAGCTGTGGGACCGCTGGCGGATCGCCGGCCGTGCCGTCCGCTACCCGGCTGCCGTCCGCTTCAGCATGGCGGCGTACAACCAGGAGTCAGACGCCGACGCCGTCGTCGACGCGCTGCGGGTGCTGTCGAAGGAAGAGCCGCCGATCCCCCTACCGGACGAGCACTAGGCGGCAGAGGCCGACGACTTCTATCGACGCCGAGGCCTCCGCCTCGGCGTTCCTTTGATTTCGTAACCTATCGCCGTGTCTCCGAGCAGGAGATCCCTCGGATCCCCAAGATCTTGCGGATCTTTGGTGATCCAATTGACAAGGAAAATCTCTGGTCTTAGTCTGAAGCTAGGGATCCAGATCGGCTAATCTGGATAAGCAGTTTATGAGAAGGTGGCCTCATGGATGATGCAAAGACAATGATTCACGTGCGTCTGCCCAAGGCTCTTATTAGGCAGATCGACCTCGTTGCCGCCTTCCAAGAGGAAGACCGCGCAAAGACTGTCGAAAATCTGTTAGAGATCGCACTTCGCTGTATTGAGCAGCATGGAGCGGAAAACAGTGAGCCAAGGCTCGCCCAACTAGTGGCGCTGAGCATGGCCAGTTAGCTAGCCGTTTCACAGACGTCACGTCTGCGCAAATGGGTGCCCTGCGAGGGCAGAGGCTCGATACATAAAAAGGGCGCTGGCGGACTTGATTTCGAGGTCCAGACCACCAGCGCCACAGAGGGGAAAACGACTTTGACCAGACCATCATAGCCCCGAAGCAGGGCATCCCACCATCAAGAAGACTGCTTGAATTCGCGCTTTTTTGCGCGACTGGAGATTTCTATGGCCACAACGGGAAGAACTGGTCAGGTTTGTCAGGTGTCAGGCGACTACCGATCCGATTGCCCTGACCGAACCTCAATTCCGCTTGCCCGAGGAAACACGTTTCCTCCGTGCGGCGCGTGTCGCCGGGCCGTTAACTGGACCTTGTATCGCTACGCTTAGCGTCCTCACGTTTGGAGCCTAGTCGCCCGCAGTTTTGCTCTTCGAACTTGCGGATCGCGTCAACTGAATAGCCGAGGAGTAACCCATTGATGCGGTGTCGGTGTTTTTCCGGCACCGCATCGGTTTGTGCCCATGACCACAGCTCTATCGCCCAATCGCTGGCACTGAACCCAAAGTCAGCAACGCCATCGGGCCGGGATGAAACGAATGGTACTGCGCCTTCCTGAACAGAGGAGTTGAGCATCACGAGGGCCCTTGCTCTGTCCAAGGGCAGGTCTGGGCAGTGGCCGACAATGGCTAGCGCCCGAACTCCTCTAGCTACGAGGTATGCCTGTTCAAAGACGAATGGTTCTTCCACCAAGTGATCATAAGATAGCTAGGAATAGGGGTTTCCCCTCACTAGCCCGCCTCGCTATAACAACCGCTGCAGGCGCGGGTAGCCCCAGCGCTGCATCGCGTACGCCACCGCCAGCCCGAAGGCGGCCGCGACGAGACCGCCGGCGCCGTCGAGGAAGAAGTGGTTGCCCGTGACGACGGTCGAGGTCCACTGCGTCAAGGGGTGCAGCAGGCAGAGCAGCAAGACCGGGCGCCAGGTGCCGCCGTACGCCCAGGCAACACCGATCGCGATCAGCACCGCCCAGCCAACGTGGAGGCTGGGCATCGCGGCGTAGGGATTCACAAAGAACGAGGTCGACTGCGCCTGGTAGCTGAGGTTGTTGAAGGCCTGCAGCGAGTCGATGATCCCGAGCTCGGGCACGAGACGCGGCGGTGCGACGGGCAGAAGGTAGTAGCAGACAAGCGCGAAGGCGCCGGAAGCGAGGATCGCGTCGCGCGTGAAGGTGTACTGGCGCCGCCGCTTCCAGTACATCAGCAGGCCCAGTGCCGCGATCAGGGGGAAGTCGAGCCAGAAGTAGACGAAGTTGAAGAACTTCACCGCGAGCCGGTTCTCGATGAAGGCCTGCTGCCAGGCGTACTCGTGGAAGATGCCGAGACTCTTCTCGGCGTCGATCACGTGGTGGGCGTTGCGCAGGGCCAGGGCGTCGTTGTCGATGACGTTGGCGCGGACGACGAAGTAGAGGAGAAACGCCAGCGCGACGAGGAGCAGCTCGCCTGCGGTGCGGTAGGCCGGATGCGCCGCCAGAAACGCGAAGCGGCGGGATACAGTTCTCCCGCCGCTGCTTCTTTGTACCGTCTCTTCGCGCGCCGTCGGGTGCTCCTAGTGCAGCGGGGCGTCCGCGTACTGCAGCGCCAGGTTGACCAGCGTACGTACCGGTATACCGCTCGCGCCCTTCACGATGACGCCCTTGTCGCGGTTGTAGGCGTCGACGCCGGCGATGTCGAGGTGGACCCAGGGTGTCTCCTCGGCGAACTCGAGCAGGAGCATCGCTGCCGTGATCGACCCTGCCGGGCGGCCGCCGCTGTTCTTCATGTCGGCCACGTCGCTCTTGATCAGGTCCTTGTACTCGTCGAACATCGGCAGTTCCCAGACCTTTTCGCCCGCAGTGTCAGCGGCTTCGCGGACGCGGTCGAGGAGGCCCTTGTCGTTGGTCATCGCGCCCATCGCGACGTTGCCGAGCGCGACCGTGACGGCGCCGGTGAGGGTCGCGACGTCGACGAGGGCGGTGGCACCCTGCTCTCGCGCGTAGGCGATGCCGTCGGCGAGGACGAGGCGCCCTTCGGCGTCGGTGTTCACGACTTCGATCGTCTTGCCGAGCATCGTCTTGAGGACGTCGCCGGGCTTCACTGCCGTGCCGCTGGGCATGTTCTCCGTCGCGGGGACGACGCCAATCACGTTGATGCGCGGCTTGAGCTGGCCGATCGCGGCGAGCGCGGCGATGACGGACGCGCCGCCGGCCATGTCGCCCTTCATGTCGCCCATGTCCTGCGCCGGCTTGATCGAGATACCGCCGGTGTCAAAGGTGATGCCCTTGCCAACGAAGGCGATCGGCTTCTCGTCGCCGGCGCCGTTATAGCGCAGGACGATGAAGCGGGGCTCCTCGGCGCTGCCCTGGGCGACACCCAGGAGACCGCCCATGCCCTTCTCTTTCATCCAGCCCGGGCCGTAGATCTCGCACTCCAGGCCGCTCTTCTCGGCGATTGCCTGCGCCTGGTCCGCCATGTCGGTGGGCGTCAGGTAGTTCGAGGGCTCGTTCGCGAGGTCGCGGCAGAAGTTCACCGCTTCGGCGATGATCGTGCCGCGCTTCACGCCGGCCTCGAGGTCGGCGATCTTCGCAGCATCGAACTCGACGATTTCGAAGCCGGTGAGCTCCTTCTCGTCGTCCTTCGTCTTGTGGCGGTTGAAGGTGTAGAGGCCGAGCAGCGTGCCCTCGGCGATCGCTTCTGCGCAGTCCTTCGCGTTGAGCCCGCCGATACCGGCGCCGTGGGTGATCGTCGCCGCGCTGCCGATGCGGTTGCGTCGCAAGAAGCGGGCAAGCTCGCCGGAAAGGTCGCGTACCTTGGCGGCCGTGAAGTCGCTGCTCTTGCCGAGCCCGGCCACGACCACGCGCGGCGACGGCAGCTTGCCGAATGTGTGGATCAGCGTGAACTCACCGGACTTGCCGCGGATATCCCCGGAGGCGATGAGTGAGGTGATTGCCCCGTCCAGGGCCTTGTCGACGGCGCCGGTAGCACCATCGGGCGCGGTCACGCCTTCGAAGAGGTTGACGACGACGGCGTCAGCACTGGTTGCAGCGATGTCGCCCTGGCGGACAACAAGATTCATCTGGGCCTCTCAGTGTGGTCTAAACGCGATGCGGGGCTACAGGAGATTTTATTCGACGCGACGCATCAGTAGCCACTCAGCTTCGGCGACGAGGGAGCAGCACACACAAAAAGAAGGCGCCCCGGGTCGAAATCCCCGGAGCGCCTCCGAATCACTTGCCAGCTACGCTTCCAACTGCTTGACCGACTCCGCCTCAGCCAATGACCCCCGCCCCTTCAGCGTCACCATCGCTGCCCGGACCGTCCGTCTGCTAGCGGAACGAGGTCCCCGTCGTGTTGCGGTTCGATGGCCTGGAGCCGGAATGTCGGGCGCCTTTTCGGCGTGCACTGTTACTTTCCAACTGCCCTGCCTTTCTTCTCTTTTCCTGGAGGGCCTCCTGCCCTTCCACCACTAGTATACCACTTCTGCATAACAGTTGTTATGTTTTTCGGTGGGAATTCTGGGTTGAAGTGCCCGCCCTCTCCCAAAGGGCGACGGGGCCCCATGATTGCTGCTTCGCGGCATGTAAGGCGATAAGCGCACAGGCACACGTAGAATCAGAGCATGCGCATCATCTTCCTCGGCTCTCCCGCCTTCGCCGTCCCGTCTCTTGAAGCCCTTCTTGGCACCGAGCATGAGGTCGTCGCCGTTGTCACGCAGCCGGACCGACCTTCGGGACGGGGGCATGCGCTGACTCCGCCGCCGGTCAAAGAAGCAGCGCTGGCGCACGGGCTGACCGTGCTGCAACCCGAAAAGGTCAGCAGCGAGGAATCGCTCGAGGTGCTGCGGCCGCTGGCGCCGGACGTCCTCGTCGTCGCGGCGTACGGGCAGATCCTGCGCAAGGCGCTGCTCGACCTGCCAACGCGGGGCTCGATCAACGTGCACGCGTCGCTGCTGCCTCGCTGGCGGGGCGCCTCGCCGATCGCGGCGTCGATCCTCGCCGGAGACGAAAAGAGCGGCGTGACGATCATGGAGGTCGTCCGCGCGCTCGATGCCGGCGCGATGATCTCGAAGTATGAAGAGCCGATTCTGCCCCATGACACGACGGGCAGCCTCGAAGAGCGCCTCAGCCACGCCGGCGCGAACCTGCTAGCCGAGACGATCACGCCGTGGGCAGAGCGGCGGTTGCAGCCTGAGGCGCAGGACGAGGCGCTCGTCACTTATGCACCGCAGCTGAAGCGGGAAGACGCCCGTCTCGACTGGTCTCTACCGGCGATCGAGCTGTGGCGTCGGGTGCGCGGCTACAACCCCTGGCCCGTGGCGTTCACGACGATTGGCGGCGAGGACCTGCGCATCTTCGAAGCGTGGCCGCTCGACGGCGACAGCGGTTCGGCGCCGGGCACCGTCCTCGGTCTCGAAGCGTTGCCGGACGAAGCAGAGACTTCGGAGCAGGGCATGGTGGTGCAGACCGGCTCCGGTCGCCTGGCGTTGTTGCAGATACAGAAAGCCGGACGTCGCAGGACGTCCGGCTCTGAATTCTTTCGCGGCCAGCAGAAGCTGGCGGGAACAACGCTGGGCTAGTCGGCGGAAGCTTCCGCCTCGGGCTCGGCTTCGGCAGACGTCTCTTCGCCCTCGGCCTCGGCGACCGGCGCTTCGACAGCAGCCGGGGCCTCTTCGCCCTCTTCGGTGCTGACACGCGGGCTGGCGATCTTGAGGACGACTACTTCGGGGTCGGTCAGGATCGTCACGTTGCTCTCGACCGGGATGTCGCTGACGTGCAGCGTGTCTTCGAGGTGGGCGAGGTGCGAGATGTCGATCTCGAAGTGGGTCGGCAGGTCGAGCGGGAGCGCTTCGACGCTGACGGTCTCGATGCCCATCATCAGCACGCCGTTGTAGGTCTTAATCGCCTCGGACTCGCCGATAACGGTGATCGGCACATCGGCCTTCATCTTCTCGCGCAGGGAGACCTGGTAAAAGTCGGCGTGCAGCCAGGTGCCGTTGTACGGGTGGCGCTGCAGCTTGCTGATGATGACGGGACGGGCGGCGCGCTCACCGGCGATTTTGAGGTCGAGGACCTCGTTCGCGGTCATCGTCTTCAGCGTAGTCTGCAGCTGCTCGAGGTCGATCTGCAGAGCGACCGACTCGAGGCCCTTGCCAAAGACGTTGGCCGGCAGGACACCCGCCCGGCGCAGGGTTGCGACCTTTTTGCCAGTGACCTGGCGCGGCTCGACTGTGAGCTCCTTACGGGCCATGAAATCTTCCCTCCGAAATGGGTCTTAGCTGTCTGAGCGCCGAGAAAGGCCCATCATCAGACGGCGAGCGAAGTAGTAGCCGGCGCCCAGCGCAAAAGCGGCGGGCAGGGTGAGCACGGCTTTGACGTTGCCGCTTACCCGCGGCGCCAGCAGGACAAAGACTCTGCTGTTCTCAACCTTTACGTAGTCGGCGGCGATAAAGCCGGCGGCGCTCTCATCGAGGTCGACGGTAGATGCGCGGACGTTGCCGAACGCCGAGTTATCGGCATCGACGACGTCGGCGGTGAGGCGCTGGACGGCGGACTGCTGCGCAACCACGCTGGCCGCGTTGATTGTCCGCACGGCGCTACGGCCGACGTTGACCCTGCTGGTCTCAAACCCTTCGCTGAATACGTCTTCGGTCATGAATTGTCCTAGAGAGCGAACTTGACCTTAACAAATGGCCCTTTAGAGATCAAGGCAAGACCAGAGCCCCCTCAGCCCCAACCCCTGTCTCGATCGGGGAGACCGGAGAATCGGCGAAAGCGCTCGTGCTCTTGACCTCGTAAATGCTGAGCTGGGAGTTCGAGAAGACCTTTGTCAGGCGGCCGTTGAGCCCACTCTCGAACTTCAGCAGCCCGGCCTCCGGGTAGTAGAGCTTCTCGACCTGCCCGACGATCACGTACTTCACCTGGTACTGCTTCAGGAACGCGAGCGCCTCGGTCACGCTGGTGCCGCGGTAGAAGTTATCGACGGCCTGGTTGCGCTGGTCGACGAGGAAGCCGAGCTCGCCGCGCTGCTGGCGCTGGTGCCAATCCCAGCCAACCACCGCGGGCAGGCCGGTGTAAATCGAGAAGCGGCTGCCCCAGCGGTAGAGATCGGCGCGGCCCTCGACGATTGTCGGCGTGCCCTCGACGTTCTGCCGCATCCACCTGATGCCCTCGAGGTCCTTCGAGAGGTCGATCGGTCCGTGCTCATCGTTGTAGACCGCTTTCGCCATGTACGCCTCGCCGTCGAGCGTGCGCGGCAGGGCGTTGAAGCGGTCATCGACGCGGGCGGGTGTGGCGAGCAGCGGGTAGAGAAGGGCGCCGAAGAGCAGGATGGCCAGCACCATCTTGCCGAGCGCGGGCACAAGGTATCCCTTCGCTGACGTGACCTTGCGCGGACGCCAGGCGACGAACAGCAGGTACCAGGCGGCGAACGACGACACGATTGCGTAGACCACCCAGATGTGGAGGTAGAACTTGAACACCGTGTTCATGCGCTCGATGTCGCCCTTGATCACGACGAGGTCGACGCCGGCGCTCAGGCCGAGGCCGAGACCGACGAGCATCAGCAGGAAGAGCTTCAGGCCGCTGTCGGCGCGCTGGTGGCGAAACTCGCGCACGGCAAGCGCTGCGACCAGCACCAGCACCGGCAGAACCAGCGCGATGAGCTCCTTGCCCTGCGCAAAGAGCCCGAGCGCGAGGATTACGGTCGCGCCGCCGATGCCGAGGGCGAAGGCGAGCCAGACCTGCTTCTTGATGAAGCGCTCCTGCGCGTCGACGCCCTCGGGGCCGTTGTCGAACATCTTCGGCAGGATCGCCAGGGGGGACGACTTCCAGGTCCGGAGCAGGAGGTAGAAGAGCCAGCAGCCGATCAGGAAGAGGAAGACGCCGAAATGCGCCGCGTACTGGTGCGGCGGCGTGATATCCGGCGTCGCCTCCAGTCCGGCGACCGGCGTGATGTAGTTGTCCGAGAACGGCTTGTAGAGCAGGTAGCTCAGCGCGACGAGCAGCAGCGCCTTGCCCGCCAGCCGCACTGTAGCAGCGAGAGTGCCACCCTCGACCCGGCGCTCACCGATCAGGAAGCTGCCGAGGCCGATGAGCAGGAAGGGCGGGTAGTCCCAGGAGTTAATCCAGCGCAGGCTGCCGACGACCAGAGCCATCAGAGCGACGAGGCCCCATTCCCGGTATGAGCTGCGCTCGCCGCGCGGACCGAGGGCCAGCGCGGCCGCCACGGCGATCGCCAGCACCTCGAAAGGGATCGCGATCATGTGAGCGTGGAGGTCAGCGAAGAGGAAGCTGAACTCCGGGAACTCGGTGATGCTGATCTGCGGCGGCATCATCCGGCTCGGGCGCCAGAAGTCGAAGGGCTGCAGCGCGGCGCCGTGGAAGAGCACCTGCCAGAGTCCGCCTGCAGAGTTGACGACGCCGTCGAAGATCGGGATGCCGGTCGTCAGGTGGTAGCTGCTGACGAGCGAGAAACGGTCCGAAAGCTGGCCGAAGCCATCGAGATTGCCCGCCAGCGCCACGAGGAACGCACCGAGCAGACCGGCAGCATAGAGGCTCCATGACGGCAGCCGGCGGAAGCCGGGCCCGCGGCGCATCAACCGGCGGCCGACCGCCGCGAGGTTGTAGGCGACCGAGAACGAGCCGGCGACCGTAAAGGCGAAATAGGTGGGGACAGCGAGGTTGTAGGCAATCTCAGGCGGCACCGTCGTGAGCTTGGTCATCACGGCGCTGAAGAACTGACCGAGGTAGTAGTAGTTGATGTATCCGCCGGCGAACCATGGGTCGTAGGGCGGCAATGTCGTGCTGCGCGTGACCGCGGTGAAGTAGGCGAGGTCCATGGGTTTCTCGCCGCCGCGGGCCGGGTGCCAGAGGTCCGGGTTGAGCATGCGGACTTCCCGCGCAAAGAAGAAGGCGCCGAGGAACACGACTTCACAGAAGAGGATGAGGCGCCAGTTCTCGCGGACGAAGCCCCCGACATCGCGCGCGTTGCGGACGAGGACGGCGGCGCCGGCGAAGAGCAGTAACGCCAGCATCACCAGCAATGTCGACTGCTCGAAGTGCACGAGCTTGAGACTGACGACCAGCCAGACGGGGTAGCCGACCAGCAGCAATCCCAGCGGCTTCGCCAGCAGGTAGCCGCGGTCCGGCAGGCGCTTGAAGAGCATCAATGAGAGCGGGGTGGCCGCCAGCGCCATCACCTGCACTGCCAGCAGCCAGACCAGCGTGGGGTTCGTGTGAGCGATGCCACTGCTGCTGAAGACGTCGGCCCATGTACCGCCCTTCTGCTGCGTCTCGAGGTCGGCGGGGCGCAGGAGCAGGCCGTTCTTGTCCGCCTGCGCCGGGCTGAGGCCGAAACTCGCAACCGGCACCTCACCGAGGAGCTGCTCGGCTTTCGCGTGGCTGTACTGTGCCGTCTTCTTGAAGATGAGGACCTGGGGGTGGTCGTAGGAGCTCCAGGACTCCTCCGTCTGGTTGTCGGGGAACTCGATGCCGAAAAGCGTCGGCGGTGAGGTGAACTTCGCCTCGAGATCGAAGCCGAGCTGCTCCGAAAGCAGGAGCTCGTAGTAGCGGCTGGTAACCGGGTAATTCACCGGGTTACGCGGGATCGACTTCAGCAGCCGGTTGCTGCTCAGCACGACATAATCGACCTGGTCGAGACGGCCGATCAGGGTGTCCACCTTTTCCGCGGTGTCGGTCTCGTAGAGGGGAAGATCGACGAACTGCACCTGCTTGTCCTGCATGTTTGGCAGGCGCAGCGGCAGCGTGTCGTCCCAGTGCTCGGCGCCAATCTTCGCACCGACCGGTAACGTACTGCTCATCCACTGGGAGGCAGCAATCCGGGTGACCGGCTTCGAGTAGATGCTCAGGTAGGCGAGTCCGGGCAGCGTCGCCGCGACGAGGAGCACGGCGATCGCGGCCCTCGCGACCGGCCCAACGGGCAGCCGCCGCTGGAGGTCGGCGCGGCTGAAAAACGACATCGCCTCGAGCAGCGCATAGGCGGCGAGAGCGGCAAGCGCGGGATACAGGGGCAGGAAGTAGCGCAGGTAGAGCGAGAACTGCCGCCCCATGAAGCCGAAGTAGAGCAGGACAAACAGCGCCGGGACTAACGCCCGGAAGTCGCGCCGGAAGCCGATTCGGTAAACGGCGAAGGCAAAGGCCAGCCAGCCCAGCACACCGAACACCGGCCCCATGCCGGCGCCGATCATCTGGGCGATCGGGTAGAGGTAGCTCTCGCGGTCGATCCACTGCACCGAGGGCGGGAAGCTGATCCGTCCGCTCAGGAGGTCAGCCTGCGTCTTCTGGTCCTGGACCCAGCGGTCGTTCAGCGAGAAGAACGAGCCGGGATCGCCGATGTCGGGCTGGGCGAAGGCGTAGGGCTGGAGGACGCGGAAGGCGACGAACGCAATCAGCGCCGCCGTAATCAATCCCGTCGCCGGCCCGTAGACGAGGTCGACGCGGAAGTCGCGGTCTTTGCGCCACGCTTCGACCGCGGGCCAGAGCTGCACCGCCGCGGCAGCAACGATGACGGGCGCCAACGTCAGCGCGGTCAGCTTGCTCGCGAGGCCCATGCCCAGCGCCAGGCCGGCGAGCGCGTAGTCGAGCCGCCTTCCCTCCTGAGACGCGCGGGCACAGAAGTACAGTCCCGCCGTGACGAAGAACGTGAGCCATGGGTCCGTGACCCAGAAGTGGGCATGCTGAATCGCCAGGGGCGCCGTCGCGTACAGGACGGCAGCGATGATGCCGGCCGTTGAGCCGAAGAGGCGTCGCGCCAGCAGGAACGCGAACAGCACCGTGAGGCCGTCGAGGATGCCTGACAGGTAGCGGCCGACGAGGACGAGCTGATCGTAGTTGTCGTACCCCAGCCAGGACGCCGCGATCTTCACGCTGAACAGCGGCAGCGTTCCGTAGACGAACGACGGCACCTCCCGGTTGTAGGGGTTCATAGTCGAGGTATCGGTTTCGAAGTACGCTGCCGGGCCCGACGCGAGGTCGATCGCATTTGCCGTTAGCGTCATGTGACGCTCGTCCGGGTGGAGGTGCTGGTTGTCGTCCCAGTTGACGTTGTAAAGACGGAACGTCAAAGCGAGGAGCAGGATCAGCCCCAGCCCCACGTAGCTGAGTACATCCGCCGGCAGGCGAACGCTCAATCGCGATCGGGCGTATCCAGGGCCAATCTGCTCGCCGGCGGAGTCGGCTATCAGGTCAGTCATGCCGCATACAGGTTACCGTGCACCGCTGCCGCCCTGTGGAGCGCCGCCGGTGAACTCGACGAACTGAAAGGCTACGGTGCCGTCCTTGTAATAGATGGTGTCCAGGGTCCGGTACGCCGATGTCGCCTTCTCGAGGTTCTCGGGCTTCAGTGCGAAGAGCTGCTTGCGGTCGGGCCGGTAGTTCTCGACGTTGCCGATGAAGCACTTCTTGCAGTCGTCATCGCCGGCGTAAAAGCGGAAGAAGATCATCGGTGCATTGAAATCGCCGCTCATGATCAGCTGGTCGTACTCGTCCTCGACCCGCACGAAGTACTCGACGATCTCCTGCGGTCCGTCCTGCCAGCCCCAGTAGCCGTCCGTGAGCAGGGCGTAGCGGTCGAAGTAGCTGCGCTCGTAGCTCACAAAGCTGCTCGCCGCGATTAGCCCGACCACCGCCACAGGAACAGCGCCGGCCGCGACCTTCCAGCGCACCGGCGCAAGCCTTGATACCGCGGC
>JBFWZE010000058.1:11920-15991 GCA_050185685.1 Dehalococcoidia bacterium
CGTAGCGGTCGAAGTAGCTGCGCTCGTAGCTCACAAAGCTGCTCGCCGCGATTAGCCCGACCACCGCCACAGGAACAGCGCCGGCCGCGACCTTCCAGCGCACCGGCGCAAGCCTTGATACCGCGGCAGCAACCGCCCAGAGCCCGATGCCGCTCAGGAGAGAGAAAGCGACGGAGCCAAGGATCGACCGGCTGCTGATCGGGCTCGTGTCGGACACCGACGCCGTCAGGGGGTACATAAGCAGGAGCAGGACGACGAAGAGGTAGCGGCGGTTGAACCTGACAGCCATCGCGACGAGGCCAGCGAGCAGGAGTGGCGCCTGCACGGCGTAGAGCCAGCCCTGCCCCGGCAGGAAGTGACGCAGCAGGAAGCCGTTGTCGCCGTTATCGAAGAGGAAGCTCTTCGTGTAGTACGAGGTATAGAAGTCCTTGAAGATCTCGGCGGTACTGCGGTTCGGGTCGTCGATGTTGAAGATCCAGGCCTGCGACGAGCGGTCGGAGTCGCTGAATAGCATGTGGTACGCGAGTGGCAGCAGCATCACCCCGAAGACACCGGCCGCGGCGAGGCTGAACTCCCGCATCGCGACCAGCTCGCGGCGATAGGCGACAACCATCACGAGGAGCAGCGGCGGGATGACGAGCCAGCCGCCCCGATAGCAGTAAAACGCCAGCGCCAGCGCCACGGCCGCGGGGATGAGAGAGCGCCGGTCCCGCATCGCCCGGAAGAAGAGGTACAAGCCCAGCGTGAAGAACAGCGGCAGACTGACGATGTCGCCGAGGCCGGTCCGGCTGTAATGAATGTGCCAGGGCAGGATCGCGAGAAATCCCGCGGCGCCAAGTGCGGCGACTTCATGCTTGAAGAGCTCCTTCGCGAGCAGATAGATCGTCACCACCGTCAACGTCCCGAGCACCGCCGACGTAAGACGCACCGCCTCCTCGGTCCGGCCGAAGATCGCCATGAACGGCACCTCGGCATAAATGAAGACCGGCAGCTTGTACTCGCCGAAGCTCCGGAACAGGATCGGCAGGAACTCTCCGTATTCGTCCCTAGCGCTGTGCAGGATCAGGTCCGCATTGAGGCCAAAGGAGGCCTCGTCCGTGAAGAAGCCCTTCGGGACGCCGGTGATGTCGATCATGCGGGCCGCCGCGGCTACGACGACGAAGCAGCCGAGCACGACCACGCGCCACTGCGAAACCGCGAGAGAACGGACGGAGTTCAGCGCCGGCATCCGGGTGGAAAGCGGCTGCGCGGAGTCAGGCAGCATAGCCCACGACTACCCTGCGCAGCAGACGCGACAAATTCGTGCGATTGAGGATCCCGGCCTCCCAGGGCCCGCCACCGCTATTCTGCTGGATGAAAGGCCGAATGCCCAGAGCCAGCGGTAGCGAGGACACCAGCCGATCCACCGAACGCGCAGAAGGAGCCTCCCGTCGCCGGTGAGGCTCCTTCATGGTTCGTCGTTGTTCGGTCCGACCTCGGTCAGACCCGGGTTCTGGCTGCTACCAGCCCTTTTCCGCGACCATCGCCGTCAGGTCGGCGAGGCGGCAGGCGTAGCCCCACTCGTTGTCGTACCAGGAGACGACCTTCACGAGGTCGCCATCGACGACGTTAGTGCTGAGGCCGTCGATGATCGACGAGTGGATGTTGCCCTTCATGTCCATCGAGACGACGGGGTCCTGGGTGATGTCCATGATCCCCTTCATGCGCTCGCCAGACCAGTGCTTCAGGGCGCTGTTCACCTCGTCGCGGTTCGTCTTCTTGTTGACGAGCGCCACGACCTCGACGACGGAGACGGTGGGCGTCGGCACGCGGTAAGCGAGGCCATCGAGGATGCCATCGACCTCCGGGATCACGAGGCGCAGGGCCTTCGCGGCGCCCGTAGAGGTCGGCACAATGTTCATCGGGCCGGAGCGAGCCTCGCGCAGGTCCTTGGGGCCCGCCTTGTCGAGGATCTGCTGCGAGTTGGTATAGGAGTGGACGGTGGTCATCTGACCCTTGAGGACGCCGAACTCCTCGACCAGCACCTTGACTGGCGGCGCAAGGCCGTTGGTGGTGCAGGAGGCGTTCGAGATGATGTTGTGCGCCTTGGGGTCGTACTTCTCGTCGTTGACGCCGAGGACGATGGTGACGTCCTCGTTGCGGGCCGGGGCGCTGATAATCACCTTCTTGACGCTGTCGTGGCGGTGGGCCGCGGCGGCAGTGCCATCGGTGAAGAAGCCCGTCGATTCGATGACGATGTCGACATCGGCGTCGCCCCATGGGATCTTCGCCGGGTCGCGTTCGGCGAAGACCTTGATCGGCTTGCCGTCGACGATCAGTGTCCCGTCGCCGGAGCTGACCTCGCCCTTGAAGTTGCCGTAGTTGCTGTCGTACTTGAGGAGATGGGCATTCGTCGCAACGTCTACGAGGTCGTTGATCGCGACGATCTCGAGGTCACTACCGTGACGCTCTCGCATCGTGCGAAACACCAGACGACCGATGCGTCCGAATCCGTTAATGCCAACGCGTGCTGCCATGGAAAGGCTCCTTTCGACTCACGCCTGAACGATCTCATTGTATGAACGCGCGGACGGGAAAGCTATATCCGACATGGCTGTCAGTAATGATGAAACACGACCGCCATACACAGCGTCGATACTCGAGAACTCTAGAAGGAATTGATAGGCGTCCCGGCCCTTGCTATCATCCAGAGTACGAGGGAATCTTGGGATGAATAATTCAGCGGTTCTCGTTCTGAATCAGAACTATGAGCCGCTTAATGTGTGCAACGCGAGACGCGCGTTTGTCCTTGTCGACAGAGGCAAGGCGGAGATCCTTGAGCATTCGGAGGGCGCCCTACGCAGCGCCCTCCACTCGTTTCCAATACCATCGGTCATTCGCCTCATTTACATGATCAAGCGGCCGCGCCCCCAGATGCGCCTGACCCGCCGCGAGGTCTTCGTCCGTGACCGCTACACCTGCCAGTACTGCGGCAAGCAAACGCGGGACCTTACGATCGACCACGTGATGCCCCGCCACCGCGGCGGCGGTCACACCTGGGACAACCTCGTCGCCGCCTGCCGTAGCTGCAACCACCGCAAGGCAGGCTTCACGCCCCAGGAAGCACGCATGGCAATGCTCAGCGAGCCGGCCAAGCCGCCGGCTTCGTCCTACTACGTCTTCTACCACTACCTCGAATCGCAGGAAGATTGGCGCAAGTTCATCCCGGGCTGGGAGAAGCACCACGAGGTCGTCGGTTAGGCTCCATCCAGCCCCGCGGCTGCTCGAATCTCCTCACGAAACGCTTCCTTTTGAATGAGATTTGGCCAGAAGACATGCTGCTTCCCGTCATGCGTCTCGATCACGAAGGCTTTCTGAGCAAACCACAGCGGGGCGCTTGGACTGAAACGGCGGGCCAGATCGACGGACCGGATGCTCGCTAGATCGATGATCTCGGTGCCCCTTCCGAGATTGAGGCGAGAACCAACGAAGATCAGTCGGTCAGTCGTGAGCGTGAGGTAGCCACTCCGAGAATGCCAGGATTTGCCGAACGCTAGGGTGGAGCGAATCACGCGCTCGCCCGGACTGAGTTCAACTTTGTGGTAGAGTCCGCCGCCAGCCTGCGAACCGGATACTGCCTTGAAGCCGTACCGCCTAGGCGAGAACATCCTGTCCAGGGCTGCCGCCGGATCGAGCGAGCCTTTCAACCTCCTCCTTAGCCTCAAACCCATGAGGGCCGCAGTGACAATCCAGCCGAACCCAGTCAGGAGAATCACGGCGACGACAGGCAGCCCAGCCAGGAACGCAAGCCCTGCGATGATCGCGGCCGCCAGGAGAGGAATGCCTGCAGCTCCAGGCAGACTCCGCTCGTTCGCGCCTTTCTCTTCCACGTCAGGATGATACGCCGCCGCGGGCCGTAGGGAGCGCCTACATCCCAACCCGCGAATCATTCGTAGACTGTATTAGTGAACTTTTGCTGCTGAGGGGTGGCGGTGGTGGATTCAGCAAAACTGGGTAGCTATCTCTCGGGCAACTGGATCCGGCTCGCTGCCGCGCTCGCGGTTGTTGCAGGCGTGGTGGGCTTCGTCCTGC
>JBFWZE010000058.1:16091-18294 GCA_050185685.1 Dehalococcoidia bacterium
GTGAACTTTTGCTGCTGAGGGGTGGCGGTGGTGGATTCAGCAAAACTGGGTAGCTATCTCTCGGGCAACTGGATCCGGCTCGCTGCCGCGCTCGCGGTTGTTGCAGGCGTGGTGGGCTTCGTCCTGCTCTCCGGCGATTCAACGATGGAGTCATCGCCGGCGGACGGAAGCAACGTGCGAGTGCTAACCGGCGGCGTCCGGAGCGTCCAGCACTCAACCCTCGCGCTGCCGACCAGCGATAGCCCGCAGCCGGACGGCCGCCCAACGCTGGTCTGGTTCTCGGCGACCTGGTGCACGACCTGTGCCCGCATGGACCCGTACGCGAAGGGCGTCCTGGAGTCGTTCGGCGACCGCCTCGTCGTTGTCGAGAAGTCGGTCGACCACGATCAGACCTCGGTAGATCGCTATGGTGTCCGGGCGACGCCGACCTTTGTCCTGATAGACGCGAAGGGCAAGGAGATCACGCGCTTCAACTTCGTCGCCTCCGGTCCAGAGCTCACGCGGGTCATCGAGCAGGGCCTCGCGAAGCTCTAAAAACCTCATGTGCCGGTCGACTGCTACAGGGCGTCGACCAGCACCGCCGCCAGCGCCGCAAACGCGACGACCATCCACGGCGGCAGCTTCCAGAACGCCAGCAATCCAAACGACGCGATCGCGATGCTGAAGTCGTCGGCAGAGTGGACGCTGCTTGTGATCACCGGGCTGTAGAGCGCCGCCAGCAGGAGCCCAACCACGGCGGCATTCACGCCTCGCAGGGCAGCGAGGAACGGCGGGTTGCGGCGAATGACCGCCCACGCCGGAAGCCCACCGATGATCAGCAGGAACGATGGCAAGAAGATCGCCACCAGGGCGACGCTGCCGCCGACGACGCCGTTGGGTTCCGGCCCTTCGACGGTGCCAAGGTACGCCGAAAGGGTGAAGAGCGGCCCCGGCATTGCCTGCACGGCGCCATAGCCCGCGAGAAACTCGTCCTCCGAGACCCAGCCCGGCGTTACGACTTCTCGCTGAATCAGCGGCAGGACGACGTGGCCGCCCCCGAAGACGAGCGAGCCGGTGCGGTAGAAGCTGTCGAAGAGGTCAACGCCCTGGCTGCTGGAGACGGTGGCCAGAAGCGGCAGACCGAACAGGAGACCAAAGAAGCAGACCCATGCCGCAATCGCCACATTGCGGCCGATCGAGACGGGAAACGACCTGTCCGGTGCCCCTCCGGCGGTGAGGAAGAGCCGCCAGCCAACAACGCCAGCCAGCACGATGATGCCAACCTGGGCGAGGGCAGACTGGACGCTCAGAGCGAGCACTGCCGCCACAATCGCAATCGTCGCCCGTTCCCGATCGGGTGCAAGGCTGCGTGCCATGCCCCAGACGGCGAAGGCAACGATGGCCACCGCAGCAAGCTTGAGGCCGTGGAGCCACGCCTCCTCGCCGACGTTGCCAATGTCACGCACACCGTACGCGAAGGCGATCATCACGGCGGCAGAGGGCAGTGTGAAGCCCAGCCACGCGAGGAGTGCACCGAGAAGGCCGGCACGGATCAGCCCGATCGAGATGCCAACCTGGCTGCTGGCCGGGCCGGGCAGCGACTGCGAGAGGGCCACGACCTCGGCATACGTATCGGGGCTTAACCACTTGCGGCGCTCGACGTATTCGTTGTGGAAGTAGCCCAGGTGGGCGACGGGGCCGCCGAACGAAGTCAGGCCAAGTTTTGTCGAGACGAAGAGCACCTCGAGCGCGTTACCCCGGGGTGACGTTTCGAGCTCAGCCGGCGGATCCGTCGCGGTCGCCACCGGTCACAGCAGGACTTTCTTCGGCGAGCCGCTGCTGTTGCGGCGGAAGTCATGGACCAGGTAGCGGCGGTCGCTGCCCTCTCGTACCTCTTCGATTCTGCAGCGATCGGTCGACGTCAGCGCGCTGTCGACGGCAGCTTGCAGGTCGGCATACTCGGCGCGCCGCTCGTCGCTCACCGGGAAGATCGTGTCGGCGTCGACGATCACGCGGACCTGGCGGGCGGTGAGGGCCAGCAGCCAGCCCAGGTGCAGCTCAGCCCAGCCGAGGTGGAAGGCGCTATCCGCGAAGGCGATCGCGAGGCGCTGGTTGTTTGACTCCGGCGCCACCTGCAGCAGCGACGCGCCGAAGTTCGGACGGGCGAGGTCGGCAGACGCGCGATAGACGGCACCCAGCACGTTGTCCGAGGCGAGGACCCCGC
>JBFWZE010000059.1:0-16579 GCA_050185685.1 Dehalococcoidia bacterium
CGCGAACACCTCTCGCGCGCCCGGTCCGAGCTCGACCCGCGGCGGCGTCTTGTCGGTCGAAGGCGTCAGGTCGCTAATCAGTGACTGCCCCTGCCACGAGTAGTAGTAGCCGCCGAACAGGACGGTGCCGCTTCCGTCCGAGCGCTCATCGAGCCGGAATTCGGGCAGCTCGGCCAGCTTGAGGATGATCTCACTCCGGCCAAGGACTCGGCCAAACAGCATCACTTTCTGATCGGTCAGCGCGTACACGGTGTTCGAGCGCTCCAGCTTCGCCAGCGCGAAGGAGCCGACGAGCCCTATTGGCAACAACCAGAAGAAGAATGGGTACGGGATGTCGGCGATCGTGATGAACGCGACGAAAACCACTGCGCCGAGAGGGATCATCGCGTCAGACGGCCGCAATGTCATCGCACCTGGCGGCTTGCCCACCCACAGCAGCTTCTCGAGGTGGTCGAGCTGCTTGAGAACGCGCATGTCGACCTGCGCCTCGTCTATCCCATGCTCCTGCATGGGCGAAGTTTACTGCACGAATGAGAGGCTGCGGCTGAGCAGGATCGGCTTCACCTCACCGTCGGCGACGAGGACGATGCCGTCCAGCGCCGCCACCAGCGCCGGGTCGAAGCCTCGCAGCGACGGGCCCGCGTTCTCACCGCCCATGTAGTCGTAGGCGCCGCCGAGGACGAGGATCCAGGGCCGAGGCAGCGCCGCGAACGCCTCCTTCGCCTCGCCGAGGCGTTTGCGCAGGACGCGGCGGATCGCACCGCCGTCTGCCGGGTCGAAGCCCTCGGGCGCGCCGCCGATCGCCCAGCCGTCGGTCATGCCCTTGGCCGCCGGGCCGCGGGCGAGGCGCTGCAGCGTCCAGGCATCGTCGAGCTCCCATTCGGTGACCTCGCCGACGCTGAGCTCCTGGGAGAGGAGGGCGATGTGCTCGTAGGTCTGCTGGCGCTCGTCCTCGTTCGTCGTGAAGCGGTTCAGGGCGCGGCTGTCGAGATAGAAGCTGCCGTTGAGCTTATCGGAGATGTGGGTCCAGTAGCGCCCGAGGCCGCCGGTCACGCTGGCGTAACCGCCCTCTTCGCGCACCTTGGCGAGCGCCATGCGCCGCGGCAGGCGTACCTCGGCGCTGCGTCCCGAGGCAAGCTTTGAGGCGGTCTGCGTGACGCGCTGGATCCACTCCGTCTCGTCCGGCTCCTCCTCGGGCAGCTCACCGCCCGGCGGCACCCAGAGCAGGTACGAGCCGGGGTGCGTGTCGTCGAGGCGGGCCTCCAGCCGCGCTGCCTTCTCGCGATACGCGTCCGAGGCCTCTGACAGGGCGACGGACACGATGCTGAGGTCACCGGCGTCGGGGTCATGGGCGGTCCAGGCGCCGTCGACCGCCGACGGCTCGAACGTCTTGCGATAGCGCTCATTGAGGAAGGCGAGGGCGAGGCGGACGGCGTACTCAGGCAGCTTCGACATCAGATGTTCGACCTCGACTGGCCGCCATCGACGTTGATGCAGGCGCCCGTGACCCAACTCGCCCGGTTCGAGGCGAGGAAGACGACGACGTCGGCGATCTCGTCCGCCCTGCCGAAGCGGCCGGAGGGGATGTTCTGCTCGACGAAGCGCTTCATGCCCTCCGGGTCCTCCTGCACGCGCCGGTCCCAGGAGCCGCCGGGGTGCTGGACGGAGCCGGGAGCGACGGCGTTGACGCGAATGCCCTCGGGCGCAAGCTGCAGCGCCAGGCTCTTCGCGTGGCTGTTCATCGCCGACTTCATCGCGTTGTACGGGGCGCCGCCGCCGGATTCGCGGCCGTAGATCGAGGTGATGTGAATGATTGAGCCGCCGCCGCGGGCTCGCATGTGGGGCAGCGAAGCCCTCGTCGCCCGGATCGCCGCCATCAGGTTGATGTCGAAGGTCCCCTGCCAGGACTCGTCCTCGCTGGCGCCGCGGGCCGTACCGCCGACGTTGTTCACGAGGACGTCGACGCCGCCGAGCGCAGCCGCGACGCGGTCGACGTAGCCTTCGATTGCCGACGCGTCGTTGAGGTCGAGGGGCTCAGCGTGGACGCTGACGCCGCGTTCGCGCAGCTCCGCCTCGGTCTTGCGCAGGGCCTCTTCGCCGCGGGCGCAAATCGCAACGTGACAGCCTTCGTCCGCCAGCGCGAGGGCGATTGCGCGTCCGATGCCGCGGCTGCCGCCGGTGACAATCGCCACCCTATCCTTCAAACCAAGGTCCACGAATCGCCTCCAGGGCTGGGAGATTGACGGTCTGTGGGGCGTGCTCAGCCGGCCTGCAGATTACGAATACGCGTCGAAACGCCGCGATGAGGGCCCGGGCCGATTCTAGCACGGGCCTTTCGCAAGACTTCCGGCGGCGGTTGTGATGCCCTGCGGGTTGCACACGCCCGCCTGGCATCGGGTAGACTCTTTCTAGCGCCTGCTCGTCACCGGTTTCTCGGGGCAATACTTTTTCTTCAACATCATCAACCGGTATCACGCGCTTTCTTATAGTGGGCAGGCCGTACACAAACACGTATGGCAGAACTCGGAAACACCCTTTCCAGGGCGCGGCGAGCCCGCGGCATAACCCTGGAGGATGCTGAACGAGACACGCATGTCTCGCGCCGGTACCTGACCGCACTGGAGAACGAGGACTTCTCGGTTTTTCCGGCGCCGGTCTATGCCCGCGGCTTCCTTCGAACCTACGCACGCTACCTGGGCGTCAACCCGGATGAGCTGCTGCGGATCTTCCCCAACGGCGATATCGCGCCGGTGGTGGATATCGCGCCGCTCCCGACGGTCTCGCGGCCGCCGTCGCAGCTGATAAACGTCAACTGGGTCGTCACCGCGATCGTCGTGATCTTCCTTGCCGGCGCCGGGCTGCTCCTCCTGCGAGGCGGCGGCGACGACCCCCTGACGACGCCCTCGCAGGCGACGAACAACGGCGGCACCACCGTCACGGGCAGCCCGCAAAGCACCCTGAGCAGCCAGGTGCAGCTGCCGGCTACTGCTGGCTCGAACACCGTCGCAGCCACCGGCAAGCAGATCGGACCGACATCACCGGGCCAGCTGCCTGACTTCGTCGGCGCCGACGTGGCGAGCTCGCGCGCCGTCCTCACCGCCAACCAGATCCGCTACACGATCATCGAGTACGTGGACACGCGCACCGCGAAGGGTATCGTCGTCGACCAGACCCCGAACGGCGGCAGCAAGGCGAACGGCGATACGACGGTGACGCTCTACGTCAGCGCCGGCGCCAGCCTCACGGCGGGGAACACGACGCAGCAGTAAGCTGAAACGCTCATCTGCGAGCGGCGTGTCAGATTCTTCGCTGGAGCTCTGTATGAGAAATGAGAAGCGCCCCATTTTTGGGGCGCTTCTTTGTGCCTGCTTACTGACCAGTGCCTACAGCGGCCCGATCGAGAACATGTCCTCGAAGTAGAGCTTGCCCTGGTAGTGGACGGCCAGCCAGACGTCGCCAAATGCCTCAGGGACGAAGTTGAGCCGGGCGACACGCTGTCGCGGCTCGATGTGGACTTCCTTCTCGATGACGCCGCCACCCTTCGCCGGGTAGATCAGCGAGGCGATGACGTCTTCGGTCGGCTTCGGGTCCATCTCGTAGACAAGGACGATCGGCACCTCGACGGCCGCAATGGCGCCTTCGAAGACCCGCCACTCGAAGGCCTGAGCGCCGGGCTGGGTGAACTGGTTGGCGATCTTGAGGTCGGTAACTTCGAGGTATTGCTCGTTCGCTGTCGTCATGGAGAAGACCCTTTCGTACCACCCCGCGCACTCGTCCGGGGTGCAGAACGGATGATATCAGGTGTGAGCGAAACCAGCGCACCCTACCTGACTACCGGCGCTCAGGCCTCAGGCGCCTCGTTGCCCTCTGGCTCGCTGCGGTCGGCCTCGAAGTCGAGCTTCTCGCCGTTACGGTAGGCGGCCTCGTGCTGGTCGCAGAAGTAGAGGGCGAGACTGCCCTCCAGGCCGACGTCTGTTTCGACCATCTTCGTCGGGGGATTGCTGCAGCCCTTTACGAGGCACTGATGGGTGGCGTTCATCGCGCTCTCCTCTCGCTGACTCGGCCTGTCTCACAGATGCGCAGATGCTAACGCCGTTGTCGTATCCGGGGAGTGCGGTTGGTGGGCGGGGGCATGTGGTTGGCGTGACAACGCGACGCCTGCATCGATAAGGACCGACGCCAGGATCGGAGAACCGACCTTCCGCCCAAGACGCCGGAGACCGCGTCGTCTCGACGGTGTCACATACGGGCGGCCAGCCGAATCGCATTGCACCTGCGGTGCTCGCGATTTTTCTCAAAGTAGCGACGGGGACACCCCCGCGCCCCCGCGCATGGGCGGCGCCCCTACGAACCCTGCTTCGCTTTCGCACAGATGGCAAGCCCAACGCCGCGATAAGCAGCGGTGCCGCTTGCCATCGCCCCGCCCGGGAGAGGGGGGAGAGCGCAGCGATTCGGGGTGAGGCACCCCCACCCCGTCCGGGGCTCGCGATAAATGCGCTGTTTCGACACTCCTGGGGAGAGCGCCGACGCCGCGGCCCTGCAAAACAACGAGGCCGTCCTTCGTGGGAAGGACGGCCTCGTGCGCTAGTCGCGTGGGTGCTTACGCCTCGTCGTCGTCGCTTTCGACGGCAGCGAGGGCGCTGAGGTCGGGCTCCTGGGCCGCCGTGGGCTCATCGGCCTCAAGGTCGGGGTCGTCGTCCGACTCCAGCTCGAGCTCGAGGAGGTCCTCGGTGTCGAAGCCGTCCTCACCGTCTTCGCCCTCTTCGAGCAGGCGGCGCGGGGCGCGCAGCTCCTCGACAGGGCGAGGCGGCAGGTCGATTTCGGCGCGGGCCGGGATCAGCTTGCCGATGATCACGTTCTCCTTGAGGCCGAGCAGGTGGTCGGTCTTGCCGGAGATCGCCGCCTCGGTCAGCACGCGGGTGGTCTCCTGGAAGGAGGCCGCGGCGAGGAAGCTGCTCGTGTTCAGCGATGCCTTGGTGACACCCAGGAGGACGGGCACGGCGGTTGCCGGCTCGCCGCCCTCGGCGAAGACCTTGGCGTTGAAGCCCTCGTACTCAAAGCGGTCGACGTACTCGCCCGGCAGCATCGCGGTGTCGCCGGGGGAGTCGATGACGACCTTGCGCATCATCTGGCGAACGATCACCTCGATGTGCTTGTCGTTGATGTTCACACCCTGGTTGCGGTAGACCTTCTGGACTTCCGCAACGAGGTAGAGCTGCACCGCTTCCGGACCCATGATCCGCAGGATGTCCTGCGGGTCCAGCGGGCCGTCCGTCAGCTGCTGGCCAGCGCGAATGTACTCACCGGGCTCGACACGCACGCGGGCCGTGCCGAGGACCGGGTACTCGCGCTCTTCCCGCTCCTCGTAGAGGATCGAGACGCGGTTGCTGCGGTCGACTGTGACGCGGCCGGGCAGGCGGGCGACGACCTGGGTCACAGGCATCTCCTTGCCGTCCTTGCCGGTCGTGGTCTCAGCAGAGCGCGCGAGGATCGCGCCGGAGTCAACCTGCTGGCCTTCGCTGACGAGCAGCTCAACGCCCTCAGGCAGGTCGTAGCGGTCCGAGTACAGCTCCGAAGAGACGACCCGAATGCGGCGGGTGTCACCGTCGCGCAGGATTTCGACGACGCCGTCGACCTCCGTGATGATCGCCTTGTTCTTCGGCACGCGGGCCTCGAACAGCTCGGTCACACGGGGAAGACCGGTCGTGATCTCACCACCGGCGACGTAGACACCACCGGTGTGGAAGGTACGCATTGTCAGCTGCGTGCCAGGCTCACCGATAGACTGCGCCGCGACGATGCCGACTGCCTCACGCAGACCGGCGAGCTCGCCCGTTGCGGGGCTGACGCCGTAGCAGAGGGCACAGATACCGCGCTTGGCGCCGCAGGTGAAAACGCTGCGGACGTGGATGCGCTCGATGCCTGCTTCCATGAGGGCGTCGGCCTTGTCGGGCGTGATCTCCTCGTTGCGGTCGACGAGGACTTCACCCGTCTCCGGATGGGCCATCGCCGAGGCAGCGTAGCGTCCGATGATCCGCTCTCGCAGCGACTCGAGGATGCCTCGGTCGTGCGACTCGGTCAGGTAGACACCGGAGGTCGTACCGCAGTCGTCTTCCAGCGTGATCACGTCCTGAGCCACGTCGATAAGACGGCGGGTCAGGTAACCGGAGTCGGCTGTTCGAAGCGCCGTGTCGGCGAGACCCTTACGGGCGCCGTGCGTGGAGATGAAGTACTCCAGCACCGACAGGCCTTCGCGGAAGTTCGACTTGATCGGCAGCTCGATGATCCGGCCGGAGGGGTCGGACATCAGGCCGCGCATACCGGCCATCTGGCGGATCTGGGCGATGTTACCCTTGGCGCCCGAAGTGGCCATTGTGTAGACGGAGCCGTATTCCGGCAGGTGCTGCTCGATGACAGCCGTGACCGACTTGGTCGCGTTGTCCCAGACGTCGATCGTGGCGTCGTAGCGCTCCTGCTCGGTGATCAGGCCCATCTGGTACTGCTCGTTGATGTCGTCGACGCGGACCTGAGCTTCGCGAAGGATTTCACCCTTCTCCTCGGGGACCTTGATCTCGGACGTCGACATCGTGGTGCCCGACTGGGTCGCGTACCGGAAGCCGATGTTCTTGATGTTGTCCACGACCTCAGAGGTCTTGTCCATGCCGATCCGCTTGTAGCAGTCCTGGACGACGGCCTTCAGCTTCTTGCTGTCGAGCGTGTCGTTCACAAACGGCACGTCCTCGGTCAGCGCCTCGTTGAAGAGGATTCGGCCGACCGTCGTCTCCACCATCTCGTTGTTGGTGCGGCGGTCGCGGACTCGGATCAGCGCCTGGAGGTCGAGAAGGCCCAGGTCGCGGGCCAGGATCGCCTCCTGGAAGCTGCCGTAGACGCCCTGGTGCTCGCCGGCCTTGAACTCACCCTTGGCGCCCTTGCGGACGTCCGTCATGTAGTAGCAGCCGAGGACGATGTCCAGGCGCGGCGCCACCATCGGCTCGCCGGAAGACGGGCTCAGGAGGTTCTTGGAGGAAAGCATGACCTGGCGCGCCTCGGCGACGGCCTCGCGGGACAGCGGCACGTGAACGGCCATCTGGTCACCGTCGAAGTCGGCGTTGAAGGCGGCACAGACCAGCGGGTGGATCTGGATCGCAGAGCCCTCGACCAGCACCGGCTCGAAGGCCTGGATGCCCAGGCGGTGCAGAGTCGGCGCACGGTTCAGCAGCACGGGGCGCGTTTTGATCACGTCGTCGAGGACGTCCCAGACCTCCGGCCGTGCGCGCTCAACGATGCGCTTGGCGCTCTTGATGTTGTGGGCCAGACCGCGGTCGACGAGCGCGTGCATTACGAAGGGCTTGAACAGCTCGAGTGCCATTCGCTTCGGCAGACCGCACTGGTGCAGCTTCAACTCCGGACCGACGACGATGACCGAACGGCCGGAGTAGTCGACGCGCTTGCCGAGCAGGTTCTGGCGGAATCGGCCCTGCTTGCCCTTGAGCATGTCAGACAGGCTCTTGAGCTTGTGGTTGCCGGTACCGGAGACGGCGCGGCCGCGGCGGCCGTTGTCGATCAGAGAGTCGACGGCCTCCTGCAGCATGCGCTTCTCGTTGCGGATGATGATCTCCGGCGCGCCCAGCTCCAGCAGCCGCTTGAGGCGGTTGTTGCGGTTGATCACGCGGCGGTAGAGGTCGTTCAAGTCAGACGTGGCGAAGCGGCCGCCGTCCAGCTGCACCATCGGGCGCAGGTCTGGCGGGAGCACCGGCAGCGCGGTCAGCACCATCCACTCCGGCTTATTGCCGGACTTGCGGAGGGCCTCGACGACGCGGAGGCGCTTGGTGGCCTGCTTGCGCTTCTGACCGGAGGTCGACTGCATCTCGAGCTGCAGCTTGGCGCGCAGCTTCTCGAGGTCGACCCGGTTGAGGATCTGCAGCATCGGGTCAGCGCCCATGCCGGCGGTGAAGACGTGGCCGAACTTGTCGGAGAGCGCCTTGTACTCGCTGTCAGTGAGCAGGCGGACCTTACCCGCGCTCGAGGTCGAGTTGAGCATGTCGGCCGGGTCCTTCAGGTCGTTGAGGATTTTGAAGTCCTCTTCGAACACCGTACGGACGGCGGTGCGCTCTTCCTCGATCTTCTTGCGCAGCGGCTCGGCTTCCGAGTTCGCCTGGTCGGTGGTTGCGCCGATCAGGTGACCGGCGTCCATCTCGATGCCTTCCTTGCGCTTGGCGAAGTCCTCTTCCTGCGCGGCGACCTTGTCCTGGACCAGCTGGTTCAGGGCGGCAACGTGGGCGTCGGTGACGACCTCGTTCGCGGGTACGACGGCAGAGCCCTCGAACTCGACAGCCTTGCGCTGGAGGGTACCGATCGCCTTGGACAGCGTGTCCTGCAGCTCCATCGCCGACTTCATCAGAACGTCGGCAGCCTGCAGGCGCTCCTCTTCGAGGGCTGCCAGCTCGGCCTCTCGCCGCGCCTTCAGCCGCTCGACTTCTTCGTCTCGCTTGGTCTCCACGGAGAGGAGCATCTCTGCCCACTCCTTCTCGCGGCGGTCCTGCTCCTTCTCCATCTCACTCTGCAGGTGTTCGATGGCGCGCTTCTTCGCGCCCTCGTCCACCGAGGTGATGATGTACTGGGCGAAGTAGAGCACTCGCTCCAGGTTGCGGGGCGAGATGTCCAGCAGCAGGCCAAGACGGCTCGGCGTGCCCTTCACGAACCAGATGTGGGCGACCGGCGACGCGAGCTCGATGTGGCCCATCCGCTCGCGGCGGACCTTGCTGCGGGCGACTTCAACGCCGCACTTGTCGCAGACGATGCCCTTGTAGCGGACGCGCTTGTACTTACCGCAGTAGCACTCGAAGTCCTTCTGGGGGCCGAAGATCTTCTCGCAGAAGAGTCCGTCCTTTTCCGGCTTGAGTGTGCGGTAGTTGATAGTTTCCGGCTTTGTTACCTCCCCGTACGACCATGACCTCACCTGCTCCGGTGAAGCCAGGGAAATGCGTACCGCGTTGAAGTCATTGACTTCGAGAAGTGCCATTTGCGGTTCTCCCTAATTTGCTGCCTGTTCGCCCGTGCAACGTATCCGTTTCTCAGTCAGAGCGAGTCCTGAGGCGTGGAATCGAGCGGTTAGAGCCTCTCGCCCAGCTGAATGTCCTCGGACTCGAAGCCGCTGAGGTTGATGCCGAGGCGCGGGGTCTCTTCCTCGTTCGCGTCGTCGGCGAACAGGACCTGCTCCTCGTCCTCGTTGAGCACTTCGACCGCGAGGCCGAGGCTCTGCAGCTCTTTCACGAGCACCTTGAACGACTCCGGAATGCCGGGCTCGAGGACGTCGTCACCCTTGACGATCGCCTCGTACGTCTTCACGCGCCCGACCACGTCGTCGCTCTTGACCGTCAACAGCTCCTGCAGCGTGTGAGCGGCGCCGTAAGCCTCGAGGGCCCAGACCTCCATCTCACCGAAGCGCTGGCCACCCATCTGGGCCTTGCCGCCGAGGGGCTGCTGCGTGATGAGCGAGTAAGGACCGGTCGACCGGGCGTGGATCTTCTCCTCGACCTGGTGGACCAGCTTGAGCATGTACATCTGGCCGACCGTGACGGGCTGGTCGAAGGGCTCACCGGTGCGACCGTCGAGGACGATCTGCTTGCCGTGGACCGGGACCGGGATGCGGCGGCGGGCTGAGACCTCACCGGCGATCGCCATCAGGTCGTGCAGGTCCGTGCCCTTCTTCGCCGGCTCACCAACGCTGGCAAGCCAGATCTCGGTGGCGGCGCGCTTGGCTTCGCCGCTCTTTGTCTCGTCGAAGAGGGTCTTGAACTCGTAGCCCTGCTCCTTGAGCCAGGCTTCGAGCACGGGCACGTTCACGTTCTCACCGAAGGGCGAGTTCACCGGGTTGATCCCGGGGGTAATAGCGTCGGCCTGGACGGCGAGCCAGGAGCGGGCGAGCGAGTCATCGATCGCCGCGTCCTCGGCGCCGTCGAACACCGGCGTAATCGCCCGGAAGCCCAGCGTGTGGGCCGCCCAGCCGAGGTGCGTTTCGAGCACCTGGCCGACGTTCATGCGGGAGGGAACACCGATCGGGTTCAGGATGATGTCGACCGGCGTGCCGTCTTCGAGGTACGGCATGTCCGCTTCCGGCAGGATGCGGGCGACGACGCCCTTGTTGCCGTGGCGGCCGGCCATCTTGTCGCCTTCCTGGACCTTGCGCTTCTGAGCGATCGAGACGCGCACCAGCTCGTTCACGCCGGCGGGCAGCTCGTCGTGGTCCTCGCGCCGGAAGACCCGGACGTCGATGACCTTGCCGTGCTGGCCGTGGGGGACGCGCAGCGAGGTGTCCTTCACCTCACGCGCCTTCTCACCGAAGATCGCGCGCAGCAGCTTCTCTTCCGCGGTCAGCTCGGTCTCACCCTTGGGGGTAATCTTGCCCACCAGGATGTCGCCGGCCTGGACCTCGGCGCCGATGCGGATGATGCCCTCTTCGTCGAGGTCCTTGAGGGACTCGTCGCCGACGTTCGGGATGTCGCGCGTGATCTCCTCCGGACCCAGCTTGGTGTCGCGGGCTTCGATCTCGTGCTTCTCGATGTGGATCGAGCTGAACTTGTCGCCGCGGATCAGGCCCTCAGAGAGGATGATCGCGTCTTCGAAGTTGTAGCCCTCCCAGCTCATGAACACACAGGTCACGCTCTGGCCGAGTGACAGCTCACCCTCTTCCGTCGACGAGCTGTCGACCAGGGGGCTGCCGGCAACGACGCGGTCGCCCTTGTTGACGACCGGGCGCTGGTTCAGACAGGTGGCCGCGTTCGAGCGGATGAACTTGAGGATCGGGTAGCTCTCCTCCGTGCCATCGTCGTACTTGACGGTGACGCTTCGGGCGGTCGAGCTGGTGACGACACCGTCACCCTTCGCGATCGCAACCTGACCGGAGTCGACGGCGATCTGGCGCTCAGTGCCGGTACCGACGCGCGGCTTCTCGGGCCGCAGCAGCGGTACAGCCTGGCGCTGCATGTTCGAGCCCATGAGGGCACGAGGAGCGTCGTCGTGCTCCAGGAAGGGGATCAGCGAGGTCGCCGTCGAAAGGATCTGCTTCGGCGAAACATCCATGAAGTCGATGTTCTCCGGGGTGGTGAACTCGAACTTCTGGCCTTCACGGACCTCGATCTCGTCTTCGATGAAGTGGCCGTCGTCGTCAACGATCGCGTTCGCCTGGGCGATGATGTACTGCTCTTCGTCGTCGGCGGCCATGTAGCGGATGTCGTCAGAGGCGAAGGGGCGGACCTTGACGTGGCGCACGCCCAGCGGCTCCAGCTTCTTCGCCAGCGCGGCATCGATTACGTCGCCGGCCTTCGCCAGCGTGGTGCCGCCGTCGACCACGTCTTCGCGGACCGTGCGCCCGACGAGGTCCGGGCTGTCGGCCGGAAGCTCACGCACGACACGGCGGTACGGCGTCTCGATGAAGCCGTAGTCGTTGATTACGGCGTACGAAGCGAGCGACACGATCAGACCGATGTTCGGGCCTTCCGGCGTCTCAATCGGGCAGATCCGGCCGTAGTGGCTGTGGTGAACGTCGCGGACGTCGAAGCCGGCGTGGTCGCGGGACAGACCGCCGGGACCGAGGGCTGAGAGCTTGCGCTTGTGGGTCAGCTCCGCCAGCGGGTTGGTCTGGTCCATGAACTGCGACAGCTGCGAACCGCCGAAGAATTCCTTCATCGACGCGACGACCGGGCGGATGTTGATCAGGGCGCTGGGCGTTGCCTGGTCCGGGTCCGTAATCGTCATGCGCTCGCGGACGACGCGCTCCATGCGCAGGAGGCCGATGCGGAACTGGTTCTGGATCAGCTCACCGACAGCACGCACGCGGCGGTTGCCCAGGTGGTCGATCTCGTCCGTCTCGCCGATACCGTTGTTGAGGCGGATCAGCTCCTTGATGATGCCCTTGATGTCGTCAACGGTGAGGACGCGGTTGTCCAGCTCCGTGTCGAGCTTCAAGCGGCGGTTCAGCTTGTAACGGCCGACCTTCAGGAGGTCGTAGCGGCGCGGGTTGAAGAACAGCGAGTTCACGAGGGTACGCGCGTTCTCCAGCGTCGGCGGGTCACCCGGGCGCATGCGCTTGTAGAAGTCCTCAAGAGCGCGGAGCTTGTTGCCGGTCTTAACGTCCGGCGTCTCCTTCTCGATCGTCGTCGAGATGTAGTGGTGGTCCGGGTTTGTGTCGACATCGGAGAACCAGTCGAGGACGCGTTCGGCGGTGCCGAGCTCCGCGTCTTTCGTGCCCTCCAGCATGTCGATGGCGCGGAGAAGCGTGGTCACGGGGATCTTGCGCTTGCGGTCGACCTTCACCGAGATCACGTCGCGGTTGGAGGTCTCGAACTCGAGCCAGGCGCCGCGGTTCGGGATGACCTTCGCGTAGGCCAGGTCGCGGCCGGTCGTCGGGTCCTTCTCCTTCGTGAAGTAGACGCCGGGAGAGCGGACGAGCTGCGATACGACGACGCGCTCGGCGCCGTTGATGATGAAGGTACCGGTAGGGGTCATGAGCGGGAAGTCGCCCATGAAGAGCTCCTGCTCCTTGACCTCACCCGTCTCCTTGACGATCAGCTCAACGCGGACACGCAGCGGCACGGCGTAGGTGGCGTCGCGGTCGCGGCTCTCACGCTCGTCGTACTTGGGCTCACCGAAGGAGTACTCGCCGAAGCGCAGCTCCATCTTGGAGCCGGTGAAGTCCTGGATCGGGGAGATCTCGTCGAAAAGCTCTCGAAGTCCTTCGTTCTTGAACCACTCGTAGGAGTCGAGCTGGACCTTGATAAGGTTCGGCATCTCCATGATCTGAGGGATCTTGGAATACCACTTTTCGGTGTTGGGCAGATGCTCCCCAAACCGGACGACATCTTTGGCAAGCGTCATGATCGGCTCTCCTCTAAACAGGCTCTAGAACTCGTGGGCAAATTGAACTAAGGACGGGAATCCTAGTGGGAAAATGGCAAATGGAAACTTTTCGGCCAGCGTGAATGAAGTATATGCAGGCGGGGAATGCCTGTCAAGGCCAGTAATCTAAGACTGTAGCATATTCTGTCAAGAGAATTGCAAGCCCCATCGGGCACGACTTCATCGCTGCCTGATTACGACTCAACCTCTGCGCGCCGCACAAAGCTCCTGGGCCGTAGTTGAGCTGCCAGCAACTCAACTACGGCTCTGACGCCTCGGCTCGCTTGCTGGGACAATCCACCATTTTTCTTGCGCCAGGCTGTTGACTAGAACGGGCGTTCGACAGATACTGTCGTCACAAGGATTAGAACAAACGTCTCAAAAGACGGAGGTCCGCCATGAACCTGAACCAGCGAAAAATGATCCAGCGCCCCAACGGCATCCGCTGCCCCGACTGCGGCGGACCCGTCGCCCGCGGCGAGGGCCGCCTGCGCTGCGTCATCTGCGGCCACGCTCATCGGGCGGCGTAACATCCCCTACCCGCTCGATTGATCCCCGGTGGCGGGGTACGCGCCCTGTTCGATTTCGAGCAGGGCGCGTTTGCGTTCGACGCCCCACCGGTAGCCCGTCAGCGTACCGTCGGAGCCAATCAGCCTGTGGCACGGAATGAAGGGCGGCAGCCGGTTCATCGCGTTGGCGCGGCCGACCGCTCTCGCCGCGTTCGGCATGCCCAGGGCCGCTGCCAGCTCACCGTACGAGCGCGTCTCGCCTGCAGGGATCGCGCTGAGCGCCTGCCAGACGGTTAGCTGAAACGGCGTGCCACGCAGGTCGAGCTCGAGGTCGTTCACCGGCTCACCGCGAAGATACGCCTCGATCGCAGCGACGTACTGGCGGACGGCGCCTTCGTCCTCGATCAGCTCTGCTGCGCCGAACTCTGCCGTGAGCTGGCGCCGCAGCTCCTCCATCGACTCGTCCCAGCCCACGAAGCAGAGGCCGTACGCGGTCGAAGCGACGATCATCGGGCCGAGACTGCTGCTCATGATGGCGAAGCTGATGCGCTCGCCGCGGCCGCGCTGCCGGTAGCTGCTCGGCCGCATGCCCAGGCTGCTCGTGGCCCTTTCGTACAGAGCGCGGCTGGAGCCGAAGCCCGCATCGTAGGTCGCTGCGGTAACGCTCTCGCCGGCGCGCAGACGGTCCTTGAAGCGCTCGAGACGGCGCGCGGTCGCGTACTGCTTCGGCGTCGAGCCCGTGACCGCCTTGAAGACGCGCTGCAGGTGTGAGGCACTGACGCCGGCTGCCGCCGCCAGCTCGTCGAGACGCGGCGCTTCGTCCGAGGCATCAATCAGGGCCCGGGCACGTTCGACGAGGGCGGTATCGGTGGGCGCTTCGTCTGGACGGCAGCGCCGGCAAGCACGATAGCCCGCGTGGATCGCCTGCGACGGCAGATCGAAGAACTCGACCTGTGCTCGAGACGGCCGTCGCGATGGGCAGCCGGGACGGCAGAAGACGCCGGTGGAGCGCACTGCGTAATAGAAGGTACCGTCGGCGCTGCGATCGCGGTCGACGACGGCCTGCCAGCGGCGGTCGTCGATGCTCGGGGCAAGGGTGGAGACGGTGGGCTTAATCATTGCTGTAGTAGTCACAAGTGCTACCTCCTTCCAGCATCATGGGCGGCGGCAGCGATCGCAACACTCCGGTTCTTGCCCTCAAAGTCGAGCGCGACGAGCTGATATTCGAGCGAATGGGCTCGGCGCGCTATTCTGATTGAAGCGATGTATTACCCACAACAACAAAAAGAACCGTCCGGCTGCATGGAGACCTTCGTGATCACGAAGATCGTCTTCAGCATGCTCCTTGTGCCGTTCCTCATGATCCTCGGCGCGATCGCCGCCGTTGTGCTGGCCTTCTACGCCCTGACCATCCACCCGCTGCTGGCGCTCCTGGTCATCGTCCTCTGCGGCGCCGCCTTCGTTGGCTTCGTGAAGTGGGAGACGGCGCGGGTCCAGCGCCAGCTACCCCCCGAGGACTAGGAGCGCCGTGGCTTCGACCCCGCCTGGCCTTAGCGTCGCCGCCAACCTCGATGCCGTACGAGCGCGCATCAACGCCGCCGCCGAGCGCGCCGGCCGCGACCCCGCGTCGATCACCCTCGTCGCCGCAACCAAGGGCGTCGACCCGGTACGCCTCATCGAAGCACTGGACGCCGGCCTCGACCACTGCGGCGAGAACATCGTCCAGGACGCCGAAGAGCGCATCGCCGCTCTCGGCCCTCGCGCCGGCGGCGTGACCTGGCACTTCATCGGCCATCTGCAGTCGAACAAGGCAGGGGCTGCCCTCAACCTCTTTGATATACTCGAAAGCGTCGATTCAGTACGGCTGGCGGAGCAGATCAGCCGGCGCGCCGAGGCAGCGGCGAAGCACGAAGTGCGTGTGCTCCTGGAAGTGAACGTGGCTTTGGAACCGTCCAAGTATGGCTTCCGCCCGGAAGAAGTTCCCGCCGCGATCGCCACGATCAGCCGCCTCCCGAACCTTACCCTCGAAGGCCTCATGACCGTCGCGCCCGCCGTGGCCGACCCGGAGCAGGTACGCCCCGTCTTCCGCGAGCTGCGGCAGCTCGCGCAGGCGAACGGCCTCAGCCAGCTCTCGATGGGAATGACGAACGACTTCGAGGTCGCGATCGAGGAAGGCGCCACATCCGTGCGCGTAGGCCGGGCGATTTTCGGGGAGAGAACGCGATGAAGCTGGCAGTAATCGGCGGTGGCGCCATGGGCGAGGCGATCATCGCCGCGGTGCTTCGCGCCAACCTCCTCGATGCCGCTTCGATTAGCGTTGCCGAGCGCTTTGAGGACCGCCTCCGCCAGCTCGTGAAGACATACGCGATCCGACCCGCCTCGAGCCCGGCTGAGGCCGTCGACGGCGCCGACTTCGCGCTCCTCGCCGTGAAGCCTCAGGACTTCGACAGCGCCGCCGGCGAGCTGAACGGCCGCATGCAGAGCACGGTCGCGATGTCGATCATGGCGGGCGTGCCGATCAAGACGCTCTCGAAGCTCACCGGCACCAGCGCCGTCATCCGGTCGATGCCGAACACACCGGCTCAGATCGGCCAGGGCATGACGGCCTGGACCGCGACGCCCGAGGTCAGCGACGCTCAGCGTGATGGCGCGAAGGCGATCTTCGCCTCGATGGGCCAGGAAGCTTACGTCCCGGACGAGAAGTACCTCGACATGGTCACCGCCCTCTCCGGCAGCGGCCCCGCCTACGTCTTCCTCTTTATAGAGGCGCTGATCGACGCCGGCGTCCACGTCGGCCTCGCGCGCGACCTCGCGACGAAGATGGCGGTGCAGACCGTCGTCGGGTCGGCGCTGTATGCCCAGGATTCGCAGAAGACGGTCTCGGAGCTGCGCGGCCTCGTGACGTCACCCGGAGGCACGACCGCGGCCGCCCTCCGCGAGCTCGAGGCGGGCGGCTTCCGGTCGACCGTCCTCGAAGCCGTCATCGCCGCATTCGAACGCTCAAAAGAGCTAGGAGAGCCCCATTAGGTGAGCAACGCCGACATCGCCCTGATCATCGATCGCACCATCTTCGTCCTGATTATTGCGATCATCGCCCGCTCGCTGCTGTCCTTCTTCATGGACCCGCGGCACGTGATCTTCGATTTCCTGGCAACGATCACGGAGCCCATCCT
>JBFWZE010000059.1:16679-18136 GCA_050185685.1 Dehalococcoidia bacterium
GGCCGCCCGTCTATGACACCAGCAAGCCAATCCCCCGGTGGAGCGGTACTGACGCACGATGGATTCCAGAACTACTCGTCGAAAGCGCGGTAGCTGCGAAAATACCCGAAGCAGGGTCGGTAGGGCCGCAGCCCATGCCCGGGCCCTGGGGTGTCCCCAGCTCTAACACGGAAGTCGGGAGAGCCGAAAGGCTCGATGCGATCGGCTGGCCGCCTGTCTGTAACAGGCAACGCATCAGCGCACTGCCGTCCACCTCCAGAGGCGCGCAAGCCGCCTCCAAGCCACGCCGTCCTGACGACGTAGACCCCGAACTGGCGCGCCACCACCCGCTTCCGGCTGTTCGAAATCTGTAGAACATTCTTTCGGAAAAACTCTTGTGGGGCCCAAATACCGGTGCTATGATCCACGCGTTCAACGGCTAATTGAACCGGTTGCACACTACTCACGATCAGCGGCGGCGGGAGCCGAAAGGACAGTTTGAGAGGTACAGAGATGACGATTGAAGAACGGTCCCGCTCCATTGACCTGGCAATCGGCCAGATTGAGAAGCAGTTCGGTCGCGGCGCCATCATGCGCCTCGGCGAGAAGAACAACCTCGAGGTTGAGGCCATCTCGACCGGTGCGCTCTCCCTCGACATCGCCCTCGGCATCGGCGGCATCCCACGCGGCCGCATCACCGAGATCTACGGCCCGGAGTCTTCCGGTAAGTCGACCCTCTGCCAGCACATCATCGCCGAAGCGCAGAAGACGGGCGGCCTCGCAGCCTACATCGACGTCGAGCACGCCCTCGACCCCAGCTTCGCCCGCGCCCTCGGCGTCAAGGTCGAAGACCTCCTCGTCTCCCAGCCCGACACCGGTGAGCAGGCGCTCGAGATCTGCGAAGCCCTCGTCCGCTCCAACGCCGTCGACGTCGTCGTCGTTGACTCGGTAGCTGCCCTCGTGCCGCGTGCTGAGATCGAGGGCGAGATGGGCGACTCGCTGCCCGGCCTCCAGGCCCGCCTCATGTCGCAGGCCCTGCGCAAGCTGACCGGCGCCATCTCCAAGACCCGCACCGCCGTCATCTTCGTCAACCAGCTGCGTGAGAAGGTCGGCGTCGTCTTCGGCAACCCGGAGGTGACTCCCGGCGGACGCGCCCTCAAGTTCTACAGCTCCGTCCGCATCGACATCCGCCGCATCGAGTCCCTGAAGCAGGGTCAGATCGTCGTCGGCAACCGCGTGCGCACCCGCGTCGTCAAGAACAAAGTCGCGGCGCCCTTCCGCCAGGCCGAATTCGACATGATCTTCACCGGCCGCAAGATGGGCGTCAGCCGCGAGGGCGACATCCTCGACCTTGGCGTCGAGACCAACGTCCTCAAGAAGATGGGCGCGTTCTACAGCTACGGCGAGACCCGCCTCGGCCAGGGTCGCGAGAACGCCCGCACGTTCCTTCAGGAGAACGAAGACCTCGCTCAGGAGAT
>JBFWZE010000060.1:0-1158 GCA_050185685.1 Dehalococcoidia bacterium
GCGTCCGGGGCAATGAGAGAGGAGCACACCAATGGCACGAGAAGGAGCAATGGGTGGCGCGACGCCAAGGTCTCGGGTCGGGCCATGGACGATGGGCTTCGTGGTCTTCGCCGGCGCGATGATGATCATGGGCGGTATCTTCCAGTTCATCCAGGGGCTCGCCGCTGTAATCCAGGACGACTTCTTCGTCCTGACCCGCAACTACGCCTTCGACCTCGATGTCACGTCGTGGGGCTGGGTGCACATGATCACCGGCATCGTCGTGATGCTGGCCGGCTTCTACGTCTTCACCGGCAACCTGGCGGCAAGGATGCTCGGCATCGCGATCGCCATCATCAGCGGCATCATCAACTTCTTCTACATCCCCTACTACCCGGTGTGGTCCCTCCTGATCATCGCGATCGACATCGGTGTCGTCTGGGCGCTGGCGACCTATGACACTGGAGACGCCTCCGACCTCGTAGGCTGACACGTCGCGGCTCACCCCGCAGCCGTCCCTGCTCCGTGCGGGGACGGCTGCATGCTGCTGTCTACGGCGGACATCCATTACTTGACTCTCAGAAGGGATTAGCACATAGTGACAGGCGGTTAGTGCCTATGCTTATAGCGAAGGGAGCCGTCAATGAACCGCCGAGTCACCCGCGTCCTTGTCCTCGGGCTGGCAGTAGCCACGTTTCTGTCGTTCGTTGTCACCGCCTGTGGCGACGATGACAAGGGTGGCGTGGAGACGATCGGCGATTCATCGTCGGCATCGGTAAGCGGGGAGCCGGCGGGTCCGGGTGTCGTGGAGCCGAAGCCGGCGAACGTCACAAACCAGGTCAACGTCACGCTCAAGGAATGGGCGATTGCCACCGACCGCCAGACCGTCCCTGCCGGCGACATCTACTTCCTCGTCGATAACCAGGGCCCCGATGACCCGCACGAATTCGTGATCATCAAGAGCAACCTCGCGGTGGACAAGCTCCCCACCAGCAACGGCAAAGTGCCGGAGGACAAGGTCGACCTCATCGACGAAATCGAGCCGTTCACACCCAACTCGAAGGCGGGCGAGACCTTTAACCTCAAGCCGGGTAAGTACGTCCTGATCTGCAATATCGCCGAGGTCGAGGACGGCAAGCTCGAGAGCCATTACCAGCTCGGCATGCGCACAACCCTGAC
>JBFWZE010000060.1:1258-18013 GCA_050185685.1 Dehalococcoidia bacterium
CGGGACGCCTCTCGAAGCTCGAAGCTTGCGGCTCGTAGCTACCCGCTAGAAGCCTTCCGGGTTGAAGCGCTTGTGGTGCTCACTGATGAAGTCGTCAATGCGCTTCTTGTCGAACTCGCTCACCGGGAACTTGTCCATGCGCGTCCAGGCGGTGACGGCGATCGTGTCCGCCTCCATGCCGGTGTACTGGGTCATAACGACGAAGCGGCGGCGATCGACGTTGTCCTGCGTGATGCTCTTGAGCTGGTTGATCACGTCCTGGTTCGACGTGTTGTACCAGATCACGATGCCGCCGTGCTCCATGTTGTGGACCAGGTTTTCCTTCGGCGCCGGGTTTTCAAGCACCTTGAAGGGCATTGGCTGGTCGGCGTGCGGGCCGGACGTCGGCGGGTTGCTGGTGTAGCAGAGGGGGTTCGAGACGTTGCCGGAAGCAAGCTGGTCCGCCGTGCAAATCGGCACAACGGTGCCGGTGCCGAAGTGGCTGCGGTCGTCGCTGGTCTCAACCTGGCCGTCTGCGCCCGGGTGTGGCGGGATGTACTTCCCCGGCAGGTCCGGGTCATCGTCGCGCTGCGCCTCAAGGTAGGCCGCAACGGCGTCGCCACCCTTGCCGATGTTGTAGATGCTCCAGCCCAGGAAGGCGAGAACCACGACGGCGATCACGGAGATGCCGAGCGTGGTGCCGGACATGTTGCGTAGAGGACCGGGCAGGAAACTGGAACCGCCGGCATCTACCTTCTTAGCAACGGGGCGCTGTCGTCGGGCCTTTGGCGCTGATGCACCACGGTTCTCCCGTGCCTCTCGCTCCGCCCGTCTTTCAAGGCGCCCCGACGTTCGCTGCTTGCTCACACATTCCTCCGGCCCGTGACTGCCGCACGGGTTGTCATGCTTCAATGAATTATAGGCAGGCCAGATCGCTGAGGGCCAATGTGTAAAAACAGTGTTGAATGCCCGCGCGTGAGACCGGTGCCCGATCTATCAGGTTTGAGGCGCAAGATCGTTGCAGCGAGCGCTCAGGTCTGATAACCTCGTTCGGTAACAAATCTGAAGCAATAAGAGGAAGGGCCCAGACCGGCCACATGCTCGCCCAAGAGATCCGAACAGAAATCATCCAGGACCACAAGCTGCACGAATCGGACACCGGTTCCGCAGAGGTTCAGGTCGCGTTACTCACGCGCCGGATCAATGACCTCACGCAGCACCTGCGGGTGCACCGCAAGGACCACCACTCCCGACGCGGCCTCCTGAAAATGGTGGGTCAGCGCCGAAGGCAGCTGGCGTACCTGAACAAGACAGACGTCGAACGCTATCGGGCGATCATCGCGAAGCTAGGCCTCCGCAAGTAAACAGCGGGGGCTTCTTCGTACCCTTCGCGTCTGCCGGTTGCATCCAAAGGAAGCAGCGGTATCACAACCTACCTTCTGACCACCGGCACCACCCTGTTGCTAAAGAGCGCACCGTACGCGTTGGCGTAGGTGCGCGCTCGTCTGGAAGACGCCGTCACAGCGCGGCAGGAAAGCAAAGGTAAACGCGAATGTCCTATTTTCAGGAAGTACAGGTAGGCGGGAAATCGCTCTACATCGAGACCGGCCGCCTGGCGACCCAGGCCAACGGCTCGATCACCGTCGCCATCGGTGAGACCGTCGTCCTCGTCGCGGTCTGCGGCACTACGGAGCCGCGCGCCGGGATCGACTTCTTCCCCCTCACCGTTGAGTTCGAAGAGCGCATGTACGCCGTCGGCAAAATCCCCGGCAGCTTCATGCGCCGCGAGGGACGCCCGTCGACCGACGCCATCCTCGCAGGACGAATGACCGACCGGGCCCTGCGGCCGCTCTTCCCCAAGGGCTACCGCAACGAGGTCCAGATCATCGTCACCGTCCTCTCCGCCGACATGGAGAATGATCCCGACGTCCTGGCGACGATCGGTGCGTCGGCCGCCCTCAGCATCTCGAACATCCCCTTCGACGGCCCCATCTCCGCCGTCCGCGTCGGTCACGTCGGCGATGAGTTCATCATCTACCCGACCTTCGAGCAGCTGGCCGAGGGCGACCTCGACCTGATCGTGTCGTCGAACCGCGACAAGGTCGTCATGGTCGAAGCCGGCGCCAAGGAAATCCCGGAGAACCTCTTCCTCGAAGCGGTCCGCATCGGTCACGAGGCCAACCAGGCCCTGATCAAGGCCCAGGACGAGATGGTCGCTGCCATCGGCGTCGAGAAGATGAAGTTCGAGACCAAGCAGCTCGACCCGGCCGCCAAAGAAGCGGTCGCCGGCTTCTACAGCGACAAGCTCGAAGCAGTCCTCCAGGCCGTCAAGGATGAGCGCACCGAGGGCACGAAAGCCCAGATTGCCGCGCTCACCGAGAAGTTCGGCGAAGAGTACCCGGCAGACCAGCTGCAGATGGCCCTCGACGCCGTCTTCAAGGACACGGTCCGTAACCGCATCCTGAAGGACAAGGTTCGCGCCGACGGCCGAGCCCTGAACGAGCTGCGGCCGATCACCTGCGACGTCGGCATCCTGCCCCGCACGCACGGCACCGGCCTCTTCCAGCGCGGCGAAACCCAGGTCCTGGGTGTTGTCACCCTCGGCCCGGTCAGCGCCGCGCAGAAGCTCGACACCCTCTCTCCTGAAGACAAGAAGCGCTTCATGCTTCACTACAACTTCCCGCCCTACTCGGTCGGTGAAGTCCGCCGCCTCGGTGGCACCGGCCGCCGCGAAATCGGCCACGGCGCCCTCGGCGAGAAGGCTCTCGAGCCCGTCCTGCCGAGCCTCGAGGAGTTCCCCTACACCATTCGCATCGTCTCTGAGGTCCTCGGCAGCAATGGCTCCACGTCCCAGGGCAGCATCTGCGCCGGTACCATGGCGCTGATGGACGCGGGTGTGCCGATCAAGGCGCCGGTCGCCGGTGTGGCGATGGGCCTGATTACCGGCGAGGGCGACGACTACGAGATCCTCACCGACATCGCTGGTCTCGAAGACCACCTCGGCGACATGGACTTCAAGGTCGCCGGTACCGAGGAAGGCATCACTGCCGTCCAGGCCGACTTCAAAATCCACGGCCTCACGCTCGCGCAGGTCGAAGAAATCGTCGGCCGTGCCCGCGAGGCCCGCGTCTTCATCCTCGGCAAGCTCTCCGAGGCGATCGACGAGCCGCGCACGGAACTTTCCCGCTACGCGCCTCGCATGTACCGCATCCAGATCCCGCGCGAGAAGATCGGCGCAGTCATCGGCCCCGGCGGCAAGATGATCCGCACGATCATCGAAGAGACCAAGTGCTCCGTGGACGTCGAGGACGACGGCTCGGTGTTCATCGGCTCCTCGAACGAAGAGAACGCCCGCAAGGCGATCGCTATCATCGAGGGTCTGACCAAGGAAGCCCAGGTCGGTCAGAAGTACATGGGCCGCGTGACCCGCACGGTCGATTTCGGCGCCTTCGTCGAGATCATGCCCGGGAAGGAAGGCCTCGTCCGCATCGGCGAGCTGGCCGACTACCGCGTCCCCAGCGTCGAGGAAGTCGTCAACGTCGGCGACGAGCTCGAGGTCATGGTCATCGAGATCGACAACATGGGCCGCATCAACCTGTCGCACCGCGCGATCCTCGAGGGCGACAACCCGGAGGACTACGCCGGTGAGCCCGGTGAGATCCCGTCGCCGATGACGCGCCGGACTTCGACGCTCGCTCCGTCCCGTCCCCCGATGCCGCGCCAGCCCCGTCCCGATGGCGGTGGCTTCCGCGGCGGTGGCGGCGGTGGTGGTGGCGGCGGCGGCCGTCGCCGAGGTGGCGGCGGTGGAGGCGGCGGCGGCAACCGTGGCAACGGTGGCCGGCCTCGACCTCCTGCCTCTCGCTAAATCAGTCAGCTTGAGCTATACAGGAATCCGGCCCAATCGGGCCGGATTTCTGCGTTGAGGGAGTCGGGCATTCATGGACAAAATCCGCGTCGTCGTCAGTGGTACGGGCTTCATGGGGCGTGAGGTGCTCGCCGCCGTCTGTGCCCAGGAAGACATGGAGGCGGTTGGCGTCCTCGAGAAGTTCTCGAAGGAAGAGTTCGTCTCCCTGCCTGGTCCTGAGCCGCGCCTCGTGCCGCTGAGCTCCGACCCGGCGCGCCTCCTCCAAGACCTGACGCCCGACGTCGTCGTCGATTTCACCAACGCGGAGTGGACCAAGGAGGTCGTGCCTGCCGCGATCGCCCACGGGGCGCGCATGGTCATCGGCACGACAAACCTCGGCGATGCGTTCCTCACGGACCTCGAGGCGGTGTGCGCCGAGAAGGACCTCGGCGCCCTCGTCGCTCCGAACTTCGCCCTGGGCGCGGTGGTGATGATCCACCTGGCGCGCGAAGCAGCCCGCTTCTTCGAATACGCGGAGATCGTCGAGAGCCACCAGGAGAAGAAGATCGACGCCCCTTCAGGCACGGCACTGGCGATGGCGCGCGCGATGGTCGAAGGCCACGGCGGCCCCTTCCGACACACGATGCCCGAGAAGGAGCCCCTCGGCGGCGCTCGTGGCGGCGACTATGAGGGCGTAGCGATTCACAGCCAGCGCATGCCGGGGTTCGTCGCCCACCATGAGATCTCCTTCGGAGGCACCGGTCAGACCCTGCGCATTCGCCACGACTCTGTAGGTCGCGACTCCTTCATGCCCGGTGTGCTCCTCGCGATCCGTGAGGTGATGAAACACAACCGCCTCGCGATCGGCCTCGACAAGCTGCTCGGGATCTAGGCCGGGCGAAGTCCTCCGTCTAAAGACTGACATCCCGGTCCTGAATCCGCGGCGTACTACTGACAGGACGAAGGGTCCCGGACGCTATATGGCATGCCCGGACCAGAACCCTGTCAGGAGTGTGTCATGCATCGTTTCATTCGAACCGTTCCTCTGGTTGCCGCGCTCGCACTGACCATCGCCGGCGTAATCGCCTGCAGTAGCGACAATAAGACAGGCTCTCAGCCGACCAGCGTCGCGGCGCAGCCAACCCGGGGTGGCGGTTCGGCCGCAGCGCCCACCACGACCACTGCCACCCGAGTGACAATGGTCGACTTCAGCTACGCACCGGCCGAGCTCACCGCGAGGGCAGGCCAGCCGGTCACGCTCAACGTGGTCAATAACGGCCAGGCGCCGCATACGTTTACGATTACCGGCGTCGCCGACAGCGGTACCGTAAGCGCGGGGCAGTCGAAGGCAGTGACCTTTACGCCGGCAGCAGCAGGCACCCTAGAGTTCTTCTGCACGATTCACGGCGCGGCGGTGATGAGTGGCAAGCTCACGGTGCAGTAGCGCTGCTCAGGTCTTGGCGGGCAGGTGTAAGATTCATCTATGTTTGAGACCGTAATCGTTCCCCTCGACGGCTCTGAGCTGGCGGAAGCAGCCCTCGAGCATGCCCGCGAAGTCGCCGGCAAGTTCGACTCCACCATCATTCTCCTGCGCGCAATCGACCCCGTCAGCAAGCTGATCGCCACGCAGACGCCCGGCCTCTTCGAATCGCCGGCCTCCGCCGAAGCGAATGTGGAGCTGCTCGAGGAGGTCGTAGACGCGGAGCGGGATGAGGCGACGAAGTACCTCGTAGCGGTCCAGGAGCGCGTCGGGGGAAAGTGCGAGTACGTGGTCGTCGAAGGCAGCGCCAGCGACGCGATCACAGATGTCGCCCAGGAGAAGAGCGCGGACCTCATCGTGATGTCGAGCCATGGCCGCGGCGGGCTCGGACGCGTCGTCTTCGGCAGCGTCGCCGACCACATCCTGCACCACAGCCACATCCCCGTGCTGCTCATCCGCATCGAGGACGAGGACGAGAAGAAGTAGCACACATCGCCGGCAGGCAAGAAGAAGGGCCCCTGATCTGGGGCCCTTCTTCATTTCTACATTTCTAACCGGTGCGTCGTGCGCTTAAGAGGCCTGGGCGCGCAAGCCCCTGATCAGGCCCAGCGTTTCGTCGAGGCGTCCGAGGAGCTGCGTCAGCTCTTCGTCGCTCAGCTGGTCCGGGGAAAGGGCGGCAATTGCGACAGGCTGCACGGCCGGCGTTTCCCGTTCCGGCGCGTCGCCGGCTTCCTGGAGGACGGCGGTAACCAGCTCGGTGGTCGGCACAAAGGCGAGCGCCACCGGTGGGCTGGTCTGCTTCTGTACCGGCTCGGCGACCCAGGCATCGCTGATGTTCGCGGGCAGCTCGCCAGCGTCGAATGTGGAAGCCGGGTCGGTGTCCGGCTGGCGCAGCATCGCAGGGTCGCCCATCGCCGGCGCCTCCGCTCCATCGAGCTGCAGGCGGTTCGAGTTCTTGGTTGCGACACGCAGGGCGATCTCGGCGCGGCGGAGCAGGTCTTCGACCGTCGACGCACTGGCCGGGAAGAAGGTCGCACCGAAGGCGACCGGCAGCGGACCGCCGGGCTGTCCTTCGCGCGGCTTCACGTTCGTCGCGATCTTGCGCAGGCGGCGGACGAGGCCGGTGACTTCTCTCTCGCCCGACTCCGGCAGGATCAGCGCGAAGCCGTTCTGGCCGTGAAGGAAGACGCGGTCGATGTGACTGCGGGTTCGCCGCAGGAGCGCCGCGGTGGCGTAGTAGCTCGCCTGCCAGTCGGCGTCGTCGCGAAAGTCGAAGCGGGAGTGCTTCTCATCGATCCCGACGAGGACGAAGGCGAATGTCCGCTTGAAACGCATCGAGCGGGTCAGCTCCGCCTGGAGGGACGGACGCAGCGAACGCTCTTCGTACACTCCGGTTGCGAGGTCAACCACGCCCTCAGCGGCAGAGCCGAGCGCGAGGTTCTCTTCCTCGAGCCGCGCGACAGCGCTGCGGACGGCGATGCCGAAGGCGCAGATTCCGAGGATGGCCGGCAGCTCCAGCAGCATATTCGTGCCGAACAGGGCATCGCCGCTGATGCTTCGCAGGTAGTTAGGTCCGAGCCAGATCGCCAGCGCAGCCGGTACGGCGTATTGCCAGGGCATGAGGAAGGCAGCGCCGGCAGTGAGCATTACCATGCCCGCGCGCAGGCCGACCCCGGAGCTGTCCCGGGCAGAGACCGCCATCAACGCGGCCGCCATAAGGACGAGCCCGACAATGCAGTAGTAGAGCGAAACCCGTTTGCGTCGGGCGAAGACGATCGACATCTCGGCGGTCCCTAGCTCGCGAGGCGCAGCGCGAGGCCATCGCCACCGCTGGCAACGACTTCGATGCTGGCACCGGCGGAGACGCTGAGGCGGTTGCGGAAGTCCTCGACGCTGGTCGGCGGGTCGACTTCCACGCGGAAGGTGACTTCCTCACGTGCGTAGTCGGCCAGCGTGACGTTGCCGATACCGCTCATGCGGCCAAGGGCGCCGTCCAGACTGAGCAGGCGGTCGAAGTCCGGCACCGGCGAGATGCTGACCAGGACGCGCCCGGCGATTGTTTCGCCGGTAACCTCCGGTGCTTCTTCGGCGGCGGGCTCTTCCACGCGGGAAGCCTGCGCCTCCACAGGAGCGGCCTCGATGCCGGGCTCCACCTCGTGGGAGGCACGGGGTTCCGCTTCTGAGGGGGGTTCTGTCTCGACCGGCATCTCGGTAGCGGCAAAGCGGGCGGTGTTCCAGCTGTCCGCAGCCGTGACGGAGGGCTCATTCCAGCTCGAGGGCGTGGGCGTCTCTTCGGCGACGGGCTCCTCAGAACCCGGCTCTTCGGATGCATAGTTCTCGGCGAGGGTCTCGTCATCGGTCATCGACGATTCGATAGCGGCCGACTCGTGGTACGAGGGCTCTGACGTCTCTTCCAGGTTCACGTCCAGCTCGGGCCGCTGCGTGGGCGGGATGAACTGGTAGACGGGCGAGGTCTGGGCCGAAAGGCTGGCGATTCGGGCATGCAGCTCCTGCACCAGCTTCGTGAGCAGGCTGTAGTCGGCCTCGAGGCGCTCCAGGACCTCCTGGGCACCGGCGCTGACCGTTTGCTCGCTGATGGCGGGGTGGGCCTGGACGATCGCGGTCGCCTCGAGGGCAACCTGCCGGGCTTCAGCGGCGGTGCGCTCTGCGCCTGCGACTGCGGCCCGCAGCGAGGTGACTTCACTCGCAGTGCTGCGTGCTGCTTCCGCGGCAGCCTGGCTCGCAAGGCGCTCGGCCCCGGCGACGGCTTCGCGCAGAGACGCGATCTCGGTGGAGGCAGTGCGGGCGGCTTCGGCGGCGGCCGCGTCGGCGGTGCGCTGGGCTCCGGCGACGGCTTCTCGAAGTGACGCGATCTCGGTGGAGGCAGTCCGGGAGGCTTCGGCAGCTGCCTCATCGGCGGTGCGCTGAGCTGCGGCAACGGCTGCGCGCAGGACGGCAACCTCATCGGCGGCCGCCTGGGCTGCTGCGGCCGCGCCCTGGGCGACCGTGGTGGCCTCTGCACTCATCGACTTCGCCTCGACCGCTGCCTGCTGCGCTTCCTGTGCAGCGGCGCCGGCCTGCGACGCGAATTCACGGGCGGCCGAGACCGAGATCTCGATCTGGCTGACGGCGCCGTCGACTTTCCCCTGCAGGTCGAGGTTGCTGCGGCGTGACGCGGCACCCGCTTCCTCGATCTGGCGGATAGCGTCCTGGAAGAAGCTGGAAGTCTCCTGCTTCACCTTTTCGGCGGCCTCACTGAGCATCGCCTGAAGGGATGCGGTCATCTGGCGCGCTTCGGCAGCGGCGGCACCGGCAGCGCCGGCGGCCTCATTGCTCCTGGCGGCCGACTCCTCTGCGCGGCGAGAGGACTCGTCCAGCACCTTCATCGAATCGCCGGCGAAGCGTTCAGCTGCGGCAGCGAGCTGAGCCGATGAATCGCCGACCTGGCGCGTGAAGGCGGCAACCGCGTCGCGGACGCTCTGACTCCAGTCCCTGTCCTGTTCGTTCGGTGTCATGTTTGGATCGTAGCTGATCGAGTCATCCACTTGAACCACGCGTCCCTCCCTGATTTGCAGCCTCGCAATGAGGCAGCACGGGGTTCAATCTGCCCCTGCATAGGTAGTTATCGGTTGTTCGGGAAGGACGCTTTATACGGGTTTTGCCCTATTCGCCGCGCCTAAGGCGTTGCAGATGGAGCAGGCGACGACGTTGCAGGCGGCGTGGCCGTCGGTGTCGGCGTCGCGGTGTTGGTCGGCGTCGCAGTCGGGCTGGGCGTGACCGTCGGCGGCGGCGGGATCAGGGCCCCGGCGGGCTCGAAGGTCTCGCGGATGTGCCAGAGGTCGAGGACCATACTCCCCGACTTTGCGGTCAGGTCATCGAGGCTTATGAAGGCGCCGTTAGCGCCGCCGATGCGCAGTGTGAGCTGCGTACCGCTGGCGAGGATGACGTCGATGCGACCCGTGTTGACGTTGACGAGGACCCGAGAGTTGTCATCGGTGCTGAGGTTCAGGGTCGACACATCGATGACGCCGAAACCGTACTTCCCGCCGTCGAGCTCGATGCCGCCGATAAAGGTCCAGGAGTCCGGAATGTTGAAGCTCATGTTGGCGAGCTCGATCGTCTTCCAGTTCTTGCCCGCGGTGTTGTCAGCAGATGCAGTCACGCGGATCTGACCGGCGGCAACGGGCTCGTCCGCGGGAGGCGGCGTCGCAACCACGACCGGCGTTGCAGTCACGGTTACGGTGACTGGAGTCGTGCTGGCGACGGCGGCAACAGGCGTTTCCGTGTTGGCCGGCTGCGTCGTCGGCGTAGACGTCGCGTCTTCGGCACGAGCGGCGGCGAGCCGGAGCTCGGCCTTCTCCTGCGCGGCCTGGAGCTGCTGGGTCTGCGCCTGGGCAACTTCCGGGGCGAGGAGGCCCTCGTTTGCCGCAGCAGTGACGACCTGCCGCTGCTTAGATATGAGGTCAGGCAGCTTCTCTACGACCGCGGCCGGCTGCTGTGGCTGCTGCACGATTGCATTCAACTGTTCCGTCAATTGCTGGACCTTATCCGGGTCAAGCGTTCCGGCGTCGTGCGCCGCCTGGAGGTCGGCAAGGTCCCGCTCGAACCGCTCAAGCTGAGCGTTCGCGGGCGTTGCTGCGTCCTGTGAACTCATGGAGTACACGAAGAGGCCAACGGCCATGACCATGGCGACAACCGCCATCGAGAGACCGGCACGAAGAGCGTAGATGCCGCCCATCGGCCGGGCGACCGGCTGAGGCGCACGCTGAGCTTCAGCCGCCTTTTCGATCAGGCGGCGGCGGGTGTTTGCCCAGAACGGCATCCGCGGCGGCGGTACCGCACGCAGGGCTTCCTGGGCTTCGGCGCCGGCAGCACGAATGAACCGCTGGCGGGCGTCCTGGATGAACTCCGGGTCTGGCCTGGCGGCGAACGCGGCGCTGACGTCACGTCCGGCCATGAAGAGGACGCGCTCCCGGGTGCGCTGGCGGAACTCCGGCCGCGGTGAGGCGGCGAAGGCCACGCGCAGGGAGATCGCCTGGCGGAAGAGCGGCTCGAGCTCCGCGCGGTGAGCGGGGAACGCGTTGAGGCATTCCTCCGGCTCAATGCCGGCGTCGAAGGCAGCGATGCACTGCTGCAGCAGCTCTTCGAGGTGTTTACTCGTCACTCTTTCCTCTGTGCCAGTTCGGGGTACTTCGGGGTCATCAGAACCTGGAGGCGCTGCATTCCCTTGTGCTGAAGTACCTTTACGTTGTTTTCCTGCTTACCCAGCGCCTTCGCCGTGTCTGCCACTGACAGCCCCGACGCGAAGCGCAGGATGATTACGTCTCGTTGTGCCTCCGGCAACAGTTTGACCGCCTTGCGGAGGTCTTCCAGCGCCATAGTCTTTTCGGTCGCCGCCGCGGGATCGTTATTCCCGTGGTCGACCAGGTCCTCCGGCAACTCCGTGTCGTGCGCTCGTCTACCGTTTCGGCGGGCGAAGCTCACCACTTCGTTGCGGGCGATCCGCATCAACCAGGCTGCGAACGGTACCTTCCGCCACTGGTAGCTCGGAAGCCCAGCCAGCATCTTGTACATGATCTCTTCCGCTACATCCTCCGCGTCATGGACGTTGCCGAGGCGCGCCATGGCGTAGCGGTAGACCTGGTTAATGTGGGCGTCATAAAGAGACCCGACCGCATTGAGATCACCAGCCTGGGCGGCTTCGATGATTTTGCGCTCGGGCTCCCAGTCCGTATCGCTATCGGACTGAGTGAAGGACTTCATGATTCCTTTTCCGGGTACCGGAAAACGAGCCAATGATGATTCCTCTCTCTGACCTGCATCTGCCGTCGCAAATACAGAGTCAGGCCCCTGCCCAGGGGTCTGGACACTAATAAGAACGTTGTACCCTCGAAAAAGGTTAATCGAGTTACGGAGACCGTCTAATGAGGGAAGGCCCTACTGATCTCGGGCCGGCTGGGCGGCAAAATTGAGGATACCATGCGTGTACTACTCACCGGCGGCGCCGGTTTCATCGGCAGTCATACGTCGCGATCGCTTCTTGCGGCCGGGCATGAAGTCACCGTCGTCGACAACCTGTTCAACGGACGCAGAGACCTCGTCCCGGAGGGCGCGCGCTTCATCGAGGGGGACATCGCCGATGAGCGGCTGCCGCAATGGCTCGAAGGCCACGACGCCGTCATTCACATGGCCGCCTTCGTCCCGGTTCCGCTTTCTATTAACAACCCCGTCGGCTACGCGGAGAACAATGTCGTCAATACCGTTCGTCTGCTCGAGGCGATGCGCACTGCCGGCGTGAACCGCATCGTCTTCTCATCGTCTGCCACGGTCTACGGCACGCCGGCGCGGCTGCCGATCCGGGAAGACGACCCGGTGCAGATGCAGAGCAATCCCTACGGCGCGACCAAGGTGGCCGCGGAAGGCTTCATCGCCGTCTACAACCGCCTCTACGGCATGGACGCGACGATCCTCCGCTACTTCAACCCCTTCGGCCCGAATGAGCTCTGCGACCCCGAGACGCACCTTGTACCGATCGTCGTGCAGCGCGGACTCAAGGATGAGCCGATCCCGGTCTATTGGGGTGGCGAGCAGGTCCGCGACTTCATTTACGTCGGTGACCTTGCGGAGGCGCACACCGCCGTCGTGCCTCTGGGCGGCTTCAACATCTTTAACGTCGGCAGCGAGACCGGCACCCGCGTCATCGACCTGATTTCAGCAGTGGGGACAATCCTCGGGCGGCAGCTCAAGGTCGAAGACCGCGGCGAGCGCCAGGGTGACGTCCACGCCTACTACGCGACGTCGGAGCGCCTGCGGCAAGCGACGGGCTGGTCGGCGAAGGTTAGCCTGGAGGAGGGGCTGCGCCGGACGGTCGAGTACTATCGGGATCGATAGAACGCAAACCCAAATCACCCACCGACTGCGTCGAACATTCGATGGTTGAAGTCTATATTTTTAATACATAGCCTCTATAATGCCTTTCACAACAAGGTGAAAGGTGGAACTGGCATCAATGTCGCTACTCAAGGGGATTTTCGGTGGAGGCAAGAAGGGGAATGCGCAGCCGGCAGCGGAGCGTATCAGCGTGGCGCCGATTCAGTCGCAGGACGAGCAGGACGCTACGCGGCTGAAGATGCAGGCGGAGCTGGACGCAGCGCGTGCCTCCCGTGAGGCCCGCAAGGCCGCATCAGAATCTAATCCCCAGTAGGTCGAAACAAGAGTCTTTTACGGGGCCGGTAAGCACCGGCCCCTTTTTGTGGGATTCAGGCGGGCTGCAGCATGTAGCCGGACATCAGCTCCGGCGCCAGCATGCCATCGAGTACCCGTTCGAGCGCCATCGTGTGCGCACAGGCCCCGTGACCAGTAGCGAAGAAATCGCAGGTGCAGTGCCAGCTGCCGTCAGCCAGCGTTACCTGGTGGTCCCCGTTCTCGCCGTGGAACTCGACGGCTAGATTCGACACCCTCATACGGGTTCGCTCATGGGCGTAAAGCCTGGCTTTTTCGATCTTCCCGATGACACTGGAGTTCACGTGGAGTCCTCCTAAAACAAAAGCACCCGGCCCATGCCGGGTGCTTGATTCGCTGGTGTCAGGTCGACGACTCGCGTGGCCGTTTCCATGCCTGATTATCGCACTACAGTCAAGCATCGTGTAGTCCGAAAATCGATTCCGGACATACGAGGCCGTGCTGCCTCAGGCCGTGGCCAGTTCCGCCATGCGCTTTCGCATCTCCTCCTCAGAGACATCCTCGACGTGGGTTGCGATGTACCAGCGGTTGCCCCAGCGGTCGCTGATGCAGCCGGAGCGGTCGCCGTAGAAGTGAGTCTCCGGCGCCTCTTCCAGGGTGGCGCCCGCAGCGAGTGCCCGGTCGATCGTGGCGTCGCAATCCTCGACGTAAACGTGGAGCGCTGCGCTCGTCTTCACTTTGCGCTCGTCCGCGTCGGCGACCATGATTACGGAGTCGCCGAGAACGAGTTCGGCGTGACCCACCTTGCCGCCCGGGATGTCCATACGGGTGCGGACTGTCGTGCCAAACACCTTCTCGAGGAAGGCGATGACGTCATTGGCGCCGTCGGCGGTGACCTGCACGGTCACGTTGTTGTAGCCCTCAGCTTTGTAGTTCGTCATTTCTCTGTACCTCTCTTTGCTGATTGTTGCCGATGAGGTCAGGCTACGCCGGTGCTCCTGACAGCATCTTGTCAGGAAGTCGGCGGCTCAAACGCGTCTGTTGACAGCATTGTGTCAGGAGCCTGTCAGTTATCCGCCTGCCGGGAGCTGATACTTCTCCGCCCGGCGCTTCATCATCTCTTCCGGTGAAACGTCCTCCACGTGCGTGCCGATTGCCCAGCGCGTGCCCCATTCGTCGAGTACCGCAGCGCTGCGGTCGCCGTAGAACATCAGCGTCGGTTCCATGATTGATGTCGCTCCGGCAGCCAGCGCTTGCTGGTACACCGCGTCGACGTCCTCGACGTAGAGGTGCAGCGATGCGTTCTGTACGGGTGGGAAGTCGGGCATTGAGTCGCCGACCATCACCACAGAGTTGCCGATTTCGACCTCTGCATGCATCACCTTGCCGTCATCGCGGGGCATGTTCAGGCGCTCTTTGCCGCCGAATGCGTTCTTGATGAACTCGATGAGCTGCTCGGCGCCGTCGACGACCAGGCTCGCGGTGACGCTGCGGTAGCCATCGGGGATTGAGTCCGTAGACATGGTTGGTCCTCCTTCGACTGAGGAGGTCACGGTATCACTGGTGCTCTAACCACACCGTTACAGATGAAGGAGGGCGGTGTTCCAGCATCGTGGTCGAGGCGTTACTCGAGGAGCAGCAGGTCGAGTCCGGGGAATTGCTTGAACGCGGCGTCTGTCGTGACCATCGTGCAGCCCTCGGCGCGGGCGAAAGCTGCGAGGTAGGCGTCCATCCAGAGCTTCGGTGAGGCGCTGTTTCGCTGCGAGTACTGCCGCCACCAGCGATCGAGGCTGTCAGGTTCCTCGTCACGAAAAGTGACCCTGGGATCGGACAGGATCGTGTCGTATGTCTGCCACGCCTCGTCATTCGTCAAAGGTGGATAGCCATAGCGGCTGAACACCGAGGCATTCGTCAGCAGCCGGAGGAGCGACTGCTGTGTCGAGCGGCAGATGAGGACACTGGAAGAAGCTTCAATGCTGTCCATCCACTCTCGCGAGAGGCGATTGTGTTCATGACGGGAAATCGTAAGAGCGACCCAGACACTCGTATCACCAAACCAGGTTGTCACCGCTCAAAGAGTCTCTGTACTTCTTCTTCGAGAAGGATTTCATGGACGCGTTCTGGGGTCAGCTCCTCCCCGGGTGCCGCCGCGTGTGGAACATGGATAAGGGGAAACTGCACGCGCTTCCCTTTGCGCGGCTGCAGTTCCTGCGCCGCAAGCCCTTTGCGCAGCAGCTCTGTCACGAGGTCCTTCAGCTTGCGGTCCTCGCGGGCGGCGCGCACCTTGATCTCGCGCATGAGGTCGTCAGGAAGCTCGAGTGTCGTCTTCATTGACCCATCTTCCCATAAACCCATAAAACCAGAAAGCTGGCAGGCCGGCGGATACAACAAGGGCTCGTCAATCTGACGAGCCCTCGGGTGTCCTGCAGTGTCGCTAGCGCCGATTACGCCTCGAACTTCTTGAACAGGAGGCAGGCGTTTTGGCCGCCGAAGCCGAAACTGTTCTTCAGCACTGCCTTCACTTCGCCCACATTCCGCGCCTTGTTTGGCACGTAGTCGAGGTCGCAGTCCGGGTCTGCGGTCGAGTAGTTGATCGTCGGCGGCACGATGCCGGTTTCGATCGCCTTGATGCAGGCGAGGGACTCGATCGCACCGGAGGCGCCGAGGGCGTGGCCGACCATCGACTTCGTGCTGCTGATTGGGATCTGGTAGGCCCGCTCGCCGAAGAGGCCCTTGATGCCTGCCGTCTCTGCGGCGTCATTCGCCGGCGTCGAGGTGCCGTGCGCGTTGATGTAGTCGACGTCCTCCAGCGTGAGGCCGGCGTCGTAGACCGCCATCTTCATCGCCCGTGCGGCGCCCTCGCCGTCAACGCAGGGAGCGACGACGTGGTAGGCGTCCGACGTGGCGCCGTAGCCGGCGAGCTCGCAGAGGATGCGGGCGCCGCGCTTCTGGGCGTGCTCCAGCGTCTCGAGCACGAACATGCCCGAACCTTCGGCGCAGACGAAGCCGTCCCGGTTGGCGTCGAAGGGCTTGCTCGCCGTGCTGTCGGTGCCGTGTGAGAGCGCGCGCATGATGTCGAAGGCAGCGAGGCCAAGCTCGGTGATGCCCGCCTCGGCGCCGCCCGCGAACATGACGTCGGCGCGGCCGAGACGGAGGATGTTCAGTGCGTCACCGATTGCCTGGGTGCCGGCGGCGCAGGCGGTCGAGACGGTGTTGTTGTAGCCCTTGAGCTGGAGCTGCATCGCAACGTGGGCCGCGGCGATGTTCGGCAGCGTCTTTGACATATAGAAGGGGTCGAGTCGGTTGCCGCCCTTCTCGACGATCGTGCGGACGGCCTGGTCGGTGTCCGGGTAGCCGCCGATGCCGGTGCCGATCAGGACGCCGATGCGCTCGCGGTCCTCGTCATCGAGGTTGAGGCCGGAGTCCTTGAGGGCCATGCGGGCGGTTGCCACTGCGAACTGGCTGAAGCGGGCCATTCGGCGCGCTTCCTTGTATTCGAGGTAGTCACGCGGGTCGAAGCCGCGCACTTCGCCGTCGACCTTGACGTCGTAGTTCGTTGTGTCGGTGAGCGTGATGAGATCGATGCCGGAGCGGCCGTCCAGGCAGCCCTGCCAGAACGTCTCGACGTTGTTGCCGAGCGGGGTGAGCCCACCCATGCCGGTAATCACCACACGGGTGTCAAAGTGCTTGCTGGTCATGATCCCTCGTTTCGACCTCAGTCGACGGGCGGATCGCGCTCCAGACCGAGGATGTAGGCCCGCGCCTCCCCGGCGAGAGCTACAGACCCGAGGATAACAACGGCGTCGGACGGCGTCGAGAGGTTCATCGCCGTATCGATTGCGGTACCCAGTTTTGCGTCCCAGGTCGTCTCGATGCCGAGGTTCTGGAACGCACGCGCCACCGCTTCCGCCTTTAGCGCCCGCGGGTGGTCCGCCTGGGTCGCGATCACCCGCCTCGCGATCGGCTCAACCGCCGAGACGAGGCCTTCGAGGTCCTTGTCGCCCATGACCCCGACAACGAGCGTGGCATTGTTGACCCGGAGGTAGTCGGCGAGCGTGTCGCGCAGACTGCGGGCGGAATCCGCCGTGTGGGCCGCATCGACGATGACCATCGGACGGCGCTTGATGATTTCAACTCGTGCCGGCCACTTCACGGCCTCGAGGCCTTTCGTCACGGCCTCCTCGGGGATCTTCTCGCCGGCGATGCGCAGCTGCTCGACCGCAATGATCGCGGTGGCGGCGTTGTCGAGCTGGTGCTTACCGAGGAGGGG
>JBFWZE010000061.1:0-17805 GCA_050185685.1 Dehalococcoidia bacterium
ACCCGCAGCGTCGCCAGTGTGTCGAAGAGCTCCTGCTTCTTCCACTGCGCGATCGCGGGGTCGACGCGGGCAACGAGGGCGTCGCGGTTGTTCTGGCGCGACCAGTACTGCTCGGCGTCTGCGAGGTCGGGCAGGCCGAGCACGTTCATCGCATCGCGCCAGAAATGCGCGCGGCTGATCGTCAGGGCGAAATAGCCGTCGACGCAGGGCACCGGCCCGGAGAAGAAGTCTGCGGTGGCACCGCGCGGCCGGTTCACCGTGTCGGAGTGCTGCACTTCGAGGAAGCGCGGGCTGAAGATCTCGGTCAGCGCTTCGAGCTCCGAGACATCGATGTGCTGGCCGCTGCCGTGGCGGTCGCGATAGACGAGGGCGCTCAGCGTGGCGAGCAGCGCCGTCTGGCCGGCGACGAAGGCAGCCTGGTGGCCGTGGTGCATCAGCGGCGCGCGGTCGCCGATCCGGTTGGCGTCAGCCCAGCCCGAGCCTGCGAACGCTGTCAGGTTGTTGCCCGGCCGTTGCGCCCATGTGCCCGTCTGGCCGTAGGGCGTAATTGACGTAACGATGAGTGACGGGTTCACGGCCGCAAGCGCATCGAACCCGAGGCCGAGGCGCTCCAGCGTGCCGGGTACAAAGCTCTCGACCAGCACATCGGCGCCGCGGACGAGACCGAGCATCTTGTCGCGGCCGTCCGCGGTCTCGAGGTTGAGGACGGCGCCGCGTTTGTTCGCGTTGAGGTAGGTGAAGAACCCGCTGCCGCTGCCCTCCGAGGCGAGTGGTGGCAGGCCGCGGCCGGGGTCGCCTGACGGGGCTTCTACCTTCACAACGTCGGCGCCGAAATCGGCGAGGAGGCGGGCGAAGAAGGGACCGCTGACACCGGTCGAGAGGTCGATTACGCGCAGATCGCTGAGAGCGCTCATAAGCAGCGTGAGTCTACACGGCTGCTCGCGGCGCCGCCTCGTTCTTCGCCCACAGACTGCGATGCCCTCGATCGGACGGAACGCCGAAGGAGGGCATCGCTGCCGCTGAAAAGGGGGTGCGTCAGGCGGCGATAGCGTCCGCAACCTCGCGGGGCATCTGGGCTGTGGGACGGGTGGCGTTGAGGCGGAGGGCAAAGGCGCCGGCAATCCAGGCGAGCCCGAGTAGCTCGACCCACTCCTCCAGCACCCACATCCATGCGCTGTGCGCGCCGAAGCCGTCGATGCCGATCGTGCCCACTGTGAAGACGCCGCCGACGAAGAGGTAAGCCATCACCATCGGGTGACGAAGCAGCTCGCGCCAGTTCAGCCCGGCGACGACGAGGCCGACGAGCAGGTAGACGGCGATGATCGCGTCGCTGGTGGCGTTGAAGCCGAGGTCGGTGAAGAACGACGTCTGGGTGGCGAGTAGCTTGCCGGCGCGGCCATGGAGGTCCATCGGCGCATCGAAGCTGAGGAGCAGGAAGCCTGCGCCGGCGAGGAACCAGAGGTTCAGCCACCGGCCGAGACCCTCAGGCTGCTCTCGCCGCGCGATCAGCAGGCCGGTGAAGCCGACGCTGAAGGTGATCGAGACGGACAGCGCGGTCACCGGACCGATGTCGCGGAAGAACTCATACTGCTCACCGGCGCCGAAGATCGCGTATCCCAGCGCCGCGAAGAAGACGGTGACGGCGGTACCCAGCGCCATGAGACGTAGCGGGACGGCTCCGCGTGCTGCCTCCCGCGCAAAGAACGCCTCGAGGCGGTCGATGAGGCGAGGGCCCGCCGTACCGGCCGATGCGTCGCGGCGTCGCGGGTGGGCTCGTTCGAATGGAATGCTCGTCATGACTGGGTCCCCGGTGCGGCCTCTGCCGCGACCTCTCGAAACTCGACGCGAACGTCTGATGAGAGAGTAGGCCTCGGCCCCGACGCTGGAACCGGGCGAGATACGGAGCGCAAACTCGTCCTTTTGGGGGAGCTAGAATTGATGCAGCAGACCTCACTATGGTCGGCGAAAGGACCTCGGTGCTCCGGGGATTGAACATGCTGAACCTCTCTGCGTGGCCGCGCATCGCCGGCAGTCCGTTACAGACGGTCCCGCTGCGCAGCGAACACCTCGCGCGCCGATCGACGCGGATGGGTCTGCTGCTCGTCGCCGGGCTGACGCTCGCGCTGCTAACCTCGCTTCGCGGCGCAACGTCCGTAGACGAGACGATCATCGAGGCGGTTCAGAGCGTTCTTCCCTCCTGGTACGCCGACATCGGCGACTTCTTCAATCTCTTCGTCCGTGACACGCTGATACCTCTGCTCTGGGCCTCGTCGGTCATCTGGCTCCTCTGGCTGCGCCGGCATGACCTTGCCGGGATGTTCGTCCTCACTGCCACGGTGGGGCTGTTCACGAACCTGCTGAAGCAGACCATCGACCGCCCGCGCCCCACCGGCGACTTCAACATCCTGCAGTTTCCGACCGACCCCTCTTTCCCCAGCGGCCACACGATGACCGCGATGGCGTTCTTCGGGCTCTGGTTCCTGCTCTCGCCCAACGTCCTACCGAGCTGGGCGGTGGTGCCTGCGCGGGTCGCCTGCGCCGGCGCCGTTTTCTTCACCGGCCTCTCGCGCATGTGGGCAGGCGCGCACTGGCCCAGCGATGTCCTCGGCTCGCTGATCTGGGGGTCATTCTTCCTGCTCGCGGTCCTCAGCACCCAGCCGCTGCTCAGCCGCCTCAACCCGCCACGCAGCGCCGCCAGCGAGTAGCTGCAGCTCAGGTACCCGCATCGAGCACGGATGCCCGTGCGAGTGGTGGGAGGTTATGCAATCCCCGGCCTGAATGCCGGGGCTGCGAGACGATGAGGCCCTTGTTCCAGTAGCAGCACGGCGCCGCGTCCACTCTGTTCGCTCTGAGCCACTCGAAGGACGAACCTCTGGCCTCAGGCTGCCGTCATGTCGCCAACGCGGAGACCAGGCGCCGTTGGCGAGATGCTCGTGCGATTCGTGGTGTGTCGTGCAATCCCCGGCTTGAAAGCCGGGGCATAGGAGGGCTTGTTCCCCGGTCCTCAGCGCAGCCTCTGCGGGCACTTCATCGGGATGGAGAAGAACCTCCGCCCTCTGACGGAGCCGCCCATCCACCGGAAGAGCACCGAGAACTACCCGATTGTGCCGTCGTTGTCGCGAGCCGCCGGGAATACAACTGTTTCATGAACTTCAAGCACCGCTGACGGTCTCCAGGCCGCCCGGGTGCCGGAAAGAAACAGGAGTACAGCCATGGCAGTGTGGATGCCGACCAGGACAGAACGACAGCACCGGGCAGCGGCCGCTCAGCGCTCCCGCCCGGCCGCTCGCAGCGACTCGCCCTCGATGCTGAAGCGCGCGGCAAAGCTCATCGTTGAGCCGAAGCGCGCCAGCCTGCACCTCGCGACCGCCGTCGTCGTGGCGGCGATTGCCGGGCTGCCGTCGCACACGGTCTCACCGCTGATCTACGGCTGGCTGGCCCTGGCGATGATGGACGTCGCCTTCACCGCCGGTTGGAAGCGCATGCTCAGCGGCCACGGCGAGGACGCCGACTTCACGCCGCCGCCCGCCACCGGCGTCGTCATGACCGGCTCAATCTCGAGCACCGTGAAGCTCGACTACGACGCCGGCACCGCCGAGAAGACCTACGAGCCCGGCGCATTCGTAAAGGCGCTCTACGCCCTCAGCTTCCAGGCTCCCTTCCCGTACACTTCGAACCTCGCAGCCGTCGAGGCCGCCCGCCAGCGTCGCGCCGTCATCGGCCTGCTGACGAAGTACTGGTACGGCGAGAACCTCGTCGCCCCGGCGCTCGACGTTCGCGTCGACGAGAACGGCAAGATCACCTTCGTCACCGAGCTCGTCCGCGGCACTGCGCCGAAGGACCTCGACCGGGCGAAGGCGCTGCTCGCCGACCTCACCGAGCGCTTCCTCGACTCCGGTCTGCCCAGCTGGCAGGTCGGCTCCTACAACCCCCGCTCGATCGGCAACCTGATCGAGCGTGAGGACGGCAGCTTCCGGATCATCGACCTCGAGTCGAACCTGGTGACGCCAATCCTGCCACCCGCCGCTGCTGTTCGCGCCGTCCGTGCCGGCCTCTACCCCTCCTTCGACGAGATCGACGTCCGCCGCCTCGAGGGCTACATCGACAGCAACCGCGAGTCGATCGTTGCGACCCTCGGTTACGAGGACGCCGACGCCCTGTTCATGAGCGTGAACGCCTACGGTGCTGCCCAGGCAGAGTGGCACGGCAGCGAGCCGCGCATCGCCAGCAAGCTCCTCAAGTTCGCCTTCGGCCTCGTCTACGTCCCCGGCTGGTTCGCCGCCTTCCGCGGTCTCACGAAGGGCAGCGAGCAGATGGCAGAGAACTTCACGGCCAGCGGCATCGCGACCTGGCAGGACGAGGGCCGCCTCACCGAAACGCAGGCCGAAGAGATTCGCGCCTGCCTCAAGCTTCCCGAGGTAGCGTCGGCGACGGCGAACCTCGGCGCCCACCTTGCGATGAGCGTGCCGCTGCGCTTCCCCCTCGGCAGCATCGCCCGCAGCGGTTGGACCGTCGGTATGCGAGTCCGCGGCGAGTGGATGGCACTGCGCGGTAAGGGCTCGGCGAGCTCGGCCCGGCAGGTACACACGCTGCCGGTGGCGATTGTCGCCGGCATCCCGGGCATGGGCAGCTTCGCCTACGCCCTGTCGAAGCCGCTTCAGCAGCAGCGGGCGATTGGTGCCATCGCCCTCGACCAGCTCTTCCGCCACCTTTCGATGGGTGTGTACCGCGGCCTCCACCTCGACACGCTGACGCTCTGGATGGCGCAGCCCCTGAGGGTCGTACGCCGCAGTCTCGGCGGCAGCATCAAGGACCACGTCCGCGAACGGGTCCGCGGCCTCGGCAGCACCGCCCTTGTTGCGGCAGCGGTCATCGCCCTCAACGCCGCGATTATCGGCGAAGCGATTGCCGCCCCGACTGCAACCGGCGAGTCGGTCATCCGCTACGCCCTCATCGGTCAGGCGATCGCCGCCGGCGTCCTCGGTCTCTTCGCCTTCCGCTCCTACTGGAAGCGCAGCGATGCGACTGCCGACCTCGACCAGGCTTCCGGCATCTTCCTCTGGGGCAGCTTCGCCGTCGTACTCATCGGTATCGGTGTCGACTATGGCCTCGGCATCCATGAGGCGGTGTTCGGCTTCAGCGCTGCCCACTTCAACGTGCTGCCCGTGCTCACCGACCCTTCAGAGAAGCTGATCATCCTCGGCTACGCGACGATCGCCGGCCCGGCGTTCCTCGTCCTGCGCCACGAGCTGGCTTCGACCCGCGCCTCGTCGACCTGGCTGGTCGTGGCGATGGCAATCGGTGCGCTCGTCATCGCCGCCGGCGCCAGCGACCGTATCGAAGGCATCCAGGTCTACGCCCAGGCCCTGACCGGCGCTGCCCTGATGCTCGCCTTCGCCAGCCGTCTCGCCGAGACGAAGCGCGAGGAAGAAGCCGTGCTCGACTCTGGACGGCTCACGGTGAGTGACTGCCGCGCCGCCGCTGCTCTGCTCGAAGGCGCGCCGATCGTCTGCCAGTAACCGCTCGCTCTGCAACGTTCTGCCGGTGGCGGCTGTACGCTGAGACGTATGGCCGCCACCGTGTTTCTTGTCTCGAAGATTCTCGAAACAGGCCGCTTCCTTTGGCGGCCTGCCGGCGTTGTTACAGGAAAGATTGTTGAGTTTGACTGAGTCACACGCTGCATGGCCCAGTTCTGGTTCGGCTTCGGTGATCCCGATCGACCGGCTGGCAGCGCTTGACGACTCCGCGTGGCAGGCCGTGTACGACGAATTCTTCACCCGACTCCGCAACTTCGCCTACGCCCGCTGCGGCGACCTCGGCGAGGCAGAGGACATCGCGTCAGAGACGATGGCCGGCGCATTGAAGGGCATTGGCTCCTACCAGGACCGCGGCGCCCCCTTCGGTGCATGGTTGTTTCGTATCGCCCGCAACGTCACGACTGACCACCTGCGCCGCCGCGGCCGCCGGGTTGAGACCGCCCAGCTCCCCGAAGACCGCGAGGCTCCGTTCGCCGGCTTCTCGACCCTCGAGGACCAGGACGAGCTTGTGCGGGTCCTCGGCCTTCTCACGGAAGAGCAGCAGACTGTTATCAGCCTCCGCTTCTTCGCCGACGTGAGCCTTGAAGAAGCGGCGCGTTCGATGAACAAGAGCGTCGACGCCGTGAAGGGCCTGCAGCAGCGCGCGCTCGGCTCCCTGCGGCGCCACCTTGAGTCGGGAGCTACGGCATGAAGTACGAAGACGTCCTCGCGACTTGCCTCGACCGGATGCGCCGCGGTGAGAGCATCGATACGCTCGTCGCCGAGTTCCCGCGCTTCGCCGTGCAGCTGCGCGCCGACCTGACCACTGCCGCTTCATCGCGCGGCCTTGCTGCCCGGCTGCCGGCGACGAGCAGCGACGCTCGTGTCCGCTTCCAGCGTGACCTGCAGGCGCAGCGCCGGGCCGTCGCGTCGAAGCCGCAGCGCACAGGCGGATGGTTCCGCCTGAGCCTGGCGCTTCCCGTTGGAGCGGCAATGGCGGCGGCACTGCTCGCTGTTGCGGTGCTGGCCGGCGGCGTCCTCGCTCCCGCCGGGACCGCCGAAGCGTCGATCGAAGGCGTCATCCTCGACAACGACGGCTCGACGATGACGCTGCAGACTGACTCGGGACTCCAGACCGTGTCGGTTGAACAGGCACAGGTCACCTGCGCCGACGCGAGCTCCTGCATCGGCCCCTCGAGCCTGGAGCCGGGTCAGCTGATCCTGATTCGTGCCACTCGCGAGGCAACAAGCGTGGTCGCCCGCCGGATCGAGCTGCGCGCGTTCGGGGAGGTCGCGAACTGGTGCGATCGCCTGCCTGCACAATGCGCCGAGGTCGAGCGCCTCCTGGCTCAGCGAGCTGACCGCTGCGAGCAGAACCCGGTCCTCTGCCAGCGTATCGAAGACCGGCTGCGGCAAATCCGCAGTGAGATTGCTTCGCGCGACCGCCTCAGTGACCTGCGTAATCGCTGCGAAGCCGGTACGACCGTCGCCTGCCGCGAGCTGCAGAACGCCTGTCAGAGCGGACGTCCTGCCTGCGCCCCAATGCGCGACTTCCTGCGCAACCGGCCTCAGAGATAGCGAGTCTCTAACCGCAAGAGTCGTAGGGGCCCAGCATGCTGGGCCCCTACTGATACCGCCCGAATGGGCTTTACGACATTTAACAGATCTCCTACACACTGCCCGCGCCCTTATCTCGCGTCCCGTCGATTTCATCAACGTGAGCAGGACGGAGAGCCTGCGAGAACATGGAGGAAGTGGAAGAAGATGAAGGTATTCAAGTGGGCTCTGCTCGGCGCCGCGGGTGTTGCGGTTGCCGGTTTCCTGGCCGTGACAGCGCTCGGCTCAGCAGTGACGCAGGCTGAGGAGGGCGATGGCGCTCATGCGCGGCCGTTCACCCGCCACCTCGCTGACGTGCTGGGCATTACCCCGTCGCAGCTCCAGGAGGACCGCAAGGAAGCCCTGAACAGCATGCTTGACGAAGCAGTCGCCAACGGGACGATCACGCAGGAACAGGCAGACCGGATTCGCGAGCATCCTCTTCGCTCAGCCCACAGGCTCAAGAACGCCGTGGTCTCTGTCTTTGACGCCGCGGCCGACACACTGGGCATGACGAAGGAAGAGCTGCGTGACGAGGTCGCGAGCGGCAAGAGCCTCGCCGACGTCGCTGCCCAGCAGAACGTCAGCGTCGACCAGCTCAAGGCGGGCATCACGTCTCAGATCACCACCCAGCTCGACCAGGCAGTCGCCGACGGCCGCATCACCAGCGAGCAGAGGACGAAAATCCTCGACGGTCTCAACGAACGGCTCGACACGGTCATCAACCATGAGGGCGGCAAGCTCATGAACCGCGAAGGCGGCCGCTTCCAGCGCCCCTAGTAGCCGCGGCGTTGCCAGAAAGAGAAGAGGACCGGCTTGCCGGTCCTCTCTTAGCGCGGAGGAATCCTCTAGTTGCCGACCGTGCCGATGAACTGCCAGGGCTGCTCGTACGGGTTGATCGGGTTGGACTGGGGCAGGTCGCCCTGTGTCCACCACTTCGCCCGGAAGGCCTGGCCCTTGTGGGTCACCTCGGTACCTGCTTCGTAGGCGCCGGCGACGTCCCAGGGCTGGCGGCCTTCCTTCGGCTGCACCTGCATCTGCTCGACCGCCTGGGGCGCGACCAGGACGCCTAGGTACTGCCAGGGGTGGTCATAGGGGCGGTCGGGGTCCTGCTGCGGCAGGTTGCCCTGCGTCCACCACTTCGCCTTGAAGACGTCGTTCCCATAGACGACCTCGTTGCCGGCGACGTAGACCGTCTCGCTGTTCCACTTCGGGCGGGTGCCCTCAGGAGCGGCGGACTGGACGGCCTGGCGGTCGCTTTCGAGCACCGGGCCGAGGTAGCGCCAGGGGGTGTCCCAGGCATTCGCGACGGGCTCGTCGGGCTGGTTGTTCTCGGTCCACCACTTCGCTTCGTAGACGCGGCCCTGCCAGACGACCTTGTCGCCGGCTACGTACCGCCTGGCGCCGCGCCACAGGGCGTACGGGGCCGTTGCCGGGTCGTAGGCAGGCTGGACGATGCGGCCGTTGTCACCGGGCTCGACCGGCGAGGCGGGCGGCAGCGCATCGGTCGAGGGCCTGCCGGCGACGGCAAGGAAGACCTGGGCGAACTCGGCCGGGTTCTGGGCGACGCTGCTGCAGGTGTTCGAGACACCGCGGTCCTCGACGCCGGGGCCGCAGGCGCTGTCGCGGTTCGCCGACCAGTACGACAGGCGGCCGAGGCGGTTGTCGAGGGCGAACTGGGTCAGCCACTTCGCGTCGGCAACGGTGAAGACGTCGGCGGGGATGTCGTTGCGGCCGATCATCGGCGTCGCGCCGAGTGCGTTCCAGAGCTGTCGGTCGGTGCGCGTGAGGCCGGCGCCCTTGTAGGCGTCGGCGAGCTGCTTGTGTGTCGCCTTCAGGGACGCGGCGGTAGCTTCGCGCATGTCCATGCCGGCGGTCCGGGAGCCGCCGTAGTTCATCGTCATCACGTTGATACCGCCGATGTCGACGCCCGCCGCGAGCAGCGTGTCGACGAAGTTGATGCCTTCTGCCGTCAGACCCTCGACGGCGACAGGCAGGGTGAACCAGACCTTGAGGTCGGAGTTGCTCTGCTGCAGCTTGCGGATAGCCTCCGCGCGGCGGATGTTCGATGCGGTGTCGCCGAGCGCGGCACCTTCGACGTCGAAGTCGAGCACCCAGGCGTCGTAGCGGTCGATGACCGACTGGTAGGCGGCGACGAGCATGCTGCTGTCCTTGCAGACGGTCGCCAGCTCGTGGTTGACGGCGCCGCCGAACGAGACGACTGCCTGGCCGCCGCGCTCCTGCAGCCGGACGATGCGACGGTCGAGGTCGAGAGCACGGGCAGCCGCCTCGAGGTCGTAGTAGGACCCCCATGAGGGCTTACAGGCATCCTGCGCGTCGGCGACGATGAAGCCGAGGACGACGTCCTTCGATTCCTGCACGCTGCCGTCCTCGAAGTGGTAGATCGGCGTCAGTGTGGTGTCGACATAAGGGGCGACCCAGGTCGTCGACTCGTCGTTCTTGAGGACGTCGACGCTATCGCCGATCCACCAGGCGCCGAATGCGACGACGCCGGCGGCGGCCCCGGCCACGAGGGCCAGGCGTTTGAGAGAGATCTTGCCAAGTATTCCGTTCACGGTTTAACTCTCTATCTTTCTTGCGCTCAGGCGACCCGCGTTCGGGTGCGGCGCGTTCGGGCTGTCGGCGTAGAGGGCTTCGTGTGGGCGCCAGATTCGGCGTCGAACTGGTCCTGGGCAGCAAGGGCGGCACCGAGGGCACCGCTACGCTCGATCTCTTCCGGCAGCGAGCCGCCGACGTAGAGCACGGCCTTCCAGTCAGACGTCATCGGCGTGGCGACCGCCATCGGCATTGGCGTCTGGACGAAGTGACGCATGCTCGCCAGGATGTCGCCGGCCATACCACGGATGCCCAGCAGGGCGATTGCCGCGTAGGACATGACGATCAGGTTCGTCGCGGCGAATACGCCGTGGTAGTAGGTGTGGTCGTTGAAGTCCTGGAGCAGCGCGCGGCCGGACCAGCCGATCAGGAGCAGCGGGACCACTACAAAGAGGAGCGGTGCGACGGTCCGGTTCATCACCTTGGGCGTGCGGGCGAAGGCCGGCTTGTGGCCGGTAATCGACTGCGCCAGTGACTGCAGCGTGCCGGCGATGTTCACCGGCAGGAGCAGCAGGTTGAAGCCGTAGAGCGCGAAGATGTCACGGCGGCGGTAGCCCTGGCGGTGCAGGTCATTTGCCATCGCCCAGAAGTAGGGCAGCGCAGTCAGCAAGGCAAAGCGGCTCAGCAGCTGGCTGTCGAAGGGGTAGAGAAGCAGCATCGACAGACTGAGGCATGCCCATGAAATCGACGTGAGGTAGTTGGTGCGGAGGAAGAGCTCCGGCAGCGTCATGCGGCTGACGCCCTTCTCGCGGTTGCGCAGGAGGTGCAGCAGCTTCGGCAGGATCACGAGGCCGCCGTTTGACCACCGCTGGCGCTGGATCACGAGCGAGCCAAAGTCGGAGGGCGTGGCGCTGTAGCTGAGGCGCTCCGGGTAGTTGACCAGCCGCCAGCCGTGGGCCCGCAGGTCAATGCTCGACTCCGTGTCCTCGATGACGGTGCGGTCCTTGATGTAGCGGTGAATCGTGGAGCCGTTTTCCTCGTACTGCTCCTCGATGTCCACGAGTGCTGACTTGCGGATCACCGCGTTGGCGCCGACCCAGAAGGTCGCGTTGTAGCGCGTCAGCCCCTGGTGAACGATGTGCTGGATGTCGGTTGTCGCGCCGGCGATCCGCTCCAGCTGCGACGATGGATTTCGATACGAGGAGTACGGCGTCTGGGCGACGGCGACGTCCGCGTTCTCCTTTTGCTCCATCAGGTGGATCAATCGCAGGCAATACTCCGGCAGCAGCATGCTGTCGGCGTCGAGTGTGAGGACGTAGTCGCTGTCCGGCACGCTGAGGTCGAAAGCCTGGTCGCCGGCCGGCACGATGAAGCGCCCGCCCCGCGACTGGACGATTCGGTAGTTGCCGCCCATGAGGCCGATGTAGCTGTTCAGGTTCATCGCCTTGTTCGGCTCGTGGGAGAGCGACGCGAACTGCTTCCGCTCGAAGCTGGTCAGCTCGGCGTTGAAGATGCGCTCGAGGCGGCGGTAGAGCTGGCGAACGCGGTGGAGCGGCACGCTGTGGTGCGGCTCAGCGGCGGCGTCGCGAATCGCTTCGGCCGTGCGGCGCAGGTCGCTGGCAATGCCATCGAGTACCTCGCTGATCAGGAAGTCGTCGGTGTGGTCGATCCGGGGCAGGCTCTGCTTCATCGATTCGAACCACAGCACCGCGTCGTCGTAGTTCCGGGCGAGGGTCCAGAGAGTCTGGGTGCTTGCGAAGGCTTCGGCCGATGGCCGCTGCTCGAAGGCGTCGAGAGCCTGACGGAACTGGTTGTGTGGCTCGCGCAGGGCAGCCGCAATCATTGCCGGTAGCGCCCGGCAAGCTTCGAGGGTGCGTCGCTGCTCGACGGTCATCGCGTCGGCGGGGTCGTCGATCAGGAGAGCGATGCGAAGGTTCGGGTACTCCTGCAGCGCCGCGGAGAGCAGCGTCTGCTGGACGACGCGCGGTTCCTCACGGTAGGAGGGGACGAGCACCGTGAGCGAGGGGCTGTTCTCGGCGAAGAAGTCGTCCAGCGTGCTGCGGGCAACGCGGCGGTGCGCCTTGATCCGCTCGAAGTAGCCGGTGCGGGCGAGGAGGTAGGCAGCGGACGAGGCGGTCAGCAGCCCGACGAGTACGAAGTACACGCCGGCCTCAATCGCCATTCGCATCGTCAGGTCGCTGCGGCTGATGCGTTCGATCTGCTCATACAGATACGCGAGCCAGGCTACGCCGGTGACGAGCAGCAGTAGGCGCGCTGTGCCCATCGTCACCGCTCCCGGCGGCCGCGCGACCACGGGCCATGCTCCGGGTTTGACCCGGGTGCCATCCGCCTTATCGGCCTCTGGCGGCGCGGTGGCGGTCCGGATGGCCCTTGCTGGTGCGAGAGCATCGAGAAGAGTCACTGGGGTTCCTTCCTTAGGTCTGCCGGCCCGTCAGTCCGGGCCCTGGTGTCCGTTCGTAGGGGCGGACAAGAGAGATATCGGTAACGACAACTGGACAGCACGTGAGGAAATACCCGCGATCGATAGCGATTTGACAGACCGGTGCGACGAAAAACGCCAGCGTGAGAAGATGTGCAGCCCAGATCGGGCTCAGAACCGGCAATGATATACTTCGGTTTGTCGTGATGCCTTGCCCGCAGGATGCCGGCCGCTCCGACGAGCACCCAAAATTCATTGCAAAGGCTGCCTCGAGCACTCGCCATCCGGCTGACGCCCAGGAGTAACCTTGTCACCTCGAAGTCTTCTCATCGCCCTCGTTGCAGGTGCCGCACTCGTTGCTGGTCTCATGCCCTTCGGTGCTTCAGCCCAGGCGCCTGCACCACAGATCGTCTTCACCGGTAACGGCATTTCGATCGTCAACGGTGACGCTACGCCGCGGACCCAGGACGGGACCGATTTCGGCGTGACCTCTGTGGGCGTGCCTGTGTCGCGTGTTTTCGTCGTCGGCAACACCGGCACCGCCAACCTCAGCGTGACCGACGTCAGCGTCCCACCGGGCTTTAGCTTCAGCGCTCCCGGCGGCCTGCCCGGTGCAGTCTTCCCCGGCGGCGCCATGCTCCTGCTCGTCACCTGCGACGCGAAGAGCCCTGACAGCTACACCGGCTTCCTCTCGATCGTGTCAAATGACCCCGACGAAGGCCGCGCCGGTTTCGAGATCGCCTGTCGCGTGAACGGGAGCCCGGACATCGACGTCGCAGGCAACAGCACGCCCATCACCAACGGCGACGCGACGCCGAGCCCCAACGACGCGACCGACTTTGGCACGACGCAGGTGAACCTGCCAGTGACGCACACCTTCCGCGTCTCGAACCGCGGCGTGGCGGACCTAACGATTGGCGCCGTCACGCCGCCTGCCGGCTTCACTGCCCTGACCACGCTCCCCGCGACGATTCCGCCGAGCCAGTCTGCCGACCTGCAGGTGCGCTGCGACGCGACGTCCGAAGACACCTACGCCGGCAACGTCAGCATCCTGAATAGCGACCCGGACGAGAATCCTTTCAGCTTCCGTATTCGGTGCGTCGTCGGCGATGGCGTGCCCGAGTTCAATCCGGGCCCCGGCGACCTGCCTTCGGCAACGGTCACCGTCGTCACCTCACCCGTGACGATCACGACGCCGCCTCCGAGCAGCGGCGGCTCGAATAGCGGCGGCGATTCCGGCGGTAACACGGGCACAGGCGGCAGCGTCTCGAACCAGGGTGGCGGCTCGCAGGTGAACGCCACCGTGGGCACCGCGACTGCCACGCCGCCGCGCGCCACTTCGACCGCAATCGTGCCGACGCGGGTTGCCGGCTCTACCCAGGGCATCTTTGCGCCGCCATCGACCGGTGAGGGCAGCGGCTCGTCCGGTCACGACCTGCCTCTGGCCGCGGTCGTCGTAGTTGCAGTCGCTGTTCTGGTAGCGCTGGGCACCGGCATCAAGCTGCGTTCGCCGCGCTGACCGTCCTGCCTCTGCGAGGTATGGCGAAGCCTAGATCGAAAGCGCCCTCACCTCGGCGGTGACCTCGTCAACCTGACGGGCGAGGTTGCGCGCGACGGTGCGGTAGATCGCCGCCATCAAGCTGGGGTCTGACTGGGCAACTCTCTCGAGATGCGCGGCCTTGAGCAGATAGCCCCTCACATCGCTATCAGCCGTCGTCGCAGATTCCTGCGGTCCGGTTTCGAGTACGCAGCGGTGACCAAAGGTCATGCCCGCCGAATACGTCGCGAGGCGCACATGCTCGAGGAAGGGCAGGTCGATGGTGACGCTGACTTCCCCCTGGGTGAGGAAGAAGAGGCTGGTGACCGGTGCTCCGCTCTCGATCAGCGTCGTACCCGCTGAGGCCTCGACCGGCTCGCAGAGCTCGATGAGCTGGGTCACGGTTTCCGGGTCGATGCCGGCAAAGAACTCGTTGTCGGCAAGGGGGATCTCCTCCGCATCAAGGGCGACGGGGTGGACGGCTTCGATCAGGCGGTCTTCGCTCCATTCGAGCGCGCGGTCGCGGTTGTCGGCGAGGTGTAACGCCGGTGAGCTGTCGGCGAGACGCTGCATCAGCTCATCAAGCCCGCGGACGTGCTCGCTGTCGGACACCGCAATGTACTTGCCCGCTGCCAGCAGGTCCCGGATCAGGTCGCCAAGGATCACGGTGCCGCCGGGGTCGATGCGCAGCGCCCGCAGGAAGTCGATCGTGAAAAAGTCGCACTCTCTCGCGTCTTCGACCACCTGCCGGGAGAACGACTCGACGGACGCGAAGTTCAGGTGGCCCTGGAGCTCGTACGTGCATGCGCGGTGGCCCTCGGCGGCGAGGATCTCGGTTTCGCTCTGCGGCCGGCGGCGCTTCGAATGCACCTCCAGCGCGGTGTAGCGCGAGCGCAGGCAGGCACGTGTGACGTTGGGCACGTTGTGGATGTGCAGGCTGTAGGTCGCCGAGAGATCGTTGCACACGTTGACGCCTCGCACGCTGTTGCCATGACCGTCGAGGCGGGGTGAGTAGACGCCGATGCCGAGCTGACCGGGTTGGCAGGCAAGGACGCCGCCGGAGACGCCCGACTTTGCCGGGATTCCGACGCGGTAGATCCACTCGCCGGCGTAGTTATACATGCCGCAGGAACCCATCACGCTGAGCACGCTGTCGACGTACTGCGGGTCGAGGGCGCGCTCGTCGGTCAGCGGGTTCGTGCCTCGGTTTGCCAGCGTCGCCGCCATGATTGCGAGGTCGCGGCAGGTGACGGAGATCGAGCACTGGCGGAAGTAGAGGTCGAGGCCACGGTCTGGGCTCTCGGTAACGATGTTGAAGTTCCGCAGCATGTAGCCGATCGCTCGGTTGCGGTGGCCGGTCTCGTACTCGGACTTGTAGACGCTTTCGTCGATGCAGAGCTCTCGGCCGGCGAAGCGCTCGAACATCGCCATGATCCGCCCCATCGCGCCGTCGTCTTCGTCCTTGACGAGGCAGGTAGTAGCGATTGCGCCGGCGTTGATCATCGGGTTCGCTGGGCGGCCGGTGAGCGGGTCGAGGCTAATTGCATTGAAGGCGTCGCCGGTAGGCTCGACGCCGACGCGGCCCAGGACGTGCTCGAAGCCGTGGTCCTCGAGCGCGAGGCCGTAGACGAATGGCTTCGAGATCGACTGGATTGTGAACGGCACGTCGCAATCGCCTACGGTGTAGACATGGCCGTCGAGTGTTGCGACGGCGATGCCGAACTCGTCGGGGTTCATCTTCGCAAGCTGCGGGATGTAGTCGGCGACGTCTCCATCGCGCAGCGAGACGTATCGGCTGTGCAGCTCATCGAGGATCTGCTGAAGTGGTTGTGCGATCGCTGAGCCCAATTTCGGTCCTCCCCAGGTCCGGTGCACGCTCTGATTCGGCGGCACTCCTATTCTGAAGGGCGGCGGCATCTCGCGAAGAGAACTTCAGGTGACGATTCGCTTACCGCAGCCACGGTGGGCTTCTTCCGTGCGATCTGAGCAGGATTCGACAGCCGGGCTACAATCGGCACAGCGAACAAGGGGGAAGGAAGCCATGACACAGGCCGCAAGAACGATTGAAGGCACGCTGCCGTACGAAGTCGTACCGATCGACGCTGCGCTGGGTGCCGAGGTCCGCGGCCTCGATCTGCGGGACCTCGATGATGCTACCTTCAGCGCGCTGCATGATGCGTGGCTGGACCACCTCATGCTCGTGTTCCGGGGGAAGAGGCTGGACGCGCAGGGTCTCGTCGGCCTCGCGAAGCGCTTCGGCACGCCGGTGACCTCTTCGAACCTTCACAAGAGCGACCTCTCCGAGCGCACGGCCAACGCGCTGTTCCAGCTGCCGCCGGAAGTCACGGTCGTGACCAACCTCAAGCAGGACGGACAGCCGGTCGGAATCCTCGGTGACGGGGAAGTGGTGTGGCACTCCGACTTCTCATTCAAGGAAGCGCCGACGGCCGCACGCATGCTCCTCGCAATCGAGGTGCCGCCGCAGAGCAGCGGTGGCAGTACCTACTTCCTCAACGCTTACGCCGCGTTCGACGCGATGCCTTCCGAGCTGAAGCAGCGAATCAGCGGCAAGACGATCAAGCAGGCGAACATCATCGACACGGCAATGAAGCTGCGGCCGGGCGCGGACATCAATGACGATCCCCGCACCACACCCGGGCCGAGCCACCCGATCATCTCAACCCACCCGGAGACGAAGCAGAGCATGGTGTTCCTCGGCCGCCGCCACGCCGCATACGTGAATGGCCTGAGCCTCGAAGACTCTGAGGCCCTGCTCGACGAGCTATGGGCGTTCTGCACCCAGTCCCGCTTCATGTACGAGCACCGCTGGCTGCCGGGCGACGTCGTGGTGTGGGACAACCGCGCCACGCTTCATCGCCGCGACCCGTTCGACCCGGAGACCCGCCGTGTCCTCTACGCTGCCCAGGTCGAAGGTCACCGCCCCTACGAGGCACCTGACGCTCTGACGCGCGCGGCTCATCCACGCGGCGCCGGCTTCTAGCAGACCGCGGCTCAAACGCTAGGAAGCACCGCCGAGCAGGAGTAGACTCTCAGCGCAGCATCGCAGGCGAAGTGGAGGACACAGGCATGGCCAGCAGCGTCTACCCGGAGATCATCGAAGCAGCGCCTGAGGACGTCGGCCTCTCTTCGAGGCGTCTCGAGAACGTCACCCGCGCAACGCGGCGCTACGTCGATGACGGCCGCTTCCCCGGCGTGATCTCGATGGTCGCCCGCCGCGGCAAGGTCGTGCACTTCGACCACTACGGCAGCATGGACGACGAGGCCGGCAAGGCGATGCGCCCCGACACGATCTTCCGCATGCACTCGATGACCAAGCCGATTGCCAGCATCGCCCTGATGCAGCTCTATGAGCAGGCGCTTTTCCAGCTCGACGACCCGGCCTCGATGTACATCCCGGAGTTCAAGGACCTGCGCGTCTTCGTCAGCGGCGACCCCAAGACCTACGTGACGCGGGTGCCGTCGCGGGAGATGACGATTCGCGACCTGCTCATGCACACCTCCGGGCTGCTACAGAACTACGGCGTCGACTTCCCGGTTGGGCGCATGTACATGGAGGCGGGGCTGCGCGGCCTGCGCCAGGCTTCCAGCGGCGGCACGCTCAAAGACATGATCACGAAGGTCGCCACGATGCCGCTGCACTGCGACCCGGGCTCGCAGTGGAACTACGGCATCTCGACGGACGTCGTCGGCTACCTCGTCGAGGTGATCAGCGGCCAGCGCTTCGACGAGTACCTGCAGCAGCACATCCTCGGGCCTCTCGGCATGGAGGACACCGCGTTTAGCGTCCCTGCTTCGAAGCTCGACCGGCTCGCTGCTGAGTACCGCCGCGGCGGTGATGGAGAGCCGCTGCGGGTGCTGTCAGACGCCCCGGCCACCAGCAACCTCACAAAGCCGCAGAGCTACTTCTCCGGCGCCGGCGGTCTCGTCTCGACTGCGGCCGACTACATGAAGTTCTGCAAAATGCTCGCGAACGGCGGCGCCTACGAGGGGCACCAGATCATCGGCCCGCGCACGCTCCAGCTGATGGCGATGAACCACTTTGCCGACAACAAGGACCTGGCGGCGATGAACGGCGGCGGCCCCAGCGAGAGCGCCCGTGATGGCATCGGGTTCGGTCTTGGCTTTGCGGTGCTCCTCGA
>JBFWZE010000062.1:0-17302 GCA_050185685.1 Dehalococcoidia bacterium
TGGCGATGATGCTCGGAGTTATGTCAGGTCCTGACCGTCGTGACCCCACCGCCGCACTGGAGCCGGTGCCGGACTTCCGGAATGGGATCGACCGCGGCCTCAAAGGCCTGCGCATCGGCGTGCCGCAAGAGTTCTTCTTCGTCGACCTCGACCCGGAGATCGACGCGGCGATGAAGGCAGCGATCGCGAAGCTGGCCGACCTCGGCGCTGAGATCCGGCCGATCAGCCTGGCTGCCTCTGAGTACGCATCCGCCGCGTCCTGGACGATCGCCTACAGCGAGTCGTATGTCTGGCACCACGACTGGTTCTTCGCCCGCTCCCGCGACTACACGCAGCCCTTCCTGAACAAGATCACGGCCGCCGGCATGACGACCGCCGAAGAGCGCATCGTCTCGCAGCAAATCCGCCAGGTCGTCAGCCGCGAGATCATCGCTGCGCTCGACGAGGTCGACGCGATCATCACGCCCTGCAGCCGCGTGCTCGCCTCCGGGGAGTCGCGGGCGATGCCGGCCGACAAGCGGACGATGCCCTGGTCCGCCGAGATGACGAGCGTGACGCGCCCCTTCAGTCTCGCGGGGACGCCGGCGCTCTCGGTGCCGATCGGCTTCGCAGAGGACAACACGCCGATGGGCATGCAGCTCGCAGCGAAGCCCTTCGCGGAGCAGACGCTGTTTCGCATCGGCCACGCCTACGAGCGCGCCGCCGGCTGGTACAGGCGACGTCCGCCCGCCTTCCCCGACGAGATCCCGCCCCGCTTCGGCGCCAACCGCCCCGGCCTCACGATCATCGAAGACCCGGAGCACCCCCTGATCACGCCGGACTGGGTGATGCAGATCGCGAAGCTGCAGGGCATGACCTTCGTCACGGAAGACGACGCGCGAAAGATCGCGCCGCTGCTCGCGCCGGTGAAGGACCAGCTAGCCGCTGCCCGCAAGAACCTGAAGCTGACGCTGGAGCCGCCGACACGACCGGCGAGGAGCAACGTGCGCGACTTCTAGCGGGTTAGTCCAAGCGCGCAGATCGCGACGATGACGCCCCGGCCCGAACGCCGGGGCTGTGCCCGAGCCGTTCAGCGAAGACAAATGCTGGCCGCGTGGAGTAGCCTTCGCCTCACTCAAGCGAGGAGGAAGAAGGCAGCATGAAGCGCAGCAGTGACCGCATCCTCACGACCCACGTGGGCAGCCTCGTTCGGCCGCCGGAGGTGATCGCGGCGATGCAGGCGATCGAGTCCGGTCAGCCCTATGACGCGGCGGACCTGCAACGGTACCTCGAACGCGGCGTCGCCGAGGTCGTCAGACAGCAGGCTGAGGTCGGTGTGGACGTCGTTAGCGACGGCGAGTTCGGCAAGGCAGGCTGGACCAGCTACGCGACGGCGCGCCTCGGGGGCCTCGAACGGCGGCCGCTGAGCCCCGAGGAGGCGGCCGTGGCGGCGGTTCGACTCGGCGGCAAGATGGACCACGACCGCTTCGGCGAGTTCTTCGAGGTCTGGGGCGACCTGGAGCGGTCGAACTACATGCTGCCGAAGGAGAAGGGCGGCAGCGTCACACCCAGTCCCAGCGCCTCTGCCGTCGGCATGGCCTTTACGGGCCCGATCACCTACAAGGGCAGCGAGGCCGTCCAGCGCGACATCGCCAACTTCAAGGCCGCGCTGGCAGGCATCTCCGTCGAAGAAGCGTTCCTGCCCGTGGCCGCGCCCGCGAGCATCGAGGCGAGCCGCCGCAACGCCTACTACGCTTCGGACGAGGAGTTCCTCTTCGCGGTAGGCGACGCGTTGCACGAGGAGTACCAGGCGATCGTCGACGCTGGGCTGCTGCTCCAGGTCGACGACGCGTGGCTGCCGATGCGCTACGCCCAGATGATGCCCGACCCGGACGTCGCCGAGTACAACCGGTGGGCGGAGCTCCGCATCGAGGCGACGAACCACGCCCTGCGCGGCATCCCCGAGGACCGCGTCCGCTACCACGTCTGCTGGGGCAGCCAAAACGTGCCGCACATGACGGACGCGCCGCTCAGCGTCATGCTGCCGTTGATCATGAAGGTCAACGCCCAGGCCTACTCGATCGAGTCCGCGAACCCGCGGCACGAGCACGAATGGACGATCTGGCAGGAAACAAAGCTGCCGGACGGCAAGATCATCGTCCCCGGCGTGATCAGCCACGCAACGAACATCGTCGAGCACCCGGAGCTCGTCGCGCAGCGGATCATGAATTTTGCCAACCTGGTCGGCCGCGAGAACGTGATTGCGAGTTCGGACTGCGGCTTCTCCCAGAACTGGAACCTCGTCCGCGTCCACCCGACGATCCAGTGGGCGAAGCTCGAGGCGCTGGCCCAGGGCGCGGCGATCGCCTCGAAACGCCTCTGGGGGCGGTAAGAGCGGTCAGCAGTCAGCTCGACGTGGCGGGCCGCGGCGAATCGCGTCAATGACCTCGTCGCGTGACGCGGTCGCAGCGAAAGAGACCTGGTACCAGGTTGCACCAGCGACAGCGAAGGCGGCGACCTGCTGCGCTTCTTCGTCGCGACCGAGATCGCGTCGCCAGGCGGTGACGGCGACGTCGAAGGGCGCCTGGCTCTTGCGCTGGCTCATGGTGAACTCGACGACCTCGCGGCAAAGGTCCGGCGTCATCGCCCCTGTCTGGCTGACGGGAGCGATGCCGTCGTAGCGGGCGCCGCGGCGAAACGGCGGCTTCGCGGGCCAGCGCCCTGCCACCCAGATCGGGAGCGGCTCCTGCAGCGGCTTCGGCTGGAACTCAACGTCCGTCACGTCAAACCACTTGCCGTGGTAGGTGAACCTCTCACCGCGCAGCAGACCGTTGATCACATCCAACGCCTCGTCGAGCATCTGGCCGCGGTTGACGGCGTCGAGCTCGTGGCCAAAGCTGCTGAACTCCCTGAACAGGTCGTCACCGAGCCCTACGCCCAGTACGAGGCGCCCGCCCGAGAGACGGTCCAGCGTCGCTGCCTGCCGTGCGACCTCCTCTGGCCGCCTCCGAGGCAGCGGCGTCACCATCGGCCCGAGGCGGATACGGCTCGTGGCGAGGGCAATTGCGGTCAGTGCGATCCACGGCTCGGCGAGCGGCAACGGGCCGGGCCGAGTGTGGTCCCAGAGAAAGAAGCCATCCCAGCCCGCGGCCTCCGCCTCGGCCGCAAGCCCGGCGAGGAGCTTCGTGTCGGCGAAGGTGCCGAAGTTCGGCAGGTTAATCGCGAATTGCATCGCCTCAGCCTAGCGCAGCTGAGTCTCCTGGCGATGGTCGATGCGCCGGCCGTCCGGGTCGTGGCTCACTACCAGCAGATACGCCTTCTCCGGCACTGCCTCGTAGAGTCGCAGCGGCTGGTCGTCGAGGTAGAGCGCGGACGTACGCGGCACCGTCTCCTTGCGCTCGTGGGCGCCGTGGAGAAAGACGTCTAGGGCCTCATCGAGGCCGTCAGGCGGCACCTCGCGCGCCCGACATACGAGATAGACCGCCTCGTCCGCATTCCTCGTCTCGAAGTTCGCGACCACGATGGCGACATTCGGATTCGCGGCGATCAGCTTCGAGTGCTGTGCCTCCCGGCTCGACTCCCAGATGAGGCGGTACGCGGGGTCAAAGTTGTAGAAGACCGGCGTCACCCACGGCACGCCTTCCGCTGAGGCAGTCGCGATGACACAGAACCACTGCTCCCGCATGATGCGCACCGCCTTCTTGTCCATGCTTCCATTGTGGGCGCCAGGACGATGGGCGGTAGCCTCTACACCTTCGCGAATGCGTTCCAATCCGGCCGCCGTTGGCCTTCGCGAAGAGCGGTGGGCGACCCCGAATGCGTCCGATTACAAGCAGGTTAAGTTAGTAAACAGGTTGACTAAATGGCTTCAAAAACGAGGTGCTGGCGATGAGAATAGGGCCATGAGTTTTATACCGAGACCCGAAGATACGCTCCTTGACGTCTACGGCCGCAAAATCTCCGTGATCGTTCGCGGCGAGGGCGGCGTTCCCCTGATTTTCATCCATGGCGGCGGCCCGGGCGGCAATAGCTGGCTCGACTTCAGCCCGATTCTCGAGTACTTCGGCGATCGCAAGACGATCTTCCTGGACCTGCCCCAGTACGGCGGTTCGAGCAAGGAGCCGATCGTCGGCCCGAACTGGAGCTTCCACGCGAAGCACATCGTGGGCGCGATGGACGCGCTCGGTATTGAGCAGGCAGACTTCTGCGGCGGCTCGGTGGGCGGAACGGCGGCTCTCGCCGTTGCAATCAACTACCCGGACCGCGTCCGGCGCCTCGTCGTAAGCGGCAGCCAGCCGACGGTGAAGCACGAAGCGCTCAAGGAGCAACACTACACAATCGGCGGCAAGCTTACGGCGCCGCTCTGGGCGGATGGCGACCCGACCTACGAGAAGGTGAAGACGCTTCTCGAGGACGCCGAGTGGTACGACACGTCGAAGCTGCCGGAGGAGCGCATCCAGGCTCGCCTCAAGGGCCTCCTGGAGCAGAAGCCGCTGCAGGGTGTGCCCGGCGTCCGCGGCGAACGAGAGGATCTCAGCGACAAGCTGTCGCAGGTCAAGGCTCCTACGCTGTTCTTCTACGGCGCCCAGGACCCGTTCTTCGATGCCGAATACCCGGTCGCCCTGTCGAACATGGTCCAGTACGGCGACGTCCACATCATGCACAAGTCGTCGCACCACCTCTTCGCCGAGCGGCCGAAGGACTTCGCGCTGGTGCTCCACTCCTTCCTCGACGCCTACCTCGTCGACAACTAGGCGCTAACAAGCCTTCCCCAGCAGGCGCCGGCTGTTCCTCCCTGACAGCCGGCGCCTGATTTTGTGTCTGGGACATCTGCAGCGCCGCCGGACCCCAGGTGGCTCATCTCTCGTTGGTCGAGGCCTTCTGCCCGGTGTCGAGAACACGAAAAGACGCCCCGAGCATGCTCGGGGCGTCTTCGTTGCTGCTGCTGCTGGCTTATCTAGTCGTCGTCCGCGGGCAGACCGTGGATCATCGAGAAGCAGACCGTGTGCCAGCTCTGCTCGACGATCGCCGACGGCGTGGAGCCGTCCGCAGCGATCGAGTCGTCGGGGTTCGGCGCGATCAGGACGATCAGTTCGTCGCTGTTCACCGGCCGATTGCACCAGTGGCACCGTGCTTCCATGACGACCATTCTAGACGTACCCGCTTGGCGACGGCGTGTGCGAGGCCTTGAGGTCCGCCCAGCTCTCCGCCGCCATCCATTCCGACCAGGACTCATAGAACCAGAGCTGGGCGTGCTCGCTCACCGTCGTGTCGATGTGCTTCGGCTCGCCCTCTTCTTCCGTGACCGGGGCGCCATGGACGTTCATCGCGTAGTTGAGGGGGAACTTCGCGCTCATCGCGCCGACCATGCCGCGGGTGCTCTCGCCCCAGTTCTCGCCGTCGTCGATCTCGAACATGCCGGCGGGGCCGTTGTGATGGATCGCGCGGCTGAGCATCCGGGCGCGCTCGTCCTTCGTCTGGCCCTCGTAACCGAAGGTGAACCACCAGATCTCGGTGGTCTTCGGGCCCTTCGGCAGGCGAAGCGACACCTGGTTGTGGCCCTGCATAACCCAGAGGTTGGGGAACACGTTGATGTGCCCGCCGGCGTGACGGCCGACCTCACCCAGGATCTGCTTTGAGTCCTCCCGGCCACGCCAGGTCTGGTCGAGCATCCAGTCGTCCTCGGTGCCGATCATTTCGTCGGTGATAATCGGGCCGCTGAGGCCGTGGCCGTAGTCACCGAGGAGCACACGGTGGGAGTTGGTCCAGCGCTGCACCGGCGGTGACGGCTTCGTGCGTATCTGCGCGGCGCGGCCGAACCAGCCCGACATGCCTGCACTGCCGTGGGTAATGCCACCGTGGTAGTAGTCCCAGGCATTGTCCGCGGCGAACTTCCAGTTGCAGCCGATCGTCCACTTCTGGATGCCGCCGACGAGGACCATCATGTCCTGCGTCGCCATTACGTCCAGGCCCAGGCGGCCGACGTCGCCGAGGTACTCCTCGAGGTCGACCGCCTCCGGGTCCATCGTGGCGAAGATGAAGCCCTTGTAGGTCGCGACCTTGCCGGCCTTGATCAGGCCCCAGTTCTCGCGGTCGAGCTCCTCGTGGTAGACCTCCTTGAACCCGGGGACGCCGACGAGGGCGCCCTTCAGGTCGTAGGTCCAGCCGTGGTAGGTGCACATGAAGCTCGTCGCGTGGCCTTCCTCAGCGCGGCAAACGGCGTTACCGCGGTGACGGCAGCTGTTCACCAGCACCTGAGGGTTGCCCTCGTTGTCGCGGACGACGATGACCCGGTCTTCGCCGATGAAGGTCATGAAGAAGTCACCCGGGTTCGGGATCTGGGTGTCGTGGGCCATGAAGTTCCATGCCCTGGCGAAGACACGCTCCATTTCGATCTGGTAGATCTCCTGGTCGCCGAAGGCACGCCGGTCCACAAGGCCGGTCTTGCGGTCGACGAGGTTAAGCATGTCCTGCGATTTGGGGTAGAGGGCGGTCACGTTGGTCTCCTGTGTGCGCTCAGTTTCGAACGGTGAAAGACCCGGTTCGACATCAGCCGACCCGGGTCCTCGCTACATGGTGCCTTCGGGCCGGGTGCTCATTTCGTCGAGCTCTTCCCAGCTGTCAGAGGCCATCCACTTCGACCAGGAGTGGTAGAACCAGAGCTGCGAGTGCTCGTTGTTCGTCGTGTTGATGTGAGGCGGGCCGCTCTCGTCGTCGATGATCTCGCCGTGGCCAAGGTTCATCGCGTAGTGCAGCGGGTACTTGCTGCTGGACAGGCCCTTGGTCCCCGTGGTGCTCTCGCCCCAGTTCTCGCCGTCGTCCTGCTCGAACACGCCCGCCGGGCCGTCGTGGCGTGACTGGCGCCGGACCTGGGCGCGTCGCTTCTCCTCGTCATGCTCGGGGTTGGCGAAGGCGAACCACCAGATCTCGCTCTGGGTCGGGCCCTTCGGCAGGCGCAGGCTGCACTTGCTGAAGCCGGTCATGATCCAGAAGTTCGGGAAGATGTTGGGATGGCCGTTGGCGCGCATGCCGACCGGGCCCAGCAGCTCCTGGCTCTCGGCCTTCTCGCGCCAGCTCTGGTCGACGATGCCGAAGTTCGGCGGCGTCTCGCCCGGCAGGATCGCGGGGCCACCGATCGTGTGGCCGTACCTGCCGAGGACGCTGGTGTAGTTGTTGCCGCGGCGGCGGCTCAGCTGGGCGGCCGTCTCTTCGCCGGGCTTGATGATGACGCCGCCCCGCCAGCCGGACATGCCCGCTGAGGAGTGCGTGATCGCCGCATGGTAGTAGTCCCAGACGTTGTCGACGGCGAACTTCCAGTTGGCCGGGATCGTCCACTTCTGGATGCCCATCACCTGGAGCGTGTCACCGCGGGCGACCATCTGGTCGATGCCCATCCGGCCGACTTCACCGAGGTAGTCGTGCAGCGCCGGCGCTTCCATGTCGAGGGTGGCGAAGACCCAACCCTTGTAGTCCTCGGCGCGGCCCTTGATCAGGCCCCAATTCTCGCGGTCGAGCTCCTCGTGGTAGACCTCTTTGAATCCCGGTACGCCGACGAGGTTGCCCTTCAGGTCGTAGGTCCAACCGTGGTAGGTGCACATGAACGACGTCGCGTGCCCTTCTTCAGCGCGGCAGACGGCGTTGCCGCGGTGACGGCAGCTGTTGATCAACACCTGGAAGTTCATGTCGTTGTCGCGGACGCAGAGGACACGGTCTTCGCCGATGAAGGTGGAGAAGAAGTCTCCCGGGTTCGGGATCTGCGAGGAGTGGCACATGAAGTTCCAGGCCCGGGCGAAGATGTGCTCGAGCTCAGCCTGGTAGATGTCTGCGTCGTTGTAGATACGCCGGTCGACCAGACCCCTGTCCTTGTCGACCATGTTGAGGAAATCCCTCGAGTGCCTGATTTCCAGCGTCATCCCGTTCTCCTGTCATGTGCTTCGATGCGCAAGGAGGCTCGACGGCCGGCGGAGTCCTCAGCGCGGAACTTCTTGTCGCAAAGCATAATACTAAACCAGTTCAATTTCGTGGACACAAAATGAACAGTGGATTACGCCAAATATCGGGGAGAGCTCCCGAAGATCTTGGCCCGTGCCTTTCATAGTAGGAAAGGTTTTCCACTGCTCCGGGCTCCCGGATTGAAACCGCTTTGAAATTGCTGAACTACTTCACCAATCCCTGACGACAAGCCGAGGCCCTGCTCCCGGACGGAAGGAGGTCGTCCGGGAGCAGGGCCGTTGGCCGTTCGACGCAGGCTGGGGAATCCCTGCCTCGAGTCAGCGGACCCAGGGAGATCGGCCCGCATGACGTCTGGTGGTCCCCGCTACCTGCTGCCTCGCAGGCGCGGGTCAAGGATGTCGCGCAGGGCGTCACCCAGGAAGTTGTAGCCGAGTACCGTGAGGCTCAGCGCAACGCCGGGACCGATCATCAGCCACGGCGCGATCGTGAAGAACTCGCGGTTTCGGGAGGAGAGGTCACCGCCCCACGACGGGGTACCAGAGGAGACGCCGTAGCCCAGGAACGAGAGAGAGGCCTCGATCAGGATGACGGTGCCGATGACGCTGCTGAAGGCAACGATCATGTAGGGCATCACGTTCGGCAGCACGTGCTTCATGAGAATGCGCGAGGTCGGGCAGCCGATCGAACGCGCAGCCTCGATGTACGGCAGGTTGCGCTCCCGCAGCACCGCGGCCCTGATCACGCGCATGTTGCCGAAGATCAGCGACACGGCAATTGCCACCTCGAGACCGCGTAACTCCCAGGCTGCCTGGAAGACGCTGCCGCCGGACGCATCTGGGCGCCCAAGAATCGAGATCAGGATCAAGGCGAGGACGATGCCCGGGAAGGAGGCAAGCACCTCCAGCGCGCGCTGCACCAGCATGTCGATGGCGCCGCCGGCATATCCGGAAATGATGCCGAAGAAGCTGCCCGACAGCACCGCAATCGTCGCGGCCGAGATGCCGACCGCGATCGAAATCTGCGCGCCGTAGATCGTGCGAGAGAGGACGTCGCGGCCCAGGCTGTCGGTGCCCAACGGTAGCTGGGCAGACGGCGACTCGAGGCGGCGGCCCACAAAGTCGCCGGGCGCGTTCGGCGCGATCCAGGGCGCGACAACGGCGACGAGGACCATGATCACAACCAGCGCGGCGCCAATGAGACCCATCGGCTTGTGCTTCCACACCCGCCAGAAGTTGCTGAGCCGGCTGCGCGGTGCGATCGAACGGCTGTCGATTGTCTGTACAGCGCCTGCGGTTTCGGTGATTGTCGTAGCCATGACCGGGGTCTCCTATGAGTACCGAATGCGGGGGTCGAGAAAGCCGTAGAGCAGGTCCACGAGCAGGCTGATCACCATCAGCATCAGCGCCGAGTACAGCGAGAACGCCATGACGATCGGGTAGTCCTTGCTCTGAATCGCCTGCAGTGCCCACGTCCCGAGACCGGGGAGCCCCATCACCGACTCGACGATGATCGAGCCGCCGAGCAGGAAGCTCAGCTGCAGCGACATGAAGGTCAGGACCGGCGGCAGCGCGTTCGGGAAGGCGTGCCGCATGATCACCACCTTGCTGGCGAGGCCTTTCGAGCGCGCCGTACGCAGGTAGTCCTGTCGCAGCACGTCGAGCATCGCCGTCCGGGTGAGGCGGATCAGGCCGGCAGAGCCGCCGATCGCCAGCATGAGCGTGGGCGGGATGAAGAGCTGCAGGTTCTCGATCGGCGCCTCGAGGATGCGGGTAGCGCCGAACGGTGGCGCGTACCCGGCCCAGCGCGCCGGAAGGATGAGCATTAGCGTCAGCAGCAGGAAGCTGGGCACTGAGATGCCGAGGATCGCGATGAATCGCACACCGTAGTCCCAGAAGCTGTCCTGCCTGGTCGCAGCAAGGACGCCCCCGACCACTCCGAAAACGCTGGTGAACAGGAAGCTGAAGAAGACCACTTCAAGCGTGACCGGCAGCCGGAATAGGAACTCTTTCGAGACCGCCTGACTGGAGCGGAACGACTTGTTCAGATCTCCCTGAAGGGCGTCGGTGAGCCAGTTGGCATACTGCTGCAGCGGCGGCTTGTCGAGGCCGTGCTCGGCCCGGAACTGCTCGCGCTGTGCCTCTGTCGACGACTCGGTGAGGATGGTGAGAGTGAGGTCACCCGGCACCAGCCTCAAGGAGAAGAAAAGGAACAGTGAGACCAGGAACAGGTTGATCCCAATCCCGATTAACCTGCGAAAGACATATCCGCTCATGAGCCTCCGACACTCCCCAGTTCGATTTTTCCTAGCTTTGCTTCAACCACATCGTGAGCTGGTAGGTCGGGATCACGAGGGTCTTTTCAAAGTTCTGCACCCGGCCGCTGAGCAGCCAATACGTGTTCGGTGAGAGCAGCTGGTAGAAGCTGCTGAAGCGCTGCACCGCCTTGAGCTGGATGTCCTTGACCATCTTGATGTTCTCGTCCGGGTCGATCGTGCTTTCCGACTTCTCGATCAGGGAGTCGATCTCGGTGTCGTGAAGGCCAAAGCGACGGTAGACGTCCGACCAGCCCTTGGTGTGGAGGTTGCGCAGTGACTGCCCGGGCGTATCGGTGCCGGGAGAGGTGGCGACCATGATCTCCCAGCTGTTGTCCGACCAGCGCTGGAAGAGCTGGGCCGTGCCCGTGACGTTCGAAATCGAGGTCTTGATGTCGGCGCGGCCGAGCTGCTGCTGCCAGACCTGGGCGCCGGAGTCCGACGTGCTCGAAGGCTGGCCGCCCATCATGTCGAAGGTCTGGCCGAGGGGGAAATTCGCGGCACTGAGCAGCTGCTTCGCTTTCGCCACGTCTTCCTGGTAGTACTGGGCAACGTCTTTCCGGTCGAGCTGCCAGAGCTTCAGGCCGGAGGGCAAGATGCTCGACTGGATCTCGCCCTTGCCCCCGTAGGCAAGCTCGAGGAACTGCTGCTGGTTCGTCAGGCGCCAGAACGCCTCGCGGACGCGGACGTCCTTCTCCCACGGGAACCCGCGCTCCATGTTCATGTGGAAGGCGTAGTTGCCGAGACCGGGGAAGTTGAGGACCTGCGCCTTGTCGCCCATGTCCTTCGGGATCGAGTCGATCTGCGTCGGCGTTGCGTTCGGCCAGCGGTCGAGCTGACCACTGCGGAACGCCGCTTCGGCCGCGGCCACGTCCGGAATGAACTTGATCTCGGCCTCGGCGAGATATGGCAACCCCTTCGCTGCCTCGCGGAACTTGGGGTGCTTCTTGTAGACGTGGCTGACCGAAAGCTGCGAGTTCGCGCTGTCGAGGTAGAAGGCGCCGCTGCCGACGCTGCGTCCGGTATCCAGCGTCGCGAAGGTCTCCGGCGCCATGATGCCCTGGCCGGTGCCGCTGCCCAGCATGTTCTGGCTGTACAGGTACGCGCTCGGCTTTTTCAGCTTGTAGATGACCGTGTTGTCGTCCGGCGCCTCAGCCTTGTCGAGGAAGTCGTTGGCGAACACCTTGTCGAAGGCGTTCGGCAGATTCTTCACGTACTCCTGGCTCGCAACGATGTCGGAGGCCTTCACCGCGCGGCCGTTGACGGGCGGGATGTCGTGGAAGAACTGGTTCGGCTTGAGCTTGAAGATGACCGTCGTCGTGTCCGGCGTCTCGATCGACTCTGCAGCTTCGAGGTTGTAGCGTCGCTCGCCCTCGCGCGAAGTCAGCATGCGGTCGTACACGTAACGGCCGCCGGTGCGAGTGCCCTCGCTCTCCTGCGAGACCGGGTTCCAGCTCGACTGTGTGGTCCAGGTGTCTACGTAGCGGCCGCCGGGCTGCGGCGGGCCCGACGAAGGCGTGAACTCGCCGAGGACGACCGCATCCTTGTCCTTATCGCTGGACGAAGAACCACCCGAGTCGCTGCCCCCACACGCAGCGAGCAGCGCCGCCCCGGTGAGGCAGCCTGCCGCGAGCGCCATCGTGCGCCTTCGACTGATCGTCCTCGTCCTGAGCATGGTGTCCCAATAGCTCGATTCCAGTGTCATTGCTCTCCCCCGTTGCTGGACGGACGCGGCCGGATGGATGAGTCCTTCGGCTTACTCTTCAGCTGGGAAGTTGATGCTGATTTTGATACCGTCCGGGTCCATGCATTGCAGAACCCGCCAGCGGCGCGGGCGATCCGGACTCGCAGCACCGGTGCCGGTGAAGCTGGGATTGTCGAGAAACGGGATGCCGGCAGCGCGGAAACGCTCGGCCATTTCCTCGAAGCCGGTGCCTGTGAACGTCAGGTGGTCGAAATTGGCGGAGCGCGACGGCGACATCGTGCCGACGTTGCTCTCATCCATCGGACCGGCCTCCACCGCCGGTACCGGCTCACCGACGAAGGCCTCAATCTCCGAGCCGTCTTCCATCAGGTGGTGATGACAGTTGTCTGCCAGCTCGATAACCGCCATGCGAAATGGCACCGAAGTCGACATCGAGGTCTTGATGCCAAGGATGTTGGCGTAGAAGTCGTAGGAGGCGTCGAAGTTGGCGGTCCTCGTCGTGTAGTGGTCGAAGTTGGTCACCGGCATCTGCTGCTTGGCCTCCAGGCGATTCACGCGCTCACCGATTGATGCACTGGTTTAGTAAACCAGTCGCCAAGAATGACTATAGGACTTCAATGAGTCTGCCTGACGCACCGCCAATTACGTGTTTGTTACGTGTCGCCTAAGACCGCTCGCGGCACCGAAGACTCCGTCCGCGCCGGCGATGGATTGTTTCAATCAACTAATAATTTGCTTACTTTTCAGATTCAAACTTTCCCGATGACGGCCAGATTTCGTGCATCTGAAGTACACGTTACGCCGAGCCTACAGAAGGACAGGCATCGAAGTTAGAACCTTACTGACTGAGGAGGTCGCCTCGAAGATGCGCCCCAGCGCGGGCCGAAAAACAGTTGAATAGGTGAAGCTTTTAGGGCTGTGTACGACCATGAAGGCCGGTTCACGCCCTGCGCGGCGGACACAAAAACGCCGGCCACGAATGGCCGGCGCTTCTGCCGATCTGGGGAGGTCGCTAGAAAAAGATCGAGATGTTCTTCGAGAGCAGGACGTTGGCGTCCAGGAGGATGGTGCGCTCGGCGATCTTCCAGGAGTCCCCGTTCGGGCGAAGGATGTCCTCGCGCGAGCCGGAGTAAATGTCCTGGTCGACTTCGAGGTGCGATCGATACACCAGGAAGGCGCTCCTCGCCCAGACGTCACCGTTGTCTCGTCGCTCGACCTTGAGGTTGCCGACGATATGGCGGGTCCGCGAGGGCGGGTCGTCCGACCATGCCATGCCGGTTTCGAGGCGGGCGACGCGCACTTCCATGGCGTCGTGGTCCTCTTCGAAGTACGCAAGGTCGGTGCCGCGCGGGGGAATCTCGCGCTCAATCTCGCGCCGGTAGACGTTCTTGCGCCGGGGCGCGTAGTAGAAGATGTCGTCGGTCAGGAGGGCGAGCCACTCCTTGTACTTGCGCTCGTCGAGCAGCCAGGCCTCATCGATGTAGAACTGCTGGATATCGAACCAGAGGGCCTGGGTGTCGGCTTTGCTTGCGGCTGTTGTCACGGGTATCTCCTGCGTGGATATCGCGTACTAGCCGCGGAAACCGGCGGTGCCTTCGAAACGCGCCGTGATCGGGTCGAGGTGAATGTCCGACCAGCTGTCGGCGTTCATGAATTCCATCCAGCGCAGGTAGAAGTGGCGCTGGTTGTTCTCAGAGATGTAGCGCTCTGAGATCAGGCCCGGCCAGTCGTCGTGCCGGTAGGTGTGGCCGACGCCCATCGAGAGGTCGGCGGCGTGCTTGCGGGCGACGGGGCTGAAGCTCGCCTCCGTGACGTTGCGCCAGTTGTCGATGTCGTCCTGCTCGAAGAGGCCGGAAGCACCGTTGTTCTGAGCGCCGCCGATGCGGATTGCTTCACGGACGGCGTCCGGAGCGTCCTTCTCGACAAGGCCAAAGTGCCAGAACTCCGTCTTCAGGGGACCGCGCGGCAGGGCCAGGCGGAAGCCGAGAACCGTGTTCGGGAAGAGGCTGTGGTTGCCGAGCTGAATCTGGTGCGCACGATAGGCGCCCAGGCGCTTCTCGACCTCGGGCATGCTCTCAGCGTTCCAGCGGGCGAACTCATCCGCGTTCTTCCGGGTGTAGCCGTGGCTCATGCGCGGCTGGTCCTTGTCGAGCACGCGGAAGGTCAGCGAGTGGCCGTTGACGAAGGCGTGGTGGTTGGGGTTCTCGATCGCCAGCTGCTGCTGCATCGAGTTCATCGGCTGGCCGAGAATCTTCGCCTTCACGCTGGCGCTGGAGAAGTGGCTGATCGGCACGTGGTAGTTGTCCGAGCAGTTGTCCACGGGCGTTTTCCAGTTGCAAGGCTCGATCCACTTCTGGGGACCGTAGGCAATCATGCCGTTGTCGCGGCGGTTGAAGACCGTGTCGAGGTACCAGCGCGCGTCGCCGAGGAAGGCTTCGAGCGTCGGCGCTTCCTTGTCCCAGCAGGCGAAGATCAGGCCGGCGTAGGTCTCAACCCGCGCCTCGATGAGGCCCATCTGGTCCTTCTGGAGCGCGCCGTAGTAGGCCTCCTGCTCACCGGGGATGTGGTTCAGGCAGCCATCGGAGCCGAAGGTCCAGCCGTGGTAGGTGCACATGAAGCTGGCGGCGTTGCCGTCGTCCGCGCGCAGCACCCGGTTACCGCGGTGGCGGCACATGTTCAGCATGACGTGGATCTTGTTGTTCTCGTCACGCGTGACGATGACCGGGTCCTCACCCATGTAGGAGAGGAAGTAGTCGTTGCGGTTCGGGATCAACGACTCGTGCGCCACCATCAGCCAGGCACGCCCGAAGATCTTCTCCATCTCCTCGTCGTAGATCGCCTGGTCAACGAAGATGCGTCGGTCCAGCTGACCTGACTCGAGATTGATGATGTCGTATTTCTTCGATCCGGCAACCATTTGATCTCCCCCTGCTGAACCCTGGATTCTTTGGATTTGAATACTGAACCAGTCTAGGATTTTTTGGCACGATTGCAACCGTCAATCGCGTTAAGAACGAGAGAAGCACTCCTAACAACCGAGTGAATCTGTCTCGTATCTCCGCAGATGGCGTGCGACGGGGCGGGTTTGCTCCTTCCCCGTCGTGCCAGCTTCGTGCATGAGGACACTATTCCTCGGCGCAGTGGAAGGAGTCCTAGCTCCGGTTGCGCATGTGGTCCATGTTCATGCCGGACTTCTTCTCGAAGGACTCCATCGCCGGCTCGTTCAGTCCCCAGGAGAACACTTTGGTCGGAGTCACCTCGAAGTGGGGGTCCTTGTCGCCCTCGGGCCACTTGATCTCGGCGGTGCCGCGAACTTCGATTCCCCTGATGCCGCCGTATCCGCTGTCGCCGGCGTGTCCGTCCCAGACCACCGCCACCCAGGCGTTTTTCTGGACCTGGCGGTACTTGTAGGACTGCGCCATCGCGTTTCCGAGCACGAGCACCTTGTCGCCCGCGTCGTTCATGAACGCACGCAGCGGCACAACGTGCGGCTTGCCGTCCGGCGTCGCCGTGGCGATGTGCGCCAGTCCGGCGGGACCTGGATTACCTACCGTTCCAATGAATTCCTTCTCAGCGTCAGTGAACACGTTGCCTCCTGGCCTCCCAGGCCATCTGTATCTGTCAGCCTGCTTATTGTGCCTGTGTTACCTTCTTACGCCTCACCAACTGCATTACCAGTTGATTAAACTCTTCCGACGTACGTCCCTACCCGGAGATCGCTGCCTGCGAGGCTGATTCGGTCCCTCTGATGCGAAGCCACCCCCGATTGCCAAGGATGGGTGGATGTTCGGAGTGTCCGACCAAAAGGTCAATAGGTGAAGCAATCTCCGATCGTCAGAAGGCAAAAAGAGAGGGAGTCTCATCGAGACTCCCTCTGCTATTTCAAGGATTGCCGACTAGGCCTTGATCCACATGTCCAGGCGCTGCGCCGGGGCCACGAGCGTGAGCTCGTAGTTCTGGACGCGCTTGCTCAGGGCGATGGTGGAGTTCGGCGTGATCAGGAAGTAGGTGCTGGAGAACTTCTCCATGCACTTCTTCTGAATGTCGAGCACCATCTGCTTGTTCTTCTCAAAGTCGGTCTCCTGCTCTGACTTCTCAATCAAAGCGTCGATCTCGGCGTCGTGAAGCGCGAAGCGGCGGAAGGTGTCCGACCAGCTCAGCGAGTGCTGCAGGCGGATCATCTGTCCGGGGGTGTCGGTAGCCGGCGGCGTGTTGACCATCAGCTCCCAGTCGTTGTCCGTCCAGCGCTGGAAGAGCTGGGCGTTACCGGTGATCGTGGAGATGCGGGTCTTGATGCCACCGCGGCCAAGCTGCTGCTGCCAGACCTGGGCAACCGCCTCGTCGACGGCGCCGGCGCCGCGGGAGAGCAGGTCGTACTCGGCATTGCCGTCCCAGTTGGCCGCCTGCAGGAGCTGCTTCGCCTTCGCGACGTCCTCAGCGTAGTACTGGGCGATGTCGCTCGGGTTCGGCTGGTAGACCTTCATACCGGCAGGAACGAGGCCGACCGGAATCTGGCCGAAGCCGCCATATGCGAGGTCGAGGACCTGGCGCTGGTTGGTGAGGCGCCAGAAGGCCTCACGCACACGCACGTCCTTCTCCCACGGCCGGCCGCGCTCCATGTTCATGAACCAGTTCATGCCACCGAGGCCGGCAAGGACGTTAACGTTCGCGTCCGGCATCGTGCTCTGGATCTGCTGCACCTGGGTCGGGGTCGGCGTCGTCCAGCGGTCGATCTGGCCGCTGCGGAAGGCTGCTTCCTGCGCCGCGGTGTCGGGCAGGAACTTCACTTCGACTTCATCGATGTAGGGGCGGCCGTTGGCAGCCTCGCGGAACTTGTCGAAGCGGCTGTACACGTAGTCGACCGAGAGCTGCTGGCTCTGGACCTGGTACGGGCCGCTGCCGATCTGACGGTTCGTCGCCAGGCTGTCGCCGATCGTCTCTTTCGGGATGATCACCTGACCGGTGCCGGAGCCGAGCATGCTGCCGCCGAAGAGGTAGGCGTTCGGCTTCTTCAGTTTGTACGTGACGGTGCGCTCGTCCGAGGCCTCAGCCTTGAGCAGGTAGTCACGCACGAAGGTCTTGTCGAAGTTGTTCGCCAGGTTCGTCGCGTACTCCTGGGTAGCGACGATGTCACTCGCAGAGACGGCGCGGCCGTTGACCGGGGCGACGTTCTGGAAGGTCATGCCGGGCTTCAGCTTGAAGACGACCGTCAGCGGGTCCGGCTGCTCGATCGACTCCATCGCCTCGAGCACGTAGCGGCGTGAGTCCTCGCGCGAGGTGAGAGGGCGGTCGTAGACATAGAGACCGCCGGCGTTGGTGCCGTCCGTCCACTCGGAGATGGGGTTGTAGTTCGC
>JBFWZE010000063.1:0-11380 GCA_050185685.1 Dehalococcoidia bacterium
AGGGCGGCGTGGCACATCACGTCCATCGGGTTCGCGAAGATGATGATGACGGCGTTGGGGCTGTACTTCGCGACGTTCTTCGCCGCGTACTCGCCGACGACCTCCGCGTTGCCCTTGAGGAGGTCTTCGCGGGTCATGCCGGGCTTGCGGGGCGCGCCCGAGGTGATGATCACGACGTCGGAATCGGCGGTAGCTTCCCACTCGTCGGTGGCGGTGAGCTTCGTCTCGAAGCCGGCGAACGATGCGCCCTGGTAGATGTCGAGGGCCTTGCCGTGGTGCTGGCCGAACTCGGCCACGTCCTTGATGACGATGTCGGCGATGTTCTTCTCGGCGAGCCGGTAGGCCATGATGCCGCCCGTCTGTCCGCCTCCGACGATGGTTACCTTCTTACGACCGCTCATTGTTGTCCTTTCTCATGGCGCGTGCTCGCGAATAACGAGAACCTCGATGTCGGGAACAGCCCGAAACACGCTGTCATTCGTCACAAGATGAGTGCATCCAGCCTGCAACGCTGTTGCACCGACAATAGCGTCTGGTGTCGTTAGACGGTACCTCGCCCGCAGCTCTGCAGCGAGTTCAGCGATCTCAGGCGTCAGGTTGTGAAGGATCAGGCGGTTGTTGCTCAGGAAATCCCGATACTGCGCGGCCAGCTGCTCATCACCGCTGCGAGACGGAAGGACTAGGACCTCCATAAGGCTCAAAACTGAGACATGGCCCGCGATGTCACCATTCTGAATGAGCTGGATGATCGGCCTTATCGCAGGCGAGAAATCAAGGTGCTGCTCGACGTAATAAATCAGCGAATTGGTGTCGAGGGCAACTTGTGCGCCTCGAGCCAGGAAGTCGACTAGCGCCAAGAGTCCCGTTCTTGTTTCAGGTAGGCGTCCACGTCGACGGACTGCCAGAGTTCCTTACCGAGACCTTCAAGCTCCATAAGGCTGCGCATTGGCCGGTCAGGCTTGTCCTTGAGGCCTTCTTCAATAGCCTCAAGATCCTTGAGCAACCGCTCAAGGTCCTCAGGCGACAGTAGCTTCCTGCGTATGGCCTCGCGCAGCTCATCGATCTGGCGTCTGACGTCATTTTCCGTCGTCATAGACATAGATTACTGGATTTCCCAGCAGCATGTCGGGGCCAGAGATCACGATTCGAGACCACGGTATAGGACATCAATGACGCACAAACCTTGACGTTTGCGTAAAGAGAGGGATACACTTCCCCAACCGCTGAACGTTTTTCACTACTGGAGCCGTCCTTGGCACGAATGCCCGACCCGGCGCCCGTGAACGCCGACGATGTTATGCCCCGGAAGGGGCCGTTCCGCCTGCCGCGCACGTTCAGCTCGCTGCGTCACCGCAACTACCGGCTGCTCTGGATTGGTTCCGTCATCTCTCAGTCGGGCGACTGGATGGACCAGATTGCCTTCAACTGGCTGATCTACGACATGACCGGCTCGACCGTCGCGCTGGCCATGGTCAACCTTTGCCGCGCCGGCCCGATGATCCTCTTCACCCTCGTCGGTGGTGTTGCCGCCGACCGCATCGAGCGGCGCCGGCTCATGTTCACTACGCAGACGATCGCCATGATCCTGGCCCTCGTGCTCGCCGGGCTGCTTTCTGCCGGCCTGCTGACGGTCTGGATGGCGTTCACGATAGCGACGCTGCGCGGCATCACGAACTCCTTCAACCAGCCCGCGCGGCAGTCCCTGATTTCAGAGCTGGTGCCGTCGCATGATTTACCGAATGCCGTCGCCCTCAACTCCGCGACGATGAACCTGACGAAGATCATCGGCCCGACGATCGGCGGTGTCCTGATCGCCTTCGTCAGCGTCTCCGGTGCGTTTTACCTCAACGGAATCAGCTTCATTGCCGTGCTGTGGTGCCTGCAGATCATGGACATCCCGGCGCGCACGAAGTTCCGCTCGAAGGAAGGCATCTTCGGCGACCTCGTCGCGGGCATGAGCTACCTGCGGCGTACCGTGACGCTGCGGACCCTGGTCATTCTTGGCCTCGTGCCCCTTGTCCTCGGCCAGCCCTACCAGACGATGCTGACCGTCTTCGCCAAGGACGTCTTCCACGACGGCGGTCTCGGCCTTGGTCTGATGCAGTCGGCTGCGGGTCTGGGGGCAGTCTGCGGTGCGATCTACATCGCCTCGTCACGCAATTCGACGCGGTTCGTGCTCCGGATGATGGTGGGTATCGTTGCCTTCGGCGCCTGCCTGCTGGCCTTCGCCGCGTCGCCCGTGCTGCCAATCGCAATCATCGCCCTGCTGGGTGTCGGCTTCTCGATGCAGACCTACAACACGTCGAATAACACGATGCTGCAGATGAACGTCGACCCCGAGTACCGCGGCCGCGTCCTGAGCACGCTGTTCATTCAACGCGGCCTCGTACCCCTCGGCACGGTCGTCGCAGGCATCGCGATGTCCTTCGTGGGTCCGCGGGTGACGATGGGCATCATGGCCAGCGGCGTCATCCTGCTCGGCGTCCTGTCTGGCCCCTACGTCCTGAAGGTACTCAGCAGCATCGACGGCGGCCCGATCTTCGCTAAAAGCGAGGACGCAGCGGCGGATTCGCGCGCCGAGGGCCGGAGGGCTGCCGAAGCGACGCGCTAGAGTCCCGAGACGCGCGGACGCTAAGGAGCCCCGACAGATCGGGGCTCCTGGTACGAGTCAGCCCGGGTTCCGCGCTAGTCGCTGTTTTCTCCCGTGATGAAGTTGAATGACGCCTGTTGCCCGCCGACGAAGCAGACCTCTGCGTTATTGGAACCGGGCCCACTGATGTCTTCTTCATCCCCAACGAAGAGGACCGCGACCGGAACCCCCGAGACGGCAAAGGGTGTGACGTTCGTCCACACGGGTGTTGCCCCCGGGAAAGTTCCTGCCGGGAACTGGAGCTCGTAGCAGCCGGTCACGACGTTAAATGACGAGGTGTACCCGGCTCCCTGCGCGGAACCGTTGGACGCCACGTTGCCGACGATTACCGTCCCCTTGCCTGCTCCGGCAGGTCCTGCGGGGCCGGCAGGTCCCGCTGCTCCAGCAGGTCCCGCGACCCCCTGGATGTTCCAGTCCAACGCGGTCTCGTTGTTCTTGCAGCCGTCGGAGACGCCGACGATCTTTATCGTCCCGCTGCTGTTGTTCACGCAAGCATGGATCTTGCTGGCGTCGCCGCCGTGTGCGCTCACCAGCGTGGTCACACCAGTCGCGATGAAGCCGCCGGTGACGGCCATGAGGATGCCGAAAAGGGCCACACGAGACCCTCTTTCAAAGGTTCTGAGCAGGAACATGGTTGTTCTCCCCTGACTATGCGGTTCTGGTCGGCTCGCATTAATGAACGTGATCGATGGTGTCTCCCTCCCAGCGCCAATGCGCGAACGCGGGAGCTGAATCACCTGAAACTCATATCAGGCATGGCTCCCCGTCTTAGAGTCGGCGAGACATGCCTCAGTCTGTGCAGGGTTCGGAAAGAATCCTGGTGATTGCTGGCGAGGGATCCCCGTTGTGTGGCTACAACGAGATGTTGAGAGCCGCGAGCGCCGCCTCAGTACGAGACCGCAGCGCCAGCGGGTTGTCATCGCGCAGGTTGACGTGGCCGAGCTTGCGGCCGGCGCGGGCGCTCTTGCCGTAGAGGTGGACGTGGGCGCCGGGGATTGACGCCAGGGTCTCCACAGGCGGGTGGTCCCCAATCAGGTTGATCATCGCGCTGAAGCCGACAGCATCGGTCGAGCCCAGCGGCAGTCCGGCGACGGCGCGGACGTGGTTCTCGAACTGGCTTGTGACGGCGCCGTCGATGCTCCAGTGACCCGAGTTGTGGACGCGGGGCGCCATCTCATTCGCCAGCAGCCGGTTGCCCACCTCGAACAGCTCGATCGCGAGGACGCCGACGTAGTTCAGCTCCTCGAGCACCGCCCAGGCCAGCTCCTCCGCACGACGTCGCTGCAGCGCCGTCACATCCGGCGAGGGCGCATAGCTCAGGCGCAGGATGCCGTCACGGTGGCTGTTCTCAGCGAGCGGGTAGAAGGCGGCGGCGCCGTCCTGCCCGCGCACGGCGATTACCGACAGCTCGCGCTCAAAGGCTACGAAGCCCTCAAGGATCGCCGGCGCGTCGAGCTCTGCTGCTGCCTTCGCGACGTCGTCCTGGGTCTGCAGCCGCCACTGGCCGAGGCCGTCGTAGCCCATGCGCCGCGTCTTGAGGATCGCGGGCAGACCGATCTTCTCGACTGCTGCAGCGAGATCCGCGGGCATATCCACGGCCGCGTACGGCGCGGTTTCAATGCCGAGGCGGTTGAACAGCGTCTTCTCGCTGAGGCGGTCCTGCGAGACCTCAACGGCGGCGGGAGGCGGCCAGAACGGCAGGCGCTGAGCCAGGTACTTCGCGCTCGGGACGGCGATGTTCTCCCACTCGACCGTGACGGCATCGAGACCGGCGGCGAAGCGGTCGAGGAGGGCTTCATCGTTGAGGTCGCCGGAGATGAGCTCGGCGACCTGGCCACCGCAGGCCTGGGGGCTCGGGTCGAGGAGCCTGAACTGGAAGCCGAGGGGATACCCCGCCAGAGCGAGCATGCGGCCCAGCTGACCGCCGCCGAGGATGCCGATCTTCATGCCGAGGCGTCGGGGTTCGGATTGTCGAGGACCGACTGCGTAAGGTTCGCCCGGTAGACCTTCAGTGCTTCGCTGATCGTTGGGCGCTGCAGGCCTACGATTGAAGCGGCGAGAAGGGCGGCGTTGATCGCGCCGGCGCGGCCGATCGCGAGCGTCCCCACCGGAATACCCCCAGGCATCTGCACGATGCTGAGGAGGGAGTCGATGCCGTGAAGTGCGGCCGACTGGACCGGAACGCCGAGCACCGGCAGGTGCGTTTTCGCCGCGGTCATGCCCGGCAAATGCGCAGCACCACCCGCGGCGGCGATGATCACCTCGATGCCGCGCGACTCCGCGGTCGCCGCGTACTCGAACATGAGGTCCGGGGTGCGGTGGGCAGAGACGACGCGCTTCTCGTAGGGCACACCGAGCGCGTCGAGGGTTTCGCAGGCATGGACCATCGTCTCCCAGTCGGAACGGGAGCCCATGATGACGCCGACGATTGGGGAAGCAGTCTCACTCACTCCGTAACTATACAAGCCGCTTTCCCTACAGCCAGCAGAGGTTTCACCGCTTCGCCATGCCACAAGCGCTCGCAAATGCTCCAGGGCATGCTAGCCTGAGCCACCATGCCAAATATCGAATGCCTGCTCACGCTCAACGACCGTCTTCTCATGATCGAGGCTGGTCCCGGCCTCGCCCGCCTGCTGCCGATCCAGGCGGAAGTGCGCTCGGGCGAGTCGCCGCTTGCCGCCTGCACGCGCGAGGTCCGTGAACGCACCGGCTTCCAGGTCTCTCCCTCCTGCGCCGGGGTGATTTACGCCGCCGAGGACGCCGAGCACGACTACACCCTCGTCTTCATCGCCGATGCTCCTGCCGCCGCCGAAAACCTCGCGGGCACGGCGATGCGCTGGGTAGAGCTGCAAAGCATCAAGGAGCGGGCCGATGTGCCGCAGCTACACCGCGAGATGGTGCCCTTGCTGCTGACCGCCGATGGACCGATGGTCGTCTTCCTGGACGGCGATCAGGACGAACCGGCGCTGCGCGAATCGGCGCCGATCCCGCACGCCCGGTTGAGCCCGCTCGTATTCGCCATCGCCCCGTGAGCGAGAATCCCTTAGCGCGGCACGGCAAGGTCTCGTACCTCGAGATCCCTGCTACAGACCTCGAGCAATCGGCCGCGTTCTACGAGGCGATCTTCGGTTGGACGATCGAGCGGCGCGAGAACGGCGACCGCGTGTTCTGGGATGGCGCCGGAGATCTGCTCGGCCGCTGGATCCGCAGTCGACCGGTGTCGAATCACACCGGCATTCTTCCTTATGTCTACGTGTCCGACATTGGGGCGGCAATGAGCGAGATCGATGCGCGCGGCGGTTCAGTCGCCGAAGCTCCCCGGCTGGAAGGCGACACACTGGTCGGCCGGTTCCGCGACCCGGCCGGGAACATCGTCGGCATCTGGCAGTTCGCCTCCTGAACCGGACAACGAGATATGCAGACAATTTCGCCATCTCACGGTAGTCTGATCCTCCGATGGCGAACCTGAACGACCTGCGGCCCGGCGCCCGGATCGGCGACTTCATTCTCGATGAGCAGATCGGCAGCGGCGGCTTCGGGACCGTCTGGCGCGGCCACGTCGTCAACGGCGGCGAGCAGGTGGCGATCAAGCTGCTGAACAACGCCTTCGGTTCGGCCGAGATGGCTGCGCTGCGGGCCGACGTCGAGGTACTCGCGGCGGCTGCGGCGGCAGAATCGCCCCACGTGGTGCGCGTGCTCAGCGGCGGCTCCGACCCGGCGCCGTACATCGTGATGGAGTACATCGAGGGGACCGACCTCGAGCAGCGCCTGGCGACAGAGAAGCACCTCTCTGTGCGCGAATCGATCGACGTGGCGCTGGCGATTACCGACGCCCTCCGCGCGCTCTACGACGCCGGCATCATTCATCGCGACATCAAGCCGGCGAACGTCCTCATCGACCCGCAGGGCGTGATCAAGCTCGCCGACTTCGGCATTGCCAAGATCGTCGGCTACAACACGCTGACGGCGCACGGCCAGACGGCGATGACGATGGCCTATGCGGCGCCGGAGCTCTGGGATACCAGTGCCGGTCTCGGCGGCGCCAGTAACCGCTCCGACCTCTACGCAATGGGCATCCTGCTCTACCAGTGCCTGGTCGGCGCGTTGCCCTTCGTCGGCAACTTCGGCGTCCTCTACCGTGCGCACGCGGAGCAGACGCCGGACCTCAACACCCTGCCGCCGGACACGCCGCCGTCGTTGCGCCAGCTGATCCGCCGCTGCCTCGCCAAGCCCCAGAGCGACCGCCCCAGCGACGCCGCTGAATGCATCGTGATGCTGCGACGCGCCGAAGCAGAGCTGAGCCAGGCCGGCGGCACGCCTGTGCGCGAGCCCTCCCGCTTCGGGCCCTGGATCAAGGACGCACTGCACGAGAGCCAACCGTGGTCATGGCGCTGCCATCACGAATCGACCGGCGAGCAGGCGACGATCGAGGTCCAGTTTGCCGACAGCCTCGAATACGGCACGACGCTGCGCCGCGCCGTCGACGCCAACCCCTCCCTCGTACCGGGCGGCGCGGAGCGTCTGCTGGGTACGAACCGCCTGCTTCTGCACCCCGAGGAGCAATGGCTGGCCGCACCGGCCGGGCGCTTCCAGTTCTGGGTAGCCCGCGAGGACGCGGCCGTCGAACGCGCAGCGGTCATCACTGCAGCCCACCTCCGCACCGCCGTCGCGCAGCTCGCCGCGCTGCTGGAGCTGGCGTCTTCACAGGGGTTGAGCATCATCTCGCCGCTCAGCGACCTGGAGGTCCGGACGGACGGCAGCATCTACCTGCGCCGTCCCGGCCTCGACCCGGCACCCGCCGACCTTGAAGAGTGCGCGCTGACAATGCTGCGGCGGCTGCCCCTGGATGCTGCCGCTCGCTCCACCGTGACGTCCACATCGAGCTTCCCAGCGCTCGTTGCCATCGTTGCGTCGATACCGGTGACTGCCCCTCCCGCGGCCGATGCGGGACGAACGGTGATCGCCCCCGGACCTGAGGCCACCCGTATCGCAGCTGCGTCTGCTCCCGCAACGCCCCCAGCGCCGGAAGAAGCGTCGAGCGTCGCGACGATCCTCCATTCGCCGGCACCACCCTCAGCGCCTCCGGCGAAGCCCAGCACCGTGCCCGCAAAAGCGCCGCGTTCGGGCGGCCCACCGACGATTACCCTCGGCGGGCGAAGCATCCCCTTGCTGCCGGTCGGCGCCGGCGTAGCAGCCCTCGCAGCGCTGGCCGCCGGCGCGTTCCTCGTGCTCGGCCAGGGCGGCGGCGATGACGACAACGGCGGCAAGGCAGCTGTCGCGGCGACCAGCTCTCCGGCCGCGACCGCGACGGCGCCGTCTCCGACAGCGGTACCGGCGCTGCCGCTCGTCTCACTGCCCCGGCCCACGGGAGGCATCACCAGCACTGACGCCCTGCTCTTCATGACCGACCGTGACGGCCAGGAGGAGATCTACATCATGAACCCCGATGGCTCGAACCAGACGCGGGTGACCACAGGGTCGAAGGGCAGCCGCCTGCCGGACGCGCTGCCGGATGGCAGCCGCGTCGCCTTCGTCTCGGAGCGCAACGAGGGCTCCGAGCTGTACCTGATGAACGGCGACGGCACCGATCAGAAGCTGGTCACGACGACCGACGGCATCAAGCTGGAGCCGAGCTTCTCACCGGACGGACGACGGGTGGTCTTTGAGGTGAAGCGCGGCGACGTCTTCGACCTCTACGTCATGAACGTCGACGGTACCGGGCTGCGCAACCTGACGAACAGCGCCGCGGCAGACATCGACCCGTCCTGGTCGGTGATGACCGACCGCATCGTCTTCGGCTCCGACCGAGACGGGAACATGGACATCTGGATAATGAACGGTGACGGCACGAATGCGCGCAAAGTCAGCGCCAACGCCGGATTCGAAGCAGAGCCCGACTGGTCGCCGGACGGCAAGCGCATCGTCTTCCAGTCGAACCGCAGCGGCAACTTCGACCTGTATGTCATCAACGACGATGGCACCGGCCTGACCCGGCTGACCACCGACCCGCGCGACGAGTTCGACGCGGCGTGGTCTCCGGATGGCAAGACGATCGCCTACACACTGGTGGCAGGCGCGACCTCTGAGGTCTACGTCATCAACGCTGATGGCACGAACCCGAAGGCAATCTCGAACAACCCGGCGAACGACATGAAGCCGGCCTGGACAGCGGTCCGCCGACCCTGAACCATCTGGGGACAAAGAGGACAAAGGGTGGGGGACGAGACTCGACCTGCCCCGCCCCCCGATACCTGGCGCGCCACCGGTCAGGCAGACGCCAGGCAGCCCCAGTGTATGGCCTATAGATCGCGCGACCTATCAGTCGTTATGCCGACTTGGCGGATTTTTACTCCTTAGGAGCAACCGGGGCGATCGGCAGGAAGCGGCCGTCGTTGTAATAGACGACGATGTCGCGGGGCTCACGGCGCGGCAGGGGAGAATCGACGTTGCGGCGATCGATGCTGATCACGTCGATGCTTTCGTCCTTGTAGATCGTGCGGACGACGACGCGAGGCCAGAGCGGGAAGTCCTGCCAGATACCGTAGTAGATGACGATGCGGGACTTCGGCGGGACTGTAGGCACCGCCTCTGGCAGCCCCTGCGCCAGGATCCGGAACGACTCTGTGGACGCCGCCCAGTCATCGTTGCGGTCGAGGGTCATCTGGGCGCTGACAACGCTGACCCCGACGGCGCCGGCGACAAAACCACTGGCAACCGCGAGCTGCAGCGGCCGGTAGCGCCGCAGCGCGTCGACGGCAGCGTGAATCAGCCAGGCGAGGCAAATCGAATACGGGATTGCCGCCATGTAGACGTAGCGCGGCGACAGCCACTCGATGTTCCAGAGCGTAAACGGCGCGAGTGCCGCCGCCGTCCAGAGCGCGAGCAGCCGCATCTTCCACGACCCCACGAGCAACAGCAGCACACCGGAGGCGATCGCGACGGCACCCGCCGCCCACTGCACCGGGCCGATCGCCTGGAAGCTCAGGGCCAGCGGTGAACCAGTTGCCAGCGGCAGCACGAGCTGTGAGCTCAACGCCCAGGTCTGATCGAGGATGTGCGGCCCAAAGCTGTAGTCGGCGAGGCGCGGCTCGTCGTCCAGCGTGTACATGAACTGCAACGGTGCAAGCGAGAAGACCACGGCGGCGTACATGACGGCGCGGGCGACGACCGGCCAATCGATCTTCAACCGGCCGGAGTAGACGGCCGAGTAGAGCACCGGGATCGGCGCCAGCGCCATCGAGGTCTCGTCGGCGAATGGGCAGAGGAGGAAGAGCAGCCAGGCGAGGATGTCCAGGGCAGGGCTCTTCTTCACCAGCGCCTTCTGGAGCACCACCATCGAGGCCATAAAAAACATGACGGCCATGATGCGCGGCGAGTTCGTCACCCAGGCAACGCTGACGACGTGGTTGGGAAGCAGCGCAAAGAGGGCGGCGGAACCGGTCGCGACCCAGCGCGAGAAGCCCTCGTTGAGGCAGAAGCGATACAGCAGCCACACCGTCGCCAGGAACATCGCAATGCTCAGGGCGTGGAAGGCGGCCGGATCGAGACCAAACGCCTCGTACAGGCCGAGGTAGGACGCCTGTCCCAGCGGCCGCCAGTAGAAGTTCACATCCTTGAAGAAGAAGGCGTCGTAGAGGTAGTCCAGCGGCTTCTTCGTCCCCAGCTCGGTGAAGGCTACGAAGTCGTCGCCGTGAAAGTAGTCCTGCAAAGTCGGCCAGTTCACGGCGACAGCAAGGAGCAGGACGGTGAAAATGGGGAGCGCCCGCGCGATCGCCGCCGCGTCGAGCGATACACGCGGCAGCCGCAGCGCCGGCCAGCGTGTCGGGGTTGGCTCGATCGCGCCGATCGTCTCGAAGACGCCCTCGACCTCGACTACGGGTTCACGGCGGCCCCAGAGGCGGTTCAACACACGGTCACCAGCGCCGGCGGCGATGCGTATCGGGCCGGCATCCCGCCGTTCAGGCCGCGCGGAAAGCTGCGCCTGTTCCTCATTTCTTCTACGTTACAGCGAGCAGGTTGCAGATGCGAGAAGTCCTTGCGGCAATGAACTCTCGTTGGTGTCTAGGGAAGCAGCGCGACCGGGTTGCGCTCCGCGCGCACGACGAGGCGTTTGTCGTATTCGAGGACGTTGCGGTCGAAGACGCCCGTGCAGGTAATCAGCGTGATCGTCTCGTTATCGGTTGGGCCGACGATCTCCTGCACCGGCGCATTTTCGGCGTCATAGACGTGAGACGAGACGACGGAGTAGACGAAGCTGGAGCCATCTTCGAGCTGTACGCGAATGACATCGCCGAACTTCAGCTCGCGGAGGCGGAAGAAGACCGCGGGGCCATAGTTGGCGTAGTCGACATGTCCCGCGAAGACGGCGTTGCCCACCGACCCGGGCTGAGCGGAGAATCGGTACCAGCCGACCTCGGTCGGCGTGTGGGGTGACTCCATGACGCCGTCGGGCAGCACGCCGAGGGAGACGACCGGCGCGTCGATTTCGAGGCCCGGCACCTCGATGCGGACGACGGGTGCTTTCGGCGGGGCCTCAGTCGGTGCCGGCGCGGGGGTGTCGCTCGAAGGCGCGGGCAGGGCAGATATCTGCCTCGAGCCATCGTCCCCGCCGCTGAACAGCCCGTAGGCAACGAGAACGACGCCTGCAGCGATCAGGGCCAGGCCGGCAGCAATGGACGCCAGCTTCATGTGTCTGAGTATACGTCTTAGCCGATTGTGGGACTTCCCGCC
>JBFWZE010000063.1:11480-17127 GCA_050185685.1 Dehalococcoidia bacterium
TCAGAAGTCCACTTGGACGTCCATCTGCTTGCCACTACTGACCACCCTCGGGTAGCGTGCAATGCACCATGATGAAGGCTTATCCTCTCCTCCCTTCTGCCGCCCGCGCCCGGGATTTCAGCGAATCCGACATCGCCGAGCTCGACGAAGCGCTGCGGATAAACCTGGAGGGAGAGGTGCGATCCGACCGCGGCTCCCGGCTCCTCTACGCCACCGACGCCTCGATCTATCAGATGGAGCCGCTCTGCGTCGTCTTCCCGACCAGCGAGATGGACGTGCAGCACGTGCTGCGGACGGCGAAGAAGGCGGGCGTGCCGGTGCTCCCCCGCGGCGGTGGCACCAGCCTCGCCGGGCAGGGCGTCAACCATGCGATCGTCATGGACTTTTCGCCGCGCATGAGCCGGATCCGCGAGATCAACGTGGAGGAGGGCTGGGCACGCGTCCAGCCGGGCCTCGTCCTCGGCGAGCTGAACCGGACGCTTGCCAGCCGCGGGCTGCAGTACGGCATCGACCCTTCCACCGCGAACCGCGCAACGATCGGCGGCGGTGTCGGCAACAACTCCTGCGGCGCCCACTCGATCATCTACGGCAAGACGATCGACAACGTTCTCGGCCTGCGGGCGACCCTCTCAGACGCGACGACCGTCGTTACTGAGCCCCTCGGCGGCAGCGCCCTCGAGGCGAAGCTCGCCGCGCAGACGCTCGAAGGCAACCTCTACCGCGAGATGCGCCGCCTCGGCCGCCAGCAGCGCGAGGAGATTGCGAAGCGCTACCCGAGAATCCTGCGCCGCGTTTCCGGGTACAACCTCGACGACTTCATCAACGAAGAAGCGCCGATGGACCTGTCGCGCATGATTGTCGGCTCTGAGGGCACCCTCGCCGTCGTCACCGAGGCCAAGGTGAAGCTGCAGACGATCCCGAAGATGAAGGGCGTCGCCGCCGTCCACTTCCGCACGATCGTCGAAGCCGCCGAAGGCACCGTTGCCGCCCTGGAGCACGGGCCGTCCGCCGTCGAGCTGATGGACTCGGTGATCGTCACGCGCTGCCGCAGCAACCCCGGCTTCAGCCGCCTCGCGCGCTGGGTCGAGGGCGACCCCGGCGGCATCCTCGTCATCGAGTTCTACGGCGAGAGCGAGGCCGAGCTGAAGTCGAAGCTCGACCGGCTCGAGGCCGACCTCAACCAGAAGAAGCTGGGCTACGCCACGGTTGCGACGACCGACGCCGCCCTGCAGCGCGACATGTGGCGGATGCGTGAGGCGGGCCTGGGCCTGATCATGAGCAACCGCAGCGACACCAAGGCTGTCGCCTACGTCGAAGACACCGCGGTCGCGCCGGAGAAGCTGCCCCAGTTCGTCGCGCGCTTCCAGGAGATCGCCGGCAAGCACGGCACCGAGGCCGCCTACTACGGTCACGCCAGCGTCGGCTGCCTGCACATCCGGCCCGCCGTCAACGTGAAGTCCTCCGAGGGCCTGGCGACGATGCAGGCGATCGCCAACGAAGTCGCCGACCTCGTGCTCGAGTTCGGCGGCAGCCTCTCGGGCGAGCACGGTGACGGCATCCTGCGCGGCGTCTTCACCGAGAAGATGTTCGGCTCGCAGCTCACCGAGGCCTTCCGCGAGGTCAAGCGCGCCTTCGACCCGGAGCTGATCCTCAACCCCGGCAAGATCATCGACACCCCCGGGTTCACCGAGAACCTGCGCATGAGCCCCCAGACCCAGAACTGGGAGCCGGTGACCTTCCTCGACTTCAGCTTCGAGGGCGGCATCGCCCGCGCCGCCGAGCAGTGCAACGGCCAGGGCGCCTGCCGCAAGCTCGACGGCGGCATGTGCCCGTCCTATATGGCGACGCTGGACGAGGAGCACTCGACGCGCGGCCGCGCCAACCTGCTGCGTCTTGCCTTCTCCGGCGTTTTGCCGTCGCAAGAGCTGACCGGCGACCGCATCCACCAGGCGCTCGACCTTTGCGTCGAATGCAAAGCCTGCAAGGCGGAGTGCCCTTCGGGCGTCGACATGGCGAAGCTCAAGTACGAGGTGCTTGCCCAGCGCCACAAGGCCCACGGTACGCCGAAGCGTGCACGTGCCTTCGCCAACATCGCGACGCTGGCAAAGCTGGGTAGCAAGACGTGGATGCTCTCGAACTTCATGTCGAGACTGCTGCCGGTCAAGGCGGCCCTGCACCGCGGCCTGGGCATCCACTCGGAACGGCCGCTGCCCGCCTTCGCTTCTCAGACCTTCCCTGCCTGGTTCGCGACGCTGACACCAAAAACGGAGGCGCCGCGCGGCGAGATCGTCCTGTTCAGCGACACCTTCACCGACTACTTCAACCCGGAGGTCGGCAAGAGCGCTGTTCGCGTCCTCGAGGCGCTCGGCTATCGTGTCGTCCTCGTCGAGCGCACGGTGTGCTGCGGCCGTCCGGCGATCTCGAAGGGCATGCTCGACATGGCGACGGACCTCGCGCGCAAGAACGTCGAGGCCCTCCTGCCCTACGCCCGCCGCGGCATCCCGATCGTCGGGACGGAACCGTCCTGCATGCTCTCGTTCCGCGACGAGTACCCGGAGCTGCTGCGCAACGGCGACTCGCGCGAGGTGGGCGCAATGACCTACCTGCTCGACGAGTGGCTAGGCAAGCTCGCGCTCGAAGACCCGTCTGTGGCGGAGATTTTCAGGCCGAACAAGAAGCAGGAGGTCGTCCTCCACGCCCACTGCCACCAGAAGGCAGCGATCGGCGCCGACCCGACACTCGCGGCGCTGAGTCTCGCCGGCTACACGCCGAAGCTGATCGAGACGAGCTGCTGCGGCATGGCGGGCAGCTTCGGCTTCGAGGCGGAGCACTACGAGATCTCGCGCTCGATGGGTGCGCTGCGCCTCTTCCCGGCGGTCGAAAGCGCCTCGCACGAGGCGGCGATTGCGATCACGGGTGTGTCCTGCCGCCAGCAGATCGATCACTTCACGAGCCGTAAGCCGCAGCACGCGGTAGAGCTGCTGGCGGAGGCGCTGAAGTAGGCACGAGCTTCGAGCTTCTATTAGCCGGGAGACGCCTTAGGCTTGCACCCACGGCATCCCCTCGCCCTAGGTGAGAGGGCTCGCGTAGCGAGAGTAGCGCAGCGATTCAGGGAGAGGGCAGGTCTCGGCCATGCGGCGGCGTCCCCCGAGGTGACAGTGCTGCTGGTGCTATAGACGGGCGGCCAGCAGGCCGCATTGCGCCTGCGGCGCTCGCGCTCTCATGTATTAGTCCTGGGGACACCCCAGACCCCGGGAGGGGCTTCGCCCCTTCCAACCCCACAAAGCACGATTAGCCCGGATGTTGAGTGGGGCACCCCTTGCCTGTTTGCCCGTTTGGTTACCGGTACGCGGTGAGGATGATCATCGAGGTCGCGACCCAGCTGACGATGGTGAGGATCATTGGGATGTCTTTGAGGAGGACCTCTTCGGGGCTGCCGCCTTCGTCGCGGGTGAGGCTGAGGAAGAGGTAGCGGAAGATGCCGTAGCAGACGAAGGGGATCGTCAGCATCATTGCGTGGTTTGACGGCAGGTTGTCCGCGGTGAAGGTGTAGAGGGCATAGGCGATCACCGTCGACGCCGTGACCATCGAGGTCATCTGGTCTACGAGGGCGGGAGTGTAGAGCGCGAGGGTCGAACGGTGGCTGCTGGCGTCGCCCTGCAGCAGGTTGACCTCGGCGCGGCGCTTGGTGACGCCGAGGAAGAGGGCGCCGAGGCCGGTGACGACGTAGAGCCAGGGCGAGATCGGCACGTCGATCGCGAAGGCGCCGCCCATTGCCCGGAAGACGAAGAGCGCGGCGATCGTCATGACGTCGAGGATGACCTCGTTCTTGAGCCACAGCGTGTAGACGACCTGCACGGCGACGTAGCCGACGACGGTCGCGCCGGTTTTCCAATCGAGCGCGAACGCGATGGCGACACCGGCGACCATCGCAACGGTCGCGGCGATCAGCGCAACCTGGGGTGACAGCGCGCCCGAAGCGATAGGCCGGCGGCTCTTGCGCGGATGCAGGCGATCCGATTCTCGGTCGCGGGTGTCGTTCACCAGGTAGCCGGCGCCTGAGACGAGCGAGAAGGCGATCGCGGTCAGGAAGGCGCGGAAGACGAGATGATCCCAGCTCGACACGTCTTCCGGCTTCCACTCCTGGTTGACGGAGAAGATAAGCGCCATGAAGACGATGCCGTTCTTGGTCCACTGACGCGGACGCATCGACTTGAGGATGAGCCTGAGCTGATGGGGGATGGCCAGGGGTCCGCTACGCAGCCTGCCCTGAACGATAGAGTCTTCGGCCATTGTCACGATCATAATCGGCAGGGCAAGCTGGGGATAGCACAGGACCCGCCTGCATCAGCGTTTCGTTGACTTTGCAATAACGCGTTCCTACTCTGATCACCTATGGCCCAGACAAACCTTCGCCCCGCACGAAGTCGCATCGACGCTTTGCTCGTCGAGCGCGGACTCGTGAGCAGCCGTCATCAGGCGCAGGCGGTGCTAATGGCGGGCGACATCCGCGTCGACGGCGCCCAGGTGACCAAACCCGGCGCGATGGTCCAGAGCAGCGCCCTGATCGAGGTGCTGCAGCGGCCCGCATATGTCAGCCGCGGCGGCGATAAGCTCGCTCACGCCCTCGACGCTTTCGGCATCGATCCGACCGGGCTCATCTGCCTCGATGTCGGCGCATCGACCGGCGGCTTCACCGATTGTCTGCTGCAACACGGCGCGGCGAAGGTCTACGCCGTGGACGTCGGTTACGGCGTGCTCGACTACCGGCTGCGACAGGACGAGCGAGTCGTCGTCATGGAGCGGGTCAACGCACGAGAGCTGGCGCCGCTGCCCGAGCAGTGCGACCTCCTGGTTATGGACGTCTCGTTCATCGGCATCGAAAAGGTGCTCCCTGCAGCCTGCCGCTCGCTGAGGCTCGGCGCTGAGCTTGCCGTGCTCGTGAAGCCGCAGTTCCAGGCGAAGCGTGAGGAGGTCGGCAAGAAGGGCGTCGTCAAGGACGTACAGGTGCACGCGGCGGTCATCGGCCGCGTCGTCGACTGGACCTCGAGCAACGGCCTGCGCCTGCTCAACCTGACGACCTCACCGCTGCTCGGCGCCGAGGGCAACCGGGAGTTCCTGCTGCACCTGCGCCTCGAACGGTACCCCGGCTCGTGACACCGATGAGCGCCCCCCAGCGCATCGCCCTCACCTACAACCCCAGCTCGACGCTCGCCGAAGAGCTCGTGCAGGTGCTGCGGGACGAGATCCTGCGCCGCGGCGTCGAGGCCTGGATCGTCGACGACGACGACTCGGAATCGTCCTACACGGGCGCCGACCTCGCGATCTGCCTGGGCGGCGACGGCACCGTGCTGCACACCGCACGCGTGACGATGCGCAGTGACATCGTCATCCTCGGCGTCAACCTCGGCCGGCTCGGCTTCCTGACCGAGTTCGACGGCAGCAGGGCGCTCGAGCATCTCGACGAGGTGCTGGCAGGCGGTGGACGCGTCGAAGAGCGCACGATGCTGCGCGCAGGCGTCACGGGCCGCGACGACCACTACCACGGCCTCAATGAGGCGGTGATCGGCCGCTCGACGCTCAGCAGGGCGATTCAGCTTGCCGTCGACGTAAGCGGCATTCGCGTCGCCGACTACCGCTGCGACGG
>JBFWZE010000064.1:0-1563 GCA_050185685.1 Dehalococcoidia bacterium
CTGGTCGTCATTGCACTCGTTTCGCTTGCCGCCGTCGGCATCTTCGTCATCGCTCTCGTGGCGGGTGTCTTCGGTGGCTCGGACGAGGACGCAGGGTATTCCGGTGTGGCGCATCCCTTCGCAATCGAGGCGCACTACCTGGGTTCGCCCGACGCAAAGGTGACGGTGGTCGTGTGGCAAGACTTCCTCTGTGCCGACTGCCAGGCCATTGCGCAGGGCACTCTGCAGCAGATCAAGGCGTCGTTCGTGGATACCGGCAAGGCGCGACTGCAGTACCGGCACTTCCCATCCGGCGGCGCCGGTACCGCGTCATTCCAGGCGGCCGAGGCAACCGAGTGCGCGGCCGAGCGCGGAGGTTACTGGGACTACAGCAACAAGCTCCTCGCGCGGACCAATGACGGCCAGCCCAACAAGGCGACCCTCGAGGCGCTGGCGGCGGAACTCCGCTTCAACAAGAGCCTCTTCTCGGAGTGCCTGGCAAGCCAGCGGTACGCCTTTTCGATTGAGAAAGAGCGAACGCAGGCGACGACTCTCGGTCTGACTGCCGCGCCGGCGGTCTTCGTGAACGGGGTCCTTCAGGCCAGCCCCGTCTCTTACGAATCGCTCGCAGCTTCGATCGAGAGCGCCCTGTCCGGTGCCAGCCGCTGACGCCGGCGCCAACGGTGAGGCTGGAGAGTGCCGCCAGGTTAAGAATTCGCGCGGCACCCGCCCTCACTTCACGTTTGCTGTCCGCTTGCATCCGACTTTTGCTACCATTCGTAGCTAGTTATACGTGGAGCAACCCGGCTACCGTCCGCCGCCAGGCGTGCGGACAGATGGGGTGGGGCAGGAGGATGTGATGGTCGGTAAACGCGGCAAGGTCCTGGGAGGTATTCTCCTCCTCGGCGCCCTCCTTTTCGGTATCGCCTGCAGCGGCGGCGATGACGATGGCGGGGGTGGCGGCGGCGACCCGCTCAATCCCAGCAGCAGCAATAACGGCGGTGCTCAGTCCGGCGACCTCCGCCTCCTAGGCGGCGACCCACTGACCCTCGACCCGGCTCTCGTCTTCGAGACGAGCTCTGCGGGCTATGTGCTCGAGATCTTTAGCGGTCTGCTGCGAATCGACAACAAGCTGCAGATTGTCCCCGACCTCGCCGAGGCGATGCCCGAGGTTTCGAACGACGGCAAGACCTACACCTTCAAGATCCGGCGCAACGCGCAGTTCCACGACGGCCGGCCCGTCACCGCGGAAGACTTCAAGTACTCGCTCGACCGCGCCGCGAAGCTCGGTCAGACCGACTCGGTGGTTGCTGAGGCATTCCTCGGCGACATCGTCGGCGCGAAGGACGTGACCCGCGGCCGCGCACAGACAATCTCCGGCGTCGAGGTCGTCGACTCTTCGACCCTGAAGATCACGATCGACGCCGCCAAACCCTACTTCCTCGCCAAGCTCACCTACACGACCGCCTTCGTGGTCGACAAGCAGCAGGTGGAATCGAACCCGCGCAACTGGACGCGCAAGCCCAACGGCACGGGCCCGTACAAGCTGCAGGAGTGGCGCGTCAACGAGCGCATCATCCTCAC
>JBFWZE010000064.1:1663-4905 GCA_050185685.1 Dehalococcoidia bacterium
GCAGAAGAGGCGACGTTCTACGACGACGTCGACCGCGGCCGCCTTCAGATGTGGTCGGTCGGCTGGATCATGGACTACCCGGACCCGGAGAACCTGCTGGACCTTTTGTTCTTCAGCACCAGCCGGAAGAACGACTCGCGATACAACAACCCGGCGTACGATGCGCTCATCACGCAGGCACGGACGGAGCTCGACTCCACGAAGCGGATCCAGATCTACCAGCAGGCGGAGCAGATCCTGATCCAGGACATGCCCTGGATCCCGCTCACGTACGGCCGCGACCACTACGTGGTGAAGCCGTACGTGAAGGGCTTCGACCCAGTGCCGGCGTTGATTTCGCAGCTGCGCTACGTGTCGATAGAGAAGTAGCACGTAAGCAGCCCTTCCGAGCGCCCCAGGGCGAACGGTTCGGACAGGGAGGACCATGGAGAGCACCCTCTCGTACCTGATGCGGCGCCTGCTATGGGTGCTGCCGGTGCTCTTTGTGGTTACGTTCGCGACCTTCACGCTCGCGCGCCTTGGCCCCGGCGACCCCGTCCGTATTGCGGCAGGTCAGTTCCGGGACCCGGAGGCGTTCGAGCGCGTCCGGGCTGCCCGCGGCCTCGACAAGCCGGTGTACGAGCAGTACGTCATCTACATGCGGGACGTGCTGACCAAGGGCGACTTCGGTGACAGCTTCCGCTACCGCGACCTCGGCGTGAACGGCGTGCTGTTCCCGGCAATGTGGCGGTCGTCGCAGTATGCCTTCGTCGCGCTCGTCCTGACCGTAGGCGTCGGGGTGCCTCTCGGGATCTTCGCCGCGAGACGGCAGGGTACGTGGCAAGACCCGGCCGCGATTTCGACCTTCCTCTTCTTCAACTCGATCCCCAGCCTGGTGATGCTGCCGTTCCTGGCCTGGTTCTTCAGCTTATACCTGGGCATCTTGCCCGCGAGAGGCTGGCCGCAGCCGCAGGACTGCAACATCCGCCTCGACTTCCTGCCACAGAGCTACGAGTGCCTCGGCGTGATCAGCGTCGAGGCGATCATCCCGATCATCGCGATGAGCTTGCCGGTGGTTGCCGGCTGGGCGCGCTTCACCCGCGCGTTCGTGCTCGACGTGATGAAGGAGGACTACATCCGGACTGCCCAATCGAAGGGGCTCAGCGAGTACCGCGTAATCACGCGCCACGTCATGAGAAACGCCCTGCTGCCGCTGACGACGATGATCGTCTTCGCGCTGTCGGGTCTCATGGAGGGCGCGTTCTTCGTCGAGACGCTGACGGGTGTGCCCGGTGCAGGCCGGCTGGCGCTCGAATCCGTGGGCAGCCGCGACTACGACATGATCATGGCGTTCACGATCGTCACGGCAACGGCCTTCGTGATCGCGAGCATCGTGGTGGACATTCTCTACACGCTGATTGACCCGAGGATCCGGTATGGCGCGCGCCGAAACTGACGTCCTGCCGCAGATGGCGGCGTACCTCGATATGCCGGAGCCGCCGCGCTACGTCTTCTTCCGGCGGCTGATGCGAAAGAAGCTCGCGGTCATCGGCCTCGCGTTCATCATCCTCTTCTACACGACGGGCCTGCTCGCACCGCTCCTGGGAGCGCTCGACATCATCCCGCCCTATACGCAGCAGAACCTCGAGGCGGTGCAGCAGGGACCCAGCTGGGACCACCCGTTCGGGACAGACCCCCTGGGCCGTGACATGCTGAGCCGGATCATCTGGGCATCGCAGACCACCGTGATCGTGACGCTCGCCACGCTGCTCACGGGCGGGCTCGTACTGACGGTCTCCCTGGGCCTGCTCGCCGGGTATGTCGGCGGTTGGGTGGACACCCTGATCATGCGCATCGGCGACATGTTCTCCGCGTTCCCGGCGATCCTGATGCTGATCATCATCAATGCCACGCTGAAACCCCAGGTGCGCTCGGTGGCGAGCAGCGTGGAGGACTTCACCGGCATCCCCGGGATCGTCAAATCCGGCGCGCCCGACTACTTCCTGGTGTTCGGCGCGCTGTCCCTGTTTGGATGGGTAGGCGGCGCGCGGATTATTCGCTCGCAGATCCTGTCACTTCGTGAAAGCGAGTTCGTGACGGCGGCGAGGGCGTCCGGCGCGAGCACGCCGCGGATCATCTTTCGGCATCTGCTGCCAAACGTCAGCAACATCATCATCGTCAGCATGTCGATGGGCCTCGCCGGCATCGCGGGCGCGGAAATCGTCCTGACCTGGTTCGGCATCGGCATCCAGCCGCCGCACCCGAGCTTCGGCAGCCTGATCTTCGAGGCCGGCTACATCCGGACTTTGAACGCGCACCCTCACCTGCTGCTGGGCCCGGCGATCGTCGTCGGGCTGCTGTTCTTCTCGTTCAACCTGCTCGGCGACGCACTGACGGACATCCTGACGCCGAAAGCGCGCTAGGAGCTTCGAGCTTCGAGCTTCGAGCTTCGAGCTTCGAGGCATGGTGAAACGACCGGTGTTCGGCCCGTGCGACGCGTAAGACGCCACTGGCACGAGGTGATGGCTCGAAGCTGACTGCTCGCGCCTCGAAGCTCGTCGCACTAAGCTGACTGCTCGTAGCTCCAAGGTTGGTATAATCGTGATTAACCATCTCTCGATGATTTGATGTCCGGCTGCGGCCGGCGTCGGCGAAAGAAAAGAAGTGAAAGTAACAACCGAAACTCTTCCCGAGCGACAGGTCAAGCTCCAGATCGAGATTGACGAAGACCAGCAGAAGAAGGCGATGGAGCAGGCCTACAAGAAGCTCGCTCCGCGCGTGCGGATCCGCGGCTTCCGGCCCGGCAAAGCGCCGCGTGCCATGATCGAGAAGGAGATCGGCCACCACCGCCTCCTGGACGAGGCGATGGACATCATCCTGCCCGATGCCTACAAAGAGGCAATCGAGCAGGAGTCCCTGACGCCCGTCGCTCAGCCCACCGTGGAGCTGGTTAGCCACGAGCCGATGATCTTCGCCGCGACGGTCCCGCTTCAGCCGAGCATCGAGCTGAACGACTACCTCAGCATCCGGGTGCCGCGCGAGAAGGCGACGATTGACGAGGCGGAGGTCGAGAAGTCGATGACCGACCTGCGCCGCCGCTACGGCACGCTGGAGCCCGTCGACCGCCCGGCCCATAAGGGCGACATCATCACGGGCAGCATCAAGGCGACCGCCGAGGAAGTGAACCTCGTCAACCAGGAGGAAATCGAGTACCGCCTGGTCGATGAGACGCTGGCCTCGCTGCCGGGCCTGATCGAGATCAT
>JBFWZE010000064.1:5005-17084 GCA_050185685.1 Dehalococcoidia bacterium
CTGCTGACCCGCAAGACCTTCGGCCGTCTGGTCGAGATCGCCGACGCCGACGGCGCCAGCGCTCCCGAGGGAGGCACGGAAGCCGCCGCGACAGAAGAGAAGAAGCCATCAAAGTCTCGTCGCAGTTCGCCAAGAAAGACCGAATAGGGCTGCAAGTACCGGCCTTTTCTGACGACTATCTCTAGGGAGCAACCATTATGAATCAGCCTTCAGCAATCGTCCCGGCCGTCGTCGAGACCACTCCCCGCGGCGAGCGGGTCTACGACATCTACTCGATGCTGCTCAAGGAGCGCATCATTTTCCTCGGCACCCCGGTCGACGACCAGGTGGCGAACAGCATCATCGCGCAGCTCCTCCACCTCGAGCGTGAGGACCCGGAGCGCGACATCTCGCTGTACATCAACAGCCCCGGCGGCTCGGTGCACGCCGGCCTCGCGATCCTGGACGCGATGCGCCTGAACCGCTGCGACGTCGCGACCTACTGCGTCGGCCTCTGCGCCAGCATGGGCACCGTTCTGCTGAGCTCCGGCACGCCGGGCAAGCGCTACGCGATGCCGAACAGCACGATCCACATGCACCAGGTGCTCGGCGGCGCTCGCGGCCAGGCATCGGACATCGAAATTGAAGCGCGTGAGACTTTGCGTCTCAATGACCTTCTGCGTAATATCCTCGCGTCGAACACGGGACAGGACCCCGAGCGAATCCGCCGGGACTTCGACCGCAACTTCTACATGGATGCGCAGCAGGCGAAAGAGTACGGCATGATCGACGAGATCCTGTCGAAGGCCACGAACTAAGCACCCAGGGGGATTCATTGGCAACAACAAAGGGCAGCCGCCTCCAGTACCAGTGTTCGTTCTGCGCCAAGAGCCAGGACCAGGTCAAGAAGCTGATCGCCGGTCCCGGCGCCGTCTACATCTGTGACGAATGCGTCGAGCTCTGCCGGGAGATCATCGAGGAGGAAGGTGGGCCCGCAAAGCCGAAGACGGGGCAGAAGGTCCCGCCGCCGAAGGCCCTCTACGAACAGCTCAGCGAGTACGTCATCGGCCAGGACCAGGCGAAGAAGATCCTCTCCGTCGCGGTCTACAACCACTACAAGCGCGTGAACGCCAACCAGGGCGCCGTCAGCGGCGATGTGGAGCTCGAGAAGAGCAATATCCTGCTCGTAGGCCCCACGGGTGTCGGCAAGACGCACCTGGCGCGCACGCTGGCGAAGATCCTTGACGTTCCGTTCACGATTGCCGACGCCACGGCGCTTACCGAGGCGGGCTACGTCGGTGAGGACGTCGAGAACATTCTGCTCCACCTGATCCAGGCAGCAGACCTCGACGTCAGCCGGGCTGAGCGCGGCATCGTCTACATCGACGAGATCGACAAGATCTCCCGCAAGACCGACAACCCGTCGATAACGCGTGACGTCTCCGGTGAAGGCGTGCAGCAGGCGCTGCTGAAGATCATCGAAGGTACGGTTGCCAACGTCCCGCCGCAGGGCGGCCGCAAGCACCCGCACCAGGAGTTCATCCAGATCAACACGCAGAACATCCTGTTCATCTGCGGCGGCGCCTTCGAAGGCATCGACCGCAGCATCGAGAAGCGTCTCGGCCGCGACCGCCGCGCGATGGGGTTCAAGGCGAACATCGACCGCAAGCAGGGCCAGGAGCGGATCGACGAGCTGATGAAGCACGTCACCCACGACGACCTGCTCTCGTACGGTCTGATCCCGGAGTTCGTCGGCCGTCTGCCGCTGGTGGTGGGCCTGGAGTCGCTCTCCCGCGACACGCTGATGCGGATCATGACCGAGCCGAAGAACGCCGTCCTGCGCCAGTTCCAGCGCTTCTTCGCTCTCGACGGCGTCGAGCTGGTCTTCACCCAGGAGGCGCTCGAGTGCTGCGCGGATGAGGCGATTCAGCGCAAGACGGGCGCCCGCGGTCTTCGCACCGTCCTCGAGGACACCCTCCTCGACGTGATGTACGAGGTCCCGTCCCGCAGCGACGTGCAGAAGTGCATCGTCAGCGGCGAGACGATCCGCAACCGCACCCGCCCGCTCCTCGTCACGAGCAGCGGCCAGGAAATCGACTTCGAAGACAACTTCGAGCGGCTGAAGGGTGTGTCCGCGTAACGCGAACCGGCATGTAGCAACAGCGAACAAAGGGGCGGTCTTCGGGCCGCCCCTTTTCTTTGTGGCGATGCGAAAGGAGCCCGCCCTCTCCCTTACCCTCTCCCAGAGGGCGAGGGGATCCCGTTCTTGCAGCTACGGATACCGTCTTGCTCATACGAAGAGGCCCGGTCTTGGGACCGGGCCTCTTCATTGGTGCATGCGATGGTCAGTGTCAGACCGGCGGCGTGGAAGTCACGCGGACGGAGCAGCTGCCGCCGTTTGCGGTGATGGTGGCGTACTGCACCGGGTCGTTGCTGGAGCCGTCGGCAGTGATCACAGCGCTGTAGCTTCCGCCGGCGTTATTGATCGTCACCGTCGCCGTCGGGTTGCCGTTCGTGACGCCGCCGGGTGTCAGGCTGATGCTGACGTTATTGATGGTGGCGCCGCCCGTCGCTGTCGCTTTCGCCGTGAGCTTGACGGTCGCGACGCCGTTCTTCGAGCTGCAGCCGGCGCTCGTGGAGAGGCTGACTTTCGCCGCCACGGGACCGGCCAGCGCCGTGGACGCCGAGCCGAGCGCGAACACGCCCAGCGTGACAGCGAGGGCCGCCGATATTGCCAGCCTGCCTCGGAAGTTCCTCAGCGCAGAAATCATGGACGTTACCTCCTGAAATCGGTGACAGGAGCATAGCATCCTCAACGAGTTATGCCGATCTCAGTTCACACACCGAGATTTGACGGTCAGAAGTTCATCTTCGACTCCAGGCGAGCAATCTTTCCGTTGCGGACCTCGTAGACATCGGTACCGGTGACCGGCGCGGGGAACGTCGCAGAGGTACAGGTCCACTCTGAGCGCACCTTGCCGGCGTCGACGTCGATGCGGTTGACGGTGACTTTGAGGTCATCCGGGCGCTGCCGGCCGGGGCCGCGGATCCAGTCGGCAATCGCGGTCTTACCCTCGTGCGTGCCGCCGGCAGGGGGCGTGAACGGCTCGATATAGACGGCATCATCGGCGAAGAGCTCGATCAGCTCGTTCTCACCGCTGAGGCCGGCCTGCATGGCGCGAAAGTAGCTCTCTACGAGGGCTTTGTCGGCTGGCTGGTTCATCTCAGTACTCCTTCTGTTCGACGCTCAACGGGGCGTCGTATAGTGGCCGCGTGTCTGATGAGCGGCCGCTGACGGACGATGCGCTGCGCGACCTGCGGCAGCTTGTGGCGAAGGCGAACAACCCCGAATCGACGCTCGCTCCCTCCGAGGCGATGACGATCGCGGATACGCTGGGCACCGGCGCCGGCCTGACCATCGACCTGCGAGCGACGGCCGAAATCGGGGCGCCTGTCGTCGTGCTGCGGCTCAAGGCTGACCAGGACGAGCGGGTGATCGACGGACTGACCGTCCGTGAGACCGAGATCGCTACGCTTGTGGCAGCGGGGCTCCGCAACCGCGATATCGCGGCGCAGCTCGGCATCTCGCAGGCAACCGTCAAAGACCACGTGCACCACATCCTCACCAAGAGCGGCCTCAGCAGCCGGGCTGCAATCGCCGCAGCTCTCGGGAACGGTAGAGCGCAGGGCCGCAGCGCGACAATCCATCCTTCGATGGATACGAAACCGGTTCAGGCAAAACGAAGGAGCAATCGATGAAGGCAGTCCGAGTCCACGAGTACGGCGACGAGAGCGTCCTGCGCTATGAGGACGCCCCTGACCCCGTCGCCGGCGAGGGCGAGGTACTCCTCCGCGTACGGGCGTCGGCGTTGAACCGGGGTGACCTTGGGCGCCGCGCCGGGCTATTCCCGGGCGCAGGACCGCTGGTCGAACCGCTCATCATCGGCTGGGATGTCGCGGGCGATGTCGTGTCGGTGGGGCCGGCTGTCACGGGCTTTGCACCGGGGCAGAGGGTGGTCGCGCGCATCGACGGCGGCGGTTACGCCGAACTGGTCGCGGCGAAGGCTGAGGGCGCTGTGGCGATCCCCGAGGGCGTCAACTACGAACAGGCGGCATCATTGCCCGTGGCCTACCTCACAGCCTGGGTGGCACTGTTCGAGACAGTGAAGCTGCAGCCCGGCGAGACGGTGCTCGTCCAGGCGGTCAGCGCCGGCGTCGGCATGGCGGGGGTGCAGATCGCGAAGCACGCGGGCAAGGCCGGCGTCGTCTTCACGACCGCGGGCACGATGGAGCGTGCGAACCGCGGACTCGAGCTGGGTGCGGACTACGCAAGCACGTATGACGACTTCGTCGAGACTGTTATGCGGCACACGAACGGCCGCGGTGTCGACGTCGCGCTCGAGATGGTGGGCGGTAAGGTCTTCACCGACTCGCAGCGGGCGCTGGCGGAGGGCGGACGCCTCGTCTCGGTGGGCCGCAGCAGCCGCGAGGATACGGTCATCGACACGGCGCTGGCCGAGGAGAAGCACCAGGAGGTCACGATTGGCTGGAACCTCGGCCGAGAGCGCCGCGTCCCCGACCAGATGAAGGACCTCGAGAAGGTCCTGGAGCTCGTCAAGGGCGGGACGCTCGAAGTGGTCATCGACAGGACGTTCCCGCTCAGCGAAACCGCTGAAGCGCACCGTTACCTGGCGCGAAGAGGTCAGTTCGGCAAGGTGCTGCTCATCCCGTAAAGGAAACGGATCGAATCAACTTGCAGGCGCCTTGCTCGCAACGCGCCTGCAGCCGAATCGTCTACGCCTCGTGACCGGCGCGGATCAGCGTGACGGGGCGCCTGCTCTCGGAGATGACCTCCTGACTGGTGCTGCCGAGGAAGAGCCGGCGAATACCACCCTCACCGTGCGTCGCCATGCAGATTGTCTCGGCGTCGACCTCATCGGCGACGGTGAGGATCTCGGCAGAGACGTTCCAGCGCTCGCCGAGCATGCGGGTCTGCGCCGCGGCTTCGACACCCTCGCGGGAGCTGAGATCGGCGGCCAAAGCATCGAGCTCAGCCTGCGCTGCCGCTTTGAGGCGGGCCAGCTCAGCGTCACGATGCGCAGCCTCCGGGTGGGACCAGACCTCAGGCGGCGCGCGGAGGACCTGGACGAGGACGATGCCGGCGTTCATAAGCTTTGCGAGGCGGGCTGCCGGAGCGAAGACCGTCTTCGAGACTTCCGAGCCGTCGTACGTCACAAGGACCACTGGTTTACCCTGGTTCATGAACACCTCCGTCTTGACTGGTATTTCCTGTAACGCCTTGACTGGCACTCCCTGTGACTCCAAGATAATGCCACGCTGAGCCTGGACACAGGCCAACGTTGTCAAGACACAAATAGCGTCCCTCAGGGGATTAGCCCGGTCCCAAAGACCTGTGCGGTTTCGTCAGCACGGCAGCGATGGCTGCCCGGGACCGCAGGCTAGATTCTAGCCGGTGAGACCTGCGGTCAGGCGTAGTATTGCGCCCGACGCAGGTTTTTTGTTTTCGGGAAGGCCGGCACAACACCTATGCAACTTCACGAAGTCCTGCTCTGGGGTGGCTTCTCCGCCCTCGTGGTGGTGCTGCTCTTCGTCGACCTGAAGGTCGTGAGCGCGCGCTCAGAGGTGATGACGGTCAAGTCAGCGCTGCTCTGGAGCGCGATGTGGATCTCCACTGCCCTGCTGTTCAACCTCTTCATCTTCCTGGAAGAAGGCAGCGACGCAGGCGTCGAGTACCTCACTGGTTATGTCATCGAGAAGTCGCTGAGCGTCGACAACCTGTTCGTCTTCCTCGTGATCTTCGGGTTCTTCGCGGTCCCGCCGAACCTGCAGCCCAAGGCGCTGACCTGGGGCATCATGGGCGCCCTGGTCATGAGGCTGATCTTCATCCTCGTCGGCGCGGCGCTGCTCGAGACGTTCCACTGGATCATCTTCATCTTTGGCGGCGTGCTGATCTTTACGGCCGTGCGCCTGGCCCGCGAGGGCGAGACAGAGGTGCACCCCGACCGAAACATCATGGTGCGGGCGCTCCGAACAGTGATGCCGGTGACATCCGAGTTCCGCGGCACGAGCTTCTTTGTGAAGCTGCCGGACGGGAAGCGGGCGGCGACACCATTCTTCCTGACGATGATCGTGCTCGCATCGACCGACCTCGTCTTCGCGCTGGACTCGATCCCCGCGATCTTCGCGATTACGGAGGACCCGTTCATCGTCTACACGTCGAACGCCTTCGCGATCCTCGGCCTGCGGGCGCTGTTCTTCGCGCTCGTCGGAATCATGCAGTACTTCATCTTCCTGCGGCAGGCGCTGGTCGCAATCCTCTTCTTCGTTGGCTGCAAGATGATCGCGTCTGAGTGGTATCACATGCCGGTCTGGATGTCGCTGGGCTACGTCTTCGGCGTGCTGGCGATCGCAATCATCGCCTCGACGATCGTGAAGAAGCGGCAGGAAGCGCGCGGCCTACCGGCAGCACCGGGCCACTAGCCCTCCGTCCAAAGCGGGCTGCTGGGCGCGAGCATGACGCCAGGGATGCAAACGGGCCGCCGCTCGCGAGCATGACGCCCCGGCCTGAACGCCGGGGCTGCGGCCGGCTTTAAACTGCGACGTCTGCGGTGTGAGTGAGTTCCAGACTCACGCTTTCGACAGCGCGCCTTCGGGTAGCGCGGGGTCTACAGCCGGCTCCAGCGGGTACTTCAGCATCCCGGCGGCGCCGAGACCGGCAGCGGACACGAACATGAGGGCGCCAAGGGCGGCGATGCCGGCGCGCAGGCCGAGCTGGTCGCCGATGACGCCGAGGGGCAGTGTGAGCAGCGCCGAGAGCGCCGGCGCGATCATCATCAGACTGACGACTCGGCCGAGGTAGTGCTGCGGCACGACGATCTGGAAGATCGTCTGGGCGACGACGGCGTTGTTCGTCATGAAGAGCCCGAAGAGCGCCATCGCCGGGAAGGCAGCAATCGCCCAGGGGTTCAGCGCCAGGAGCATGACGCTGATGCCGAAGCCGACGTTCAGCAGGATAAAGAGCAGGATCCGGTTCTTCACCTCCAGCAGCAGGAGCAACGAGCTGCCCACGATCGCGCCGACGCCGCTAGCCATCATGAAGAGGCCGGTCTCGCCGGAGTCGAAGCCCATCTCCTGCCGCGCGAAGCCGGGCGCCATCTGCATTACCGCGAGACCGAAGACGCCGACGATGACCAGCAACGTCATGACGCGGGCGAGGAGCGGCGTCGAGAAGGTGTAGCGGACGCCTTCGATGAGGTCACCGACCGGCGAACGCGGCACGCCGGGGCGGGTTTCGGCCGGCGCGTCCTTGATCGGCACGAGGAAGACGATGCCGATGATGGAGAAGACACTGCAGGCGAAGAACGTCGGTCCGGTGCCGGCGACGGCGATGAGGCCACCGGCGATCGTCGGCCAGATGATCCGCGAGGCGTTCTGCTGCATTGAGTTGAGGGCGACGGCGTTGAGCATGTCCTCTGCCGGGACGAGGCTGCGGATCAACGCCTGGCGGGCGGGGCCGGTCAGCGAGCTGGCGACACCAAGGAAGATGGCCGAGACGTAGATGTGCCAGAGCTGGACCATGTCCAGGACGACGAGCAGCCCCAGCAGGAACATGTTCACCACCGTGACTGCCTGGTTGACCATCAGCAAGTTGCGGCGGTTATAGCGGTCCGCCATAACGCCGCCGAAAAGGCCGAGGATCGCCATCGGCACACCTCGGATAAAGACGATCAGGCCGAGCTGCGTGACCGAATCGGTGAGGTCGAGGATCAGCCAGGCGAGGGCAAGCTGCTCGATGCCGAGCGAGGCGGTCATGCCCATGCCGCTCCAGAAGTACCAGCGATAGCCGCGATGCTTCAGGGAAGAGAACGCCCGCGTGAAGCGGTTGCTCCGCCGCGGCGCGTCAGCGGTCACGGAGGTCCCTGAACCGCGCTTCGGGTGTGCTTGAGAGCAGCATGTCTGATTCTACGAGCGTCGAAGTGCAGTTCTCTCACTCTCCGGCCGAAGAATGTTGCAGAGGGCCAAACCAGGCATAAATAGTTGCCTGGTAAATAGTCCGAATGGACCATGGCCCACAGGATGACGCGTGTTATATTCCCTGCGGCTGCTCGCAGCATTGCAGCTATTAGCACACGCTTATAGAGGAGAAATTGCCCATGTTGGGTCTTGCCCTGGCGGCGTCTAACGTCCCCTACATGTACCGGCCGCGGAGCACGTGGCAGACGTTGTACGACAGCCAGACCACGGAGGGCATTCCTCCTCCAAACGAACTCGCCCAGGAGACCGACGCCGACCAGGACCAGCACGCCGCCCGCATTGAGGCGGGCTTCAAGGCGCTGCGGGCGCAGATCGACGCGTACCGCCCCGACGTACTCGTCGTCCTCGGTTACGACGACGGCACCTGCTTCAGCGGTGTCCAGGTCCCTCAGCTCTGCACCTACACCGGCTCCGAGATCACCGGCTCGACGGCCGTTGAGCTCCTCGGCGAGAAGCCTGAGGACCACAACGTCACCTTCCGCTGCAACCCCGAGTTCGCGTGGGAATTCCACCGCGAGCTGGTCGACCGTGAGTTCGACCTCAACTACATGGCAATGCAGAACCCGCGCGGCAAGCCCGAGATGGGCACGAGCAGCGCCTTCACGCGTCCGCTCCAGAAGCTACTGGAGGGGCTGACGCTGCCGGTGGTGCCGTTCTTCATCAACTGCCACGTCGAGCCGACGCCGACCGCCCACCGCATCCACGCCCTCGGCACCGCCATGGGCGAGGTCCTCGAAGAGATGCCGGGCAAGTACGCGATCCTGGCCGTTGGCGGTCTTTCGCACGACCCGAACGGCGACCGCGCCGGCTGGATCGACAACCGCCTCGACCAGTGGGTGCTCGACCGCATGGCGAAGGGCGACGTCTCCCGATTGAAGACGCTCTTCGACGTCGACTCCGACACGACGCGCGGCGGCACCGGCCAGATCCGCACCTGGATCGCGGCAGGCGCAGCGATGGAAGCCGCCGCCCTGGAGCGCGGCATGACGAAGGCGATCACGACGGCGACCGGTACCCGATACCGCGGCGTCGGCGCGACGGTGGTCGACTACATCCCGTCGCTGCACACGATGACCGGCATCGGCTTCGCGTACTACAACCTGGGATAGATCAGGTATTCGTAAGGGCTTGCATCGCGCTGTACAATTGCTTGCACAGAATGACTGTAAGCCCCAGGGGGAAGCCCGAAAGGGTGGGAAGGAACTGAAATGCCAGTTGGACTCGGACTAGCAGCTTCGCACGCACCCGGAACGTATGCGAAGTCGCAGGAAGAAATGGACATGCTCTGGGACCGCCTGAGCGTCTCTCGCGGCATCCCGCAGCCCGCATACGTGGCTGAAGAGACCGGCGAGAAGTTCAAGGACATGATGGCCCGCATCGACGCGAGCCACAAAGCCATGATCAAGGCGTTCGACGAGTACAAGCCGGACATCCTGATCATCATTGGCGGCGACCAGACGGAGATGTTTGACCGCTCCAACGTGCCGCAGTTCATGATCTACACCGGCGAGCACGCCTGGGCGATGAAGGCCGCTGCCTCCCGCAGCCCCGACGGCCCGCGCGTCGAGACCGACATCGAAGTTGAGTTCTCGAAGTGGCTGCTGAAGAAGCTGGTCAAGGACGAGAACTTCGACATCGCGTTCTCCGACACGGCTGAGAACTTCGGCCGCGGCCACGGCCTGCCGCACGCCTTCGGCAACATGCTGTCCTACATCATGGACAACACGAAGGTCCCGACGGTCCTGATCTACGAGAACACGTACGACCCGCCGAGCCTCACGGCGAAGCGCTGCTACGAGCTGGGCCAGGCGATCGCGCGCGTCTGCAAGAACGACCCGCGCCGCATCGCGATCATGGGCTCCGGCGGCCTCGCCCACGACCCGGGCGGCAAGCGGTCCGGGTGGCTGGACCAGCCCCTCGACAAGTGGGTGCTCGAGCAGTTCGCCGAGGGCAACGGCAAGGCCACCCAGGCGCTGTACAGCTACGACTCCGACACGATGATTGCCGGCACGGGTGAAATCCGCGCCTGGATCACCGTCGCCGGTGCCATGGAGGAAGGCGGCGCCCACGCCACCGTTCTCGACTACGTCCCGGCCGCGAAGACGGTCACGGGTCTCGGCTTTGCCTACTGGCAGACCGAGGACGCGAAGGCTACCGCCGCGGCGAAGTAGTCTTCCGTACCGGAAGCACCACAGAGGGCGTCCTTCCTGGGAGGGACGCCCTCTTCTTATTCGACGCTGCATCAGGCCAGACGCTGAACAGCGCGGGCCTGACAGTCCAGCAGAGCTGACGTCCGCAAACTCGAAGGCTCGACGTTCGTCATCGTCACCGTTTCGAAGGCGCCCTCGGGGTGCTAGCCTTGCACCATCATGCGGCTACCTGCCCGGGTCAAGGTCGAGAAGGAAGAGACGCGGCTCACCGAGACGGTAGTGCTCGTCTCCTGGCGAATCGAAGCGACGCTTGCCCTTCGACGCCACGGAGTCGGCTGGGCTTTCGCAATTCCTGCGGCGGTGCGTCACACGTCGGCGGGCGACACTACCACCCGGCCAATCTTCGACCTCCAGTTGATTCCCAGGGCGATTGCTGTGGCCAGCTCAGCGGCCCTGATCGGGCTACTGATTGCCAGACGAGGAGCAACCAGATGACAAGCGAATCCGAGAGCGGGAGCGGCCAGGACAAACTGGCGCCTACCGGCACAAACGACGCCGAGTCTATCGCAGCGAACGCGCTGAGCTCGACGATGCAAGACGCCGCGAGCTTCGTTGCCCGCTTCAGCGAGGCCGCCCATGCCGAGGCGTGTGTTGGCCCCGTGCAAACGGTCGGCGGGCATACAGTCGTGCCGATCGCCAGCGTGAGTGTCCAGGCGGGATTCGGCCTCGGCTTTGGCGGTGGCGGCGACGGCTCGCAGGGGCAGGGCGGCGGCGGCGGTGGTGGCGGGGGAGGTCGCGGCGCCGCCCGCGTCATTGCAGTCGTAGACATCACCGAAGACGGCGCGAACGTACGGCCGGTCGTCGATATCACAGCTCTGACCCTGGCGGGGATGGCACTGGGTGGGATTGCGTTGCTGAACCTTCGGGGGCGTCCGGCGGGCGGGTTGCTGCGGATGTTGAGGCGGCAGGCATAACAGCACGGGGCTTTTTTTACGGGGCTGAGAGGACCTGGGGAGGCGGCCCGGAGAAACCAGCGGTAGCGAGCCGAGGTGAGGGACTCGCGCCTTGTCGAGCACGCTACGTCTGCATCGGCGTGCGTGTGCTGTTGTCGTTATAGACGGGCGGCCAGACTTCGCAGCGCGGCCTTTCGCCGCTCGCGCGGGAGCAAGTAGATCCGGGGACACCCCGGACCCCGGGAGGGGCTTCGCCCCTTCCAACCCCAGGTCGGCCCACGGCGACGCTGACAGATCCCCCGCTCCCGCGACCGACTCGCGCCTTGTCGAGCACGCTACGTCTGCATCGGCGTGCTCTGACGTTATAAACGGGCGACCAGACACCGCAACGCGGCCGTTTGCCGCTCGCGCGGGAGTAAGTAGATCCGGGGACACCCCGGGCCCCGGGAGGGGCTACGCCCCTTCCAACCCCGTCTGTGGGGCCACCTGGTTTCGAGTCCCCCACACTGCGCGGGCCGCTTGTCGGGCAGCAACGCAACCAAGGGCTCACGAAATCAGACTGAGCGCAACGAGCCGGGGGTGAGGGCGGGCGGACGGCTGGCGCCGACTGGGCGTGAGGCTCTCAGGTTGCCTCGAGCATCTTTGCCTGCTCGAGAAGGCGGTTCTCGAAGAGGGCTCGGGCTACGTCCATGAGCTGAAAGATCTCGGGGGCCATGACGGTGTAGCGGACGCTGGTGCCTTCGCGGGCGCTGGTGACGAGGCCGTGGCTGCGCATGATGCTGAGGTGCTGCGAGACGTTGGAGGGCTCGACGCCGAGGCGCTGCTGCAGCTCACCGACCGTGAGACCGCCGCCGAGGCGCAGCTCTTCGAGGATGCGGATACGTATCGGGTTGGCCATCGCTTTGAAGAGGTCGGCCTTGAATTGCTGAAGGGTCGGTGGAT
>JBFWZE010000065.1:0-14287 GCA_050185685.1 Dehalococcoidia bacterium
TGGGTACGGCGCTGGCGGTAGAGCCGAGCCGGGAGGCGATTGCGCGGTTCTTCGGCGTGAAGGGGTCGACGATTGAGGTGGTACCGGAGGGGGCGATCCCGACGCCGTTGCCGTCGCCGACGTTTGCCCCGGGCGGCGGTCTGGTACGCGAGGTGCCGTTGAGCCAGGTCGCGACGCCGACGCCCCTGGGGTCAATTGCGGCGGCTGCGGGCTTCGACGCGCTCCTGCCGGCGGGACAGGGGGCGCCACTCCGCTCCTTCGTCGTCAGCCTTGGGAGCGACCGAGTGGTGCTGCTGCAGTTCGAGACGTTCGACCTGTGGGAGGCGCGGCTGGAGCAGGAGGCGAGTTTCGGCAAGGGGATCACGGCGGGGTCAGTGTCCGAAGAGCTAACGGTTGGGGGTGAGCCGGCCTACTGGCTCTCGGGGTCGCCTCATTACGTCCAGTACATCGACAGCCGCGGGGTCCGGATTGAGGCATCGCTGCGGGTCGTCGAGAGGAGCACGCTGATCTGGCGGACGGACGCCGCGTTTTATCGCATCGAGACGTCGCTGCCGCGGGACGAGGCGGTGAGGATCGCGTCGACGCTGCGGTAGGCGTCGGTGGGAACCATATGCGGCACTGCGGTGTACGGATCGCAGGAGGTGCCGTGATGGTTCAGATGCTCACTTCGGGTCTCGCCGCCATGCTGGTCGTGGCCAGCCTCGTCTTTGCGTGGGGCCGCCAGGCTGAGGCCGGCGGCGGTGGTTGCCACACGCCGCTCTCGGACCGCGCTGCCACAAAGGTCGAGATTGTCGACTCCTGCTTCGGGCCGACGGTGGCGCGAGTCGAGGCGGGCGACACAGTGACCTGGGTGAATCGCGACGCCTCGCCCCATAACGTCTACGCCTCCGGCCAGGGCTGGAGCGATGGCAAGAGCTTCGACAAGGGCGCCTCGGTGAGCGTGGTGTTCGAGCGAAGCGGCGTCTTCCCCTACGTCTGCACGTTCCACCCGGGGATGGTGGGGGTTGTCGTGGTCGGTGACGGGCTTGCCGCGGAGAGTGCGGCGCCAGTTGGGGCTCCTGCGCCAGCCGCGAGAGATCTGTCCGACCCCGGCGAGGTGCCGATGACGGGTGGTGCGGCCTCGGCTCCGCGGGAGGACAGCGGTGGGCTGAATCCGGCGTGGGCGGGCGTTGCGGCGATCGGGTCGGCCGTGGGAACGGGGCTGCTTGCGGTGGGCCTGGTGAGGCGGCGGCGTTGACCAGACTGTAGGGGCTCGACCGAAAGCGCACGGGCAGGGGCGGGTGTGTGTCCTGCTCCGCGGTGCTGAGGGTGAGGCGTTAGATCCTTCCTTCGTCAGGATGACAACACGAGAAGCGGCGGGCTTTGCGGTAGACGTGGGCCTGAGGCCGGAGGTTCGCCCTTCGAGGGCCTCAGGGCGAACGGCCGGGGGGCGGTGCGCTGCTCGATGGTGGCGGGGCTACGTCGGACTGCACTTTGAGCGCCGACTACGGCCGCTGAGCCTCCGTTAGCCGCCTCGAAGCTCTGCGCCGAGCTCGTGCTGGAGGCGGCGGACGATGCGGGCGCGGGCGTCTGCTACCTCTTTTTCGGTGAGGGTGCGGTCCGGCGCCTGGAAGTGGACGGCGAAGGCGAGCGAGCGCTTGCCGTTCGGGAGGCGGTCGCCTTCGTAGACATCGAACAGCTGGGCCTGGCCGACGAGGTTGCTGGAGGCGATGAGGGCCTGGACCTTTGCGGCGGGCACAGCGATGTCGACGAGGAGGGCGATGTCCTGGATGACGGCCGGGAAGCGCGAGAGAGGCTTGTGGTGCACTTCGCCGGTGACGGAAGGCAGCAGGCGGTTGATGTCGATCTCAAACATGTAGACCGGCGTGTCGACCTCAAACGCGGACGCGACGTTGGGGTGGACCTGGCCGAGGAAGCCAACGCGGGCGCCACCAGCCAGAAGCTCAGCGGTGCGGTTGCGGAGCATGCCGTACTCCTGGCCGGCGCGAAACTCGACCGGCGCAAGGGTGCGCTCGAAGGTGTCTTCGAGGAGGCCCTTGGCGTCGAAGAAGTCGATGGGCTCGGCGGTTGGCTCGCCCCAGCGGCCGCTGCGGTAGCCTGCAACGGCGCCGACGAGGAGCTGGCGCTCTTCGGGCAGATCGTCCGGCTTTGACAGGTAGACGCGGGCGCTTTCGAAGATCGCGACGGCGCCGCGCTGGTGCCGCAGGTTGGAGGAGAGGGTCTGCAGGAGGCTGTGGCGCAGCGAGGTGCGCATGACCGCCTGCTCGACGCTCATCGGGTTCTCCATGCGCAGCGGCGGGTGGACCTCGAGCTTCTCCGGCGGGTCGACGAGGGCGAGGATCTCGGGGGTGGTCAGCGGGTAGGTGATGACCTCCTGCATACCAGCGGCGACGGCGGCGTCTTTGAGCTGCTCTCGCAGATTCGCGACCGGGTCGTCGACGGGCGGCGGGATGGCACCGCCGAGGGGCTGGGTCTCAAGCCGGTCGTAGCCGATGACGCGGGCGAGCTCTTCGACGACGTCGTCGTTGAGGTTGATGTCGGTGCGCCAGTACGGGGCGCGGACGACGTAGCGGTCGGGCGGGACGACGCGGCAGCCGAAGCCAAGGTCGGTGAGAGCCTGGCGCACCTGCGTGGTGCGCAGGTCGAGGCCGAGGACTTTCTCGATGCGCTCACGGGTGACTTCGACGCGGGTGTCGGCGCGCTTCGTCGGGTAGGTGTCGACGAGGCCCTTGGCAGCGCGGCCACCGGCGACTTCGACGAGCAGCTTCATGGCGCGGCGAGCGGCGACGGCGGCAAGCTCCGGGTGGAGCCCTTTCTCGAACCGCATCGATGCCTCGGTGCGGAGGCCGAGGGCGCCGGACGTACGGCGGACGCTGACTGCGTTGAAGTTGGCCGCCTCGAGGAGGACCGTCGTTGTCGCGGAGGTGACTTCGGCGTCTGCCCCACCCATGACGCCGGCGACGGCGACCGGGCGTTTGTCGTCGGCGATGACGAGCATCTCTGTGGTGAGGTCGCGGTCGACGCCATCGAGGGTGCGGATGCGCTCGCCGGGCTGGGCGCGGCGGACGACGATCTTCTGGCCGCCAAGCTTTCGGTAGTCGAAGGCGTGGAGGGGCTGACCCATCTCGAGCATGACGAAGTTCGTTATGTCTACAACGTTGTTGATCGGCCGCATGCCCGCGGCGATCAGCTTCTGCTTCAGCCAGTCGGGCGACTCGCCCACCTTGATACGCTCGACGACGCCAGCGAGGTAGCGGGGGCAGAGGTCGCGGTCCTGAATCGTGACGGAGGTCCGCTGGGCCGCAGTCTGGGTGCCGGCCTCCGCGTAGATGCGCTCCGGTTCCTTGACCTTCGTGTGGGTCTGGGCAGCGACCTCCCAGGCAACGCCGAGCACCGACATGTGGTCGGGGCGGTTCGGCGTCACTTCAACGTCGTAGATGACGTCGCCGAGGTACTCGCCGAGGGGCTGGCCGATGGGGGCATCGTCGGGCAGCTCGAGGATGCCTTCATGCGCTTCGGAGAGGCCAAGCTCGGCTTCGGAGCAGACCATGCCGTTGCTTGTGACGCCGCGCATGTTGGCGGCCTTCAGGGTGATCGTCTTGCTCGGGTCGTGGCCGTCACGGACCTTCGTGCCGATGGTGGCGAAAGCGATCTTCTGGCCGGCGGCGACATTGGGGGCGCCGCAGACGACGGTCATCGGCTCGGCCTGGCCGATGTTGACGTCGACCATGCGGATGCGGGTGACCTGCGGGTCCGGGTGGGGATAGACCTTGAGGACATGGCCGACGACGATGCCCTCCCACTCACTGCCCCGGGCGTGGATCTTCTCCACCTTGACGCCGGCGAGGGTGAGGCGGTGGGCGAGCTCCTCTGCCGAGAGAGTCAACGGGACGTATTCAGACAACCACTTCAGTGATATCAACATGGCGGGACCTTAAAACTGGCGCAGGAAGCGCAGGTCGTTGCTAAAGAAGTAGCGCATGTCGTCGATGCCGTAGCGAAGCATGGCGATGCGCTCCACGCCGATACCGGCAGCAAAGCCTGTGTAGCGGTCAGCATCGATGCCGACGTTCTCGAGGATTTCGCGGTGGACCATGCCGGCGCCCATGATCTCGAGCCAGCCTTCACCGCCACAGGAGCGGCAACCGGCGCCCTTGCAGAGGCCGCACTGGATGTCGACCTCGGCGCCGGGCTCGACGAAGGGGAAGTAGTGGCAGCGGAAGCGCACGGGGCGGTCGCGGCCGAAGAGGGACTGGGCGAACTGGGTCAGGGTGCCCTTCATCTGGCGCATCGAGAGGCCTTCGTCCACGGCGAGGATCTCGACCTGGTGGAACATCCATTCGTGGGTGGCGTCGGTGGCCTCGTAGCGGTAGACGCGGCCGGGGACGACGACGCGGACGGGCGGCTGGTTCTTCTCCATGAACCGCACCTGGTTCGGTGAGGTCTGGGTGCGGAGGAGCATGAAGTGCTCGTCCTCGGCGTTCTTGCGGTCGAGCCAGAAGGTGTCCTGCATGTCGCGCGCCGGGTGGTGCTTGGCCATGCGCAGCGCTTCGAAGTTGTAGTACTCGTACTCGACCTCGGGACCTTCGGTGACCTGGAAGCCCATGTCGGCGAAGGCGGCGACCATGTCACGCATCGTCTTCGTGATCGGATGCAGGCGCCCGACCAGGCCCCGACGTCCCGGGAGGCTGACGTCGAACGACTCAGCCTCAAGGCTTTCGAGGGCTGCGTCGGCCATGCGTGACTCGCGCTCTTTGAGGGCGGTCTCGAGCTCGCCTCGGAGGGCGTTGGCGGCGGCGCCGACCTTCGGCCTTTCGTCCGGAGCAAGCTCGCCAAGGCCACGAAGGACCTGGGTAACGGCACCCTGCCGGCCAAGGTAGTTCAGTCGCCAGGCGTCAAGCGTGGCGGAATCGGCCACGGCGGAGAGTTCACCGAGGGCACGACTGCGCAGCGCATCGAGGTCGATCAAAAGGAACGCTCCTGTTTTGCCAGCTTAGCGGGCCTGGACGTCTCCGGCGGGGGAGGGAGCTGTCAGCGCCAACGGAAGATTGGTAGAACGCATTATCGGCAGAGGAAGGTTGGGGGTCAACGCGGGCGTGAGCGGAGCGCCCTGCGCCGCGTCGCCGCGTCTCCCGCGCACCCGCGTTCCGGTGCCGCTCCGCCGGCGGGCAAGGGTCGGAGCGGGAGAGCATCTGAGGCGAGCGCGGCAAAATGACAGCGAGACTGCGCGAAGAGTACGGCGGTTTTGGGCCGGCTGCCCATGCTCAAGAGCGCGCAAACGTGGGCGCGTTTGTAAGCAGCCGTAAGCACGCGATTAACGTGTCGTTAATTGTCAAGAGTCTCAGGTGACAATAATTGACAGATCTCGAGATTTCTTCTATTCTTAACACACGACATCCGAAGAATCTTCAATCAAAGGCAGAAACAATGACCGATTTTGACGACCTGGAAATTTCCGTGCTGCGGCACTACCCGCTGAACCAGGATGAGAAGGAACGCGCCGCGGCTCTGCAGGTTGTGGGCGAGACTGCCCTTCCCCTGCGCCAGCGTGTCGCGACCGCACTCGCCAGCCTGAGCTACCGCATCGACCCTTCGGTCGACTTCAGCGCACACCGGGCGGCGAACAACTAGGCAACACCGCAACACGCGCGAGAGAAGGGGCCGTTAACACGGCCCCTTCTTCGTTCCTGGAACAACGTGGGACATCAGATCCTATGGCTCACGGCCCGCAACGTTGACGGTCTAGCTGCTTGGGAACGGCGCCACGTCGAGATGGCTACAAAAGAAGACATCACGGGCGGTAAAGCGTGCGACCTGCTGGCCAGCGTTGAGCACGTCGACCGTATCCGCCTCGACGTGGACGCTATCGGCGGGGCAACATTCCTTGACCAATCCGGACGTGAGATGGACGTAGATGCAGGGCAATCCCTGCGGCTGCGCGGCGTTCATGGGGATGTTCCTTCGACCTGATGCATGAGGTACTGGCTCCTCGTAAGTTTAAGTTCGCAAACGTTGCGTTCCGGTGACGCCGCTGTTGCAGTGACCTCAGCAGAAATATCAGAAGCGCATAGAAGGCCGCCGGCGCTCGACTCGGGCGCGATTGACGGCCTCGGCTACTATGACCTCGTTCATAGAGGAGGCTGCTGGTGAAGGTCGTCGTTGTGGGTGCGGGGATTATCGGGGCGTCGATCGCGTACAACCTCACGCGGCGCCCAGGCGTCGAGGTCACGGTGATCGAGAAGGCATCGCCGGGGTCAGGAGCGTCGGGGCACTCGTTCGCGTGGACGAATGCCTTCGACAAGGACCCGCAGCACTACAACACGCTCAACCGGGACTCGATGGAGCTATGGCACCGCTTCTCCCGCTCGATCGGCGTGCCGGACGCCTTCGAGTGCAACGGACGTCTGCTACTCGAGAACACCGCGGAAGGCGCTGCTGCCCTCGAAACGCGCGTGAAGACGCTGCAGTCTTGGGGCTATCGCTGCCGGATGATGCCGCTCGACGAGGTCGCGGCGCTGGAGCCGGGCCTGAACTGCGAGGGCTTCACGGCCGCGTCCTACTCGGAGGTTGAGGGGCACGTCGACGTGCCGAAGGTGATCAAGGCGTGCCTGCAGCGGGCGCAGGACCGCGGCGCCGTCGTTATGACGAGTACTGCCCTCACCGGGCTGCAGCGCGACGGCGCCGGACGCATCGAGGCGGTCGAGACGACAAGCGGGCGGCTGGCCTGCGACGTGCTCGTGGTCGCGAGCGGGACGGACACGCCGGCGATCGCCGCGCTGGCGGGCGTGACGATCCCGCAGCCGGTGAGCCCGGGCATCGTCGTGAGGACGGACCCGCGGCCGAAGCTGTTCGCCTCCGTGTCGCTGCTGCATCTGCCGGCGCTGAGCCCGACGCGGCCCGACATCCACCTGCGCCAGACGTCAGACGGCGTCGTCCAGTTCGGCCAGGGGACGCAGGAGAGCCTGAACGAGGACGACTCGCAGGAGCACGCGGACGATCTCCTCGACCGGGCGACGCATTACTTCCCGGCGCTGAAGGGTGCGAGGGCGATCCGGCAGCCGGTGGGCTTTCGGCCGCTGCCAGAGGACGGACTGCCGGTGCTCGGCTTCGCGAAGGCGGCGGCGAACCTGTACCTGACGCTGATGCACAGCGGGGTGACGCTGGCGCCGATCGTCGGGGAGATGACGGTGCTGGAGGTGGTGGATGGGGTTTCGGTGGGGGAGCTGACGCCGTATCGGGTGGAGCGGTTTGCGCAGGGGTAGCCACTGAGGTCACCACGGACGGCGGTTCCCTTGCATACTCATGCCCCAGGGTGATTGCCAGCAGAGTCGCGAGGCGTTCATGAGCAGAACAGGCCTCTTCACCGGCGTGAGCGTGCTGAGGGGTGTTGTAGACGGGCGCCCCCCACGGCGCATCGCATCGCTTCGCTGCTCGCGCTCCTGGTCAATAAAACTGGGGACACCCCAGACCCCGGGAGGGGCTTTGCCCCTTCAAACCCCACTGGCAGCGACGACTCAGGGATGCGCCGGTCCTTACTACCGTGGAGGGCGAGGGTCGCATCAATGGCAACGGCCTTTACTCCACGGGAGTGCTGTTCTTCACAGAGACGGGCGCCACTCACACGCGTCACGCCTCGCGGCGCTCGCGACGGGAGTTAAGTGAGCTGGGAGGAGGCTCTGCCTCACGCAACCTGCACTCCAGACCCCGGGAGGGGCTCCGCCCTTTCCAATCCCCAACGGTCAGACGTCGCGCGGCCCGGGAGTCGCCACATTGTGCTGATGGGGACTCTTCCCCGCGTGAGAGTGCTGAGGGTGTTATAGACGGGCGCCATCCACACGCAGCGCGCCCTCAGGCGCTCGCGCCGGGAACTAGGTGAACTGGGGAGGCTCTGCCTCAGGGAACCTGCACCCCAGACCCCGGGAGGGGCGATGCCCTTCCAATCCCACCGACCACGGACGAGGCGTCGTACCACCCAGCTCGTAGGTCGATTGCAGCAGGTTCTGGTGTGAGCGCGCTTTCTGCCTTAGTTGCCGTCGAAGGGGCAGAAGCCTCATGCGGCGCTGCAGGGGCGCTGGAGAGCTCTTCGCCGCGTGAGCGTGCTGCCTGCTGTCATAGAGGGGCGCGTCCCATACCGCGGCGCGCCTATCGGCGCTTGCGATTCTCAATTTGAGAACTGGGGACACCCCAGACCCCGGGAGGGGCGATGCCCCTTCCAACCCCAATTCGGCTACTCCTAATCCGATATCCAGCGCAGATTGTGATTTGCCACATCAAATCGATGAGCAGGCGGAGCACTACGATGTGCTGCGGTCGGGCCGCGTGAACGCCCTCACCCCGAGTCGCTCCGCTCTCTCCACTCGGGAGAGGGGAACCTGCTGCGCAGGTGCCGCTCGTCTAGAGGTGGAGCCAGGGCGCCCACTGCAGCTCTAGCTGGCCGGCGATGTCGTCTACGGGGCGGGTACCGTCGATCTCGATGATTGTGAGGCCGAGAGCTTCGGCGCGGGTGCGGATGTGCTCGGTCATGTACTGATCACGGGCTATGAGGTTGGCGGTGGCCTGCTGGGGGTTGGTGGTCTCGTGGCGGTCGCCGGGCTTCTGGCGGCGCTCGACGGATTCGAGCTGGAAGGCGGGCGTCGGGATGAGGAAGGCGGCTTGCCGCGGGTCGTCGAGGACCATCATGACGAGGTCGGGGAAGAAGCCTGGGCCTTCGGCGATGATTGCGGGCGACTTCGGCATGGCGAGGAGGTCTTCGCAGGCGTACTCGAAGCGCTCTGACCAGGAGTCGATGGTTGCGTAGGCCATCTCGTCGGGAGTGAAGGTGAGCCAGCGCTGCTCCGGCGTGAGGTTCTCAGGCTTCGCAGCCCAGAGCGCGGGCTTGGCGGCCGGCTCGGCGCGCGCCATGTGGTCCTGCTCGTGCTCGTCGAAGCGGTAGAGCTGGAGGCCGTGCCATTCAGCGAGCTCCTTCGCGATGGTGGTCTTGCCGGCGTCGGGCGGGCCGCCGAGCCAGAGGACGTGGGAGAGGAAGGTGGACTCGCTCATTGATCTAGCTTACGGGTTGGGGGCGGGAGCGTGGTTGGGAACACGGGTCTGAAGCGGGACTGGGAGCTTGAGGCCGAAGTTCGCCCTTCGTGGGGTCGGGGCGGGCGGCCGCGGGCGTAGTGGTTCGTCGTTGCGAGATTTGGGGGCGCAAAAGGTTGCTTCGCCTTGCCTGCGGGCAATGGCTCGCAACGAGAGGGGGCGGTCCGCCGCAGCGATGCTTTGCGGGCGGGCGAATGGTGGATTGCGCGATGCCCACCTAAGTGTTGTTCAGCGTAGGCTGCAACACCGTATATACGACGAAGGGCCGCTTTCGCGGCCCTTGGGGTTATCTTCGAGGCTTCCTCTAGCGCGACGGGACGTTGCGGCGGAGGAAGGCCGGGAGCTCGGTGTCGACGCCGGGGAGGTCGCGGTCGAAGGGCAGGCCGTTCTCGTCGAAGCGGGGCTGACGCGGCTGCGGGCGGAACTCGAGCTCGTCGCGCTGCGTTGCGCTCGCGGCGGCCGGGGCCGTGGCTTCGGCCCGGGCGGGCTGCTGCTGGGCCTGAGGCTGCTGCAGCTCTTCCTCCTCCTCTTCGGGCTCATCTTCCTCTTCGTCGCGCATCTCGATGACCTGCTTGCCTACGGGGTCGAAGCCGGTGGCGATGACGGTGACTTTGATCTCGTCGCCCATGTTCGGGTCGATGGCGGCGCCGAAGACGATCTCGGCGTCGGGGTGGACGACGTCCTGGATGACCTGGGCGGCGGCGTTGATCTCGGCGAGGCCGAGGCGCTCACCGCCGACGACGTTGAAAAGGACGCCGCGGGCGCCCTTGATGCTGACATCGAGCAGCGGGCTGGCAACGGCGGCACGAGCGGCATCGGCAGCGCGGTTCTCACCGCGGCCGCGGCCGATCGAGAGCAGCGCCGGACCAGCCTCGCTCATGATCTTGCGGACGTCCGCGAAGTCGAGGTTGACGACGCCGGGGAGGGTGATGATCTCGGAGATGCCCTGGATACCCTGGCGAAGGATCTCGTCGGCGGTGCGGAAGGCCTCTTCGAGCGATGCCTTGGGGTCGCAGAGGGCGAGCAGGCGGTCGTTCGGGATGACGATGAGGGTGTCGACCTTGCTCTGCAGCGCCTCGATGCCCTCGGCGGCGCGCTGAGCCCGCTTCGTGCCCTCGAAGGTGAAAGGCTTCGTCACGACGCCGATCGTGAGGGCGCCGGAGGAGCGTGCCACCTCGGCGACGATGGGAGCAGCGCCGGTGCCGGTGCCACCGCCCATGCCAGCCGTGACGAAGACCATCTCGGCGCCACGGACGACCTCGGCGAGCTCTTCGCGGGACTCCTCGGCGGCGCGGAGACCGCGGGCGGGGTCACCGCCGGCGCCGAGGCCCTTGGTGAGCTTGTCACCGATGCGGATCTGGACGTCGGCGTTGGTGTTGAGCAGCGCCTGGCCGTCGGTGTTCACGGCGACGAGCTCAACGCCGGAGATTTTCTCCTGCGCCATTCGGGAGACGGCGTTGGAGCCGCCGCCGCCGACGCCGATGACCTTGATCGGCGGCAGTCCGTCTACGTAGGTGGTGGACTTTGACATTATGTTTTCCTCCTGGCGGGTGGGAGTGAGGTTTTCTTGCTTACGGGGGGAACCTGCTGCGCATCCCTCTCGGTCTGCTCCGCAGGTTCTTTAAAAGAAAAGGTGTGGGGGGACACCCCCCAGGCCCCCCCGGCAGGGGCTGCGCCCCTACCGACCCTGCTTCGAGGGCGTTGTGCTCGGGCAGGATGGAGTGAGGGTTCTCTGGTTGTGAAGAGGTGCCTGATGGCGCCCGGAAAAATCAGCTGCGCATCCCTCTCGGTCTGCTCCGCTGAGTTTCCTTGAGATAGAGAATGGGGGGACAGCCCCCACTCCCCCCGGGCATGTATCCCAGACGACGTCTGCGACGCTGCGCCCCTGCCTACCCTGCTTCGAGTGCTCTTCGCTGCTCGAGCCCGAGGATAGGTGGCGATACGGTAGTGCAGTGCGCTCCCTGCGCTTCGCTTGGGGGCGACGATGGCTGCACTTGAAATGCCTGTGGCCGACGGAGAGACGAAGAACAGGGCAGGCAGCGGCGGGAGCTTTGCTGCTCCTGTGCTTTGTCGGCTTGCCACAGCCTTCGTCATTCCACCCCTTATCGTCATTTTCTTCAGGTCATTCTGGGAGCAGGACTCTGACCCAGCTACTGAGCTTCTTGAACATGTTGTCGAGGGCGGTGGGGCCGACGACGTCGTGGCTGAGGGGCGCGAGCTCCTGGGCGCCGACGGCCCACTGCAGGAGGCCGACGCTGGTGGCGAAGGCGGGGTCGTGCAGCTCATCGACGAGGCCGAAGATGTGGTTCGGCATGCCGATGCGGGCGGGCAGGCCGGTGACCTGCTCGGCGAGGCGGTCGATGTTGGGCAGGCGGGCGGTGCCGCCGGTGAGGACCATGCCCGCGGAGACGAGGTCGAGCTCGGTGGCGCGCTTCACCTCGACGAGGGTGAGCTCGAGGATCTCTTCGACGCGGGCCTGGATGATCTCGCAGACGCGGCGTCGCGGGTAGGTTCGCTGGCGCTCGGCGCCGAACGCCTCGATGAGTATCTCGTCTTCTTCAGGGACGGCGCTCGGCAGGGCGTTGCCGCTGATCTCCTTCGCCTCTTCTGCGCTGTGGTAGGGGCAGCGGAGGCCGACGACGAGGTCACGCGTGATGTGGTTGCCGCCGAGGGGCAGCGTGGCCGTGTGGTGAATCGAACCCTCGACGAAGACGCTGATGTCGGTGCAGCCGCCGCCGATGTCGGCGAGGATGACGCCCTGGCGCTTCTCCTCGGTACTGAGCACGGCCTCGGCGCTGGCGAGCGACTGAAGGACGAGCTCATCGACCTGGACGCCGGCGGCTTCGACCACCTTGCTGACGTTGGCGATGGCGCTGCTGGCGACGGTGATGATGTGGGCTTCGACGTCGAGACGCTGGCCGTACATACCAAGCGGGTCGCTGACGCTGTCCTGGCCGTCGACAACGTAGTAGCGGGGCAGGACGTGGAGGATCTCGCGGTTGGTCGGGACGCTGATGATCTTGGCGCCTTCGAGGGCGCGGGTGATGTCGTCGTGGCTGATCGGGCGGGTGCGGTCGGGCACGGCGACGATGCCGCGGTTGTTGACGCTCTGCACGTGGGCGCCGCTGAGGCCGACGATTGCCGAGAGGATGCGGGTACCGCTGGCACGCTCTGCCTTCTCGACCGAGGCGCGAATGGCGTCGGTAGCCTCGCGGATGTTATCGACCATGCCACGGCTCAGGCCTGCGGAGGGCGAGATGCCGACGCCGAGGATGCGCATCTCACCGGTGCCGGCGACTTCGCCGACGGTGGTGCAGATTTTCGTCGTGCCGACGTCGATGGCTGCGAAGGTACCGGACTTTACCACTGGGGTTCCTCCGGGACATCCAGTCGAGGACACGGGCAGACGGGCAAACAGGCATACGAGCAAACGGGCATCGGTGACCTTCGTTCCAAAGGGCTAGTCATAGGTCACCCGCTCTCCAAAGCGCAGGTCCACGCTGCGCGGCGCCAGGGAGCCCTGGGCGGTCAGCTTGTCGAGCAGCGCGGACAGCACTGAGATCTTGTAGTCGTAGGAGCGCTCATCGCCGAAGGTGACGCGCATGCCGTTGGAGAAGACGGCAGAGACGCCGACGTCCTGGCGGTACTCGATTGTCGCGAGGCTCTGGTTGAGGATGCGCGGCGACTCCTCCTGCAGGCGCAGGGCAAGGGCGACGGCGTCAGGGTGGACGCGATCGCCGGGGCCCATGACGCGGTTGCTGTCGGGCTCAAGGATGCGCGGCGCGGCGCCGTCGGGTACGCCGGAGTTGAGGACGTAGCCATCGGCATCGACGACGTATTCGCGGTTGTTGATTGACCAGTAGGCAGCGGGCTGACGCTCGACGACCTTGATCGTGACCGTCTGCGGGAAGGTCCGCGAAATCGACACCGATTTGATCTGTGGAATGTCGCGGAGCCGGGCCTGGGCGTCTTCGACGGGGAGGTCGAGGAGGCTGCGTCCCTTGAGGCCGCTGATGTCGATGACTGCCTGGCGGTCGAGGGTATCGGCGCCTTTGACGCTGAAGCTCTGGGCGGTCAGCAGGGGCGATTGGACGGCAGCATAGGTCACGCCCGCCACGACGGCGACCGGGAAGAGGGCGAGCATGACGCGCCACTTGCCGAGGAGAACTCGGACCGGGTGGGGTGCTCCTGTTCGTTTTTTGGGCCGCTTGCGGGGGGCGCGGTCCTTAGACAATGGGCTTCTCCGTATGTCGCGCCATTGCTAATTCGACTAGGCGCGTTATCAACTCGGAATAGGATACTCCTTTAGCCTGCCAAAGTCTCGGATACATGCTGACGGGCGTAAACCCCGGCATCGTGTTGATTTCGTCGATCATCAGCGAGCCGTCCGGGCGCAGAAAGAAGTCGACGCGGCTGAGGCCAGAGCCATCGATTGCCTTGAAGGCTCGGATTGCGAGCTCCTGCAGTCGCTGCTCGGTCGAGGCATCGACGTTCGCGGGGATGATGATTTTCGAGCGCGGGTCGAGGTACTTCGCTTCGAAGTCGTAGAACTCGCGCTCGAAGTGGATCTCGCCGGCGCCGGTTGCCTGGGCGTCGTCGTAGTTGCCGAGGATGCCGACCTCAACCTCTCGGGCCTCGATGTGGCTTTCGATGACGAGCTTCGAATCGATCTTGCCGGCCTCGGCGAGGGCACCGGCGAGGGCTTCGCGGTCGTGCACCTTCTGGATGCCGACACTCGAGCCGCCGTTCGCGGGCTTCACGAAGAGGGGCATCCCGAGCTCGTCTTCGAGCTCACGCGCCAGCTTCACGAGGTCCTGGTCCGCGGGATAGACGACACGATGGGGGCCAACTTCGATGCCGGCGCCGGCGAAGACGGCTTTCATCAGCGCCTTGTCCATGCCGACAGCGCTGGCGCCGACGCCGCAGCCGCAGTACGGCAGGCCGGCGAGCTCGAGCATGCCCTGGAGAGTGCCGTCCTCGCCGTGCTGACCGTGGATGAGCGGGAACACGACGTCGACGTCGCTGAGGGCGCGGGCGGCGGTGGTCAGCATCGCCTTCGGGTCGCCGCCGAGGATCTGCTTTGTGAACGGGGCGTCGGGCTTCGCGAGCTGCTCGCGCGTCTCATCAACGGAGAGCCAGGCGCCGCTGCGGGTCACGCCGATGGGGACGACCTCGAAGCGCTCCGGGTCGGCAGCGGCGATGACGTGCT